>DATJOW010000113.1:0-12292 GCA_035506715.1 Candidatus Acidiferrum sp. | reverse complement strand
GGCATCGCCGTCCATCGAGAAGACACTTTCCGTGACGATTAGCGTGCGCGGCTGACCTTGGATCTTGGAGTTTGGACTTTGGACTTTCCCGGCCCATTTCAATTTGTCTTCGAGGTCATCCAGGTCGTTGTGGGCGAACACGCGGATTTTTGTGCCGCTAAGTCGGGCGGCATCCACGATGCAGGCGTGCACCAGCTTGTCGAGGATGATGACATCGTCCTTGGTGAGCAGGGCGCCGATGGTGCCGATGGCGGTGGCGTAGCCGGTGGAAAAGCTCAGCGCGGCTTCCGTGCCCTTGAAAGCGGCTAGCGTTTCCTCCAATTCGTGATGGGGGGCGAGCGAACCGCAAATCAACCGCGACGCTCCGCAGCCGGCGCCGAATTGATCCACGGCGCTAATCGCGGCTTCCTTGAGCGCCGGCTCATTCGCCAGGCCGAGGTAATCGTTGGACGAAAAATTGAGCAGCGCCCGCCCGCCAATCCGGATGCGCGTGCCCGTTGCCGAGTCCACCCGGCGCAGGTCGCGGCGCAGATTTTGCCGGCGCAAGTCGGCGAGGCGGCAGCCTAAATCTTCGTCAAACGAAATCACGCCGGGAATTTACGATTTACGATTTACGATTTACGAGCAAAAAGGCTGGCCGCCGAGTCGCGGGGCCGCATCTTGACACTATTCCTGGAATGGGCGGCTGGAAGCCGCCATAACCCGCGGTCAGGATGGCTGCGCTACAGCGTAGCGCACGCTTCCAGCGTGCGGGTTGGGGTACCTTCCGGATGCCCTTATTCTTACGCGTTTACCACGCCGCAAGAACAGTATCCAGATGCTCCCGCGTCGCGGTTGCCCGAATGCCGAATCATTTCGGCGGCACGGCCCATTTTCCGCCGATCATAACCGCGCTTACCGGGCCGGAATGGGCCAGCACGGCGGCGCAGGCTTCGGCCGTGCCCGCCCGGGCCGGGATGACGATCATGTCCGCCAGCGCATTCACGGTCAACTCGCCGATTTGTCCGGCGAAGCCAAGGGCGCGCGCGCCGTTGACCGTGGCCATCCGCAGAATTCCGGCCGCCGAAAGGCCTGGGTCCGAATCCGCGAGCGCGCGCATTTCCTCGAAGAGGTCGAGTTCGGGGTTTTGTTTGCGAACTTTGCGGACGGTGGCCAGGCTGTCGGTCCCCAGGCAGACGTTTACCCCGGCTTGGACCAGCCGGTGACGCGGAAATGGCGGGTGGCGGAAGTATTCATGGCTGCGGGGGCAGTGGACAACGTGCGCGTGATGCCGGCCAAGCAAGGCAGCATCGCCGCGGGCCAGCACATTGGCATGCACGGCCAGCAGGTTCCCGCCCAATACCCGGTTGCGCGCCAGGTGCTGGACGGGCGATCCCTGTCCGCAGTCGGACATTTCCCGGTCGTTGCGTTTCAGCCAGGCGTACATCGGTCCGCGCGCGTGCCGGAACATTTCAAATTCCTGTTCCGACTCGGCGACGTGGACGCAGAGACGCCAGCCGCGCTTTCGCGCGACTTCGGCGCTCTGCCGGAGCAAGCCGGGCGTGGTGGAGTAGGGCGCGTGCGGTGAGAGCGAGGCCTGACAGCGCGGATGGTCCAGCCCGCCGATTTTTGCCAGCGCCTCGCGCAGAATACCTTCCGGCTCGCGGCTTGCCCGAATTCCAGTCATCTCCAGGAACGAAACGACGCGCAACGGGGTGCTGTTCCATGCCTCCGGGAGCAGATCGGGGACAGTTTCAATGTCGCCGACGCTGGTGGTGCCGGTTTCGAGCAACTGGCGGGCGCCGCTCCGCCAGGAACGGGCATAATCCGCGTATTCCCACTGCGCCTTGGCCGAAATCATCAGGTGAATCCAGTCGGTGAAGGTCCGGGGCGGGGCCAGCATTCCGGCCATGCCGGTGTAATCAAGATGGCAATGGGCGTTGACCAGTCCAGGGAGCAAAATCGCATCGCCCAGGTCGCAAGTTTTTCCGGGCGCTGGCCGCGGCAGGTCGGCCCAGCGCCCGACGGCGCGGATGCGGTTCCCGGAAACGAGCACCGCGCCGTTGTCGATGGGCGGCCGCGCCACCGGCAGCAAGGTGCGGGCGCGAAGAATGATGTGGTTTTTACCGCGCATCGCAAAGCGTTGCCCGGTTAATACGATTTAACGACGGGCGAATCAACGCCCAACCTCAGGCCGCTCCGGTTTCCCGGCGGGTCCGCTTGTGCAGCGCGATCTTGTGCTTGCGCGCGGCGCGTTTGCCGTGGCGTTTGCGGATTTGCTGTTTGATTTTCTTGGCGACCTTGTCAATGGCCGCATAGAGGTCGCTCTCGACGTCCTCGGCAAACAGGTCGGGTCCGCGCACGCTCACGCGGATGGAGCAGGAGAATTGTTTTCCGGCGGTGCGGGTGTGGTCGTGTTCGAGGGTCACCCGCGCGTCAATGGTGCGCCGGTCAAAATGATCGAGTTTCTCGAGCTGCCGCAGGATATGCTCTTCGATGGCCTGGGTCAGGGTGATGTTATGCGTCGAGAGAATCAATTTCATGATTCCAAGATGCAGCCGGCGAAGAAAAAAATCCAGTTTTTCGTTGGATTTTAACCCATGCAGCGATTGTCGTGCCACTTTTTGCTTGTAGTTGGCGAAAACCGTATTATCTTGCTCCGGCAAATGGTTCAAGGCCTTCAATTATCCACGCGTTTGACGCAGTCACTGGTGCTGGCCCCGCAGCTCCAGCAGTCGCTGGCGTTGCTCCAGGCGCCCACCCTCGAACTCAAAGCCCTCGTCGAGCAGGAGTTGCAGCAAAACCCCGTCCTCGAGGAAATGACGTCGCCCGACACCGAAATGCGCGAGAAGGCCGAGCGCGACGCCGATGAAGTGGCCGAGCCTCCCGATGCGGTCGAAACCCCGGAGGACGCCGCGTTTGACGGCGAGGCGGGAAAGGGCGCCGAGGCGCCGGTGGACGATTTTCAGCAGGAATTCGACAAGCTTGTGCAACTGGACCAGGAATGGCGCGACCATTTTTCGCAGACTAACATTCCCATGCGCCAGAGCGCCGAGGAGGAGGAAAAGCGCCAGTTCATGTTCGATTCCCTCGCGGCGGGCACGTCCTTTGCCCAGATTTTGATGGACCAGGTGCGGGAAACGGATTTAAACGAAGACGAGCGCGCCATCGCCGAACTCATCATCGGCAATATCGACGATTACGGCTATCTCAAGGCCACGGTCGAGGAAATGGCGGCGTCCAACAACCTGCCGGCCGACAAAATCGCCCATGTCCTGAAGGTCATTCAGACTTTCGAGCCGCCGGGGGTGGGGGCGGGCGACCTGCGCGAATGCCTGATGCTCCAGCTCGAGCGCGCCGGCCAGCAGGAATCGCTCGAGTATCGCATCGTGCGCGACCACATGGAGGCCCTGGGCAAGCGGCGCATTCCGGAAATCGCTCGCGGCACCGGCTGCACCGTAGAGGAGGCCCAATCCGCCATCGGCCGCATCGGCCGGCTCGAGCCCCGGCCCGGCCGCGCCTTCCTGCCGGATGCCAACCAGTATGTCCTCCCCGAGGTTTTCGTGCAAAAGGTCGGCGACGAATACGTGGTGACAACCAACGACGAGCACATTCCCCATCTGCGCATCAGCAACATTTACAAGGACCTCATGGCGCAGGGCGGCAATACCGCCGAGGTGAAGAATTACATCCGCGAGAAGATCCGCGCCGGGAAATTCCTGATCAAGAGCCTGCACCAGCGGCAGCAGACGATTTTGAACATCGGCAAGCAGATCGTGAAGCGCCAGCGCGATTTCATGGAAAAGGGTGTATCCCACCTCAAGCCGCTCATCATGGCGCAAATTGCCGAGGCGGTGGGCGTGCACGAAACCACCGTCAGCCGCGCCGTGTCCGGCAAATACATGCAGACGCCGCAGGGCGTGTTCGAGATGAAATATTTCTTCACCGGCGGCTTGCAGACGGCGAGCGGCGAAAACGTGTCCAACACCAGCGTGAAGGACATGATTGCCGAAATTTTCAAGAACGAAGACCCCGCCAAGCCGCTGTCCGACCATGAAGTGGTGAAGATGCTGAGCGAAAAGGGCATCGTCATCGCCCGCCGCACGGTCGCCAAGTACCGCCTCGAACTCAACATCCTGCCGTCCAACCTGCGCAAGGTTTATTAGGAACGGACCGGTTTCAAACCAGTTGAAGTCAAGGATTACCCGTCTCTCCGCGATCGCGTGTTGATTACCCATGCCGATGCGTCGGGCGGTGATATTATTCGTCACCAACCACGGCTTCACATCGTCTAAATACGTGAACGGGGACGTTTATTTGTTCGCACTCGCAGCGACGACGTGCTAAAGAACCTCTGGAATGGCGCACGAATTGCAGGAAACCGAGACAGCCGGGCCGGTGACACAGGAACGGTTCGGACGATTTTATCCGCAGGAGCTTCTCAACAGCGGTGGCATGGCAGAAATCTGGTTGGTGACCGACAGCCGGGGCAAACCCTACGCCCTCCGGAAGTTGAAGGAGCGGTTCCGCTTCAATCTCCTGGCGCGGCGCCGGTTCCTCCGGGGCTGCGAAATCCTGTCCAAGATCAATGAAAGCGAGTACGTCGTCGGCTATGTCGAGCACGGCCGGGCCAACGGAACGGTTTACATGGTCATGGATTACGTGGAGGCGGCCAATCTGAAGGAGCTCTTCGCCCAGCACGACCCGATCCTGACGGAGAACGTCGCCCAAATCCTGATCGACATGGCTTACGGCCTGACCCACGTGCACGAAAGCGGTTACATGCACCTGGATTTCAAGCCGGAAAACGTGCTGGTCACCCGCAACGGCAACGTGCGCCTGATTGATTTCGACCTGGCCCAGCCGATTCCCGAAAAGCCCAAGAAAATGTCGAAGAACCCGGGCACGCCGGGGTACATGGCGCCCGAACAGTTGCAGCAGAAGCCGATTGATCCGCGCGCGGATATTTTTGCCTACGGGGTGGCCGCCTACGAATTGCTGACCAACCAGAAGCCGTTCCCCGGCGAGACCCCGTCGGAAATCCTGGCGGCACAGTTGGACAATTCCCGGCCCACGCCGCCGCGCGAGCACAACGCGGACCTTCCGGTTGCGCTCGAAAAGGTGGTGCTGAAGTGCCTCGCGCGCGATCCCGAAAAGCGCTATCCCTTCATGAGCGTCCTGGTGCGCGATTTGGAAAGCGCGTTGTACGTCTGATTGCCCGTCGGCGCCGAGGTAACGAGGCACTGATTGAATTTACGATATCGGATTTACGATTTACGAGATTCATCCGCAGTTCACACCCCGGCGTCAATCGTATATCGTAAATCGAAAATAAGAAGCCCCCTCACGTCGGCTCCGACGATCATTTCATCAACCCCTTCAAGTTCTTGGCCACTTCCTCGATCCAGTCGTGGCCGGGCAATGCATACGGCCGGAACGTCTCGGTGTAGCCCTCCCGGTCGTTGTAATACAGCGCGCGATGCAGGCCGAGCGTCCCGGCATCCGGCGCGTCGATCAAACTGGCGGAATCGCTCGCGCTCATCTGGAAGAGCACCCGTATCTCGAATTCGGTCAGCGTCTTCCGCCCCAGGAACCGGTTCACGTTGTTGTACGTGTCGCAGGTGGCGATCACATGAAATCCCTGGGCCGGTCCCTCGCTGATCAGGGTCATGAACGCCGTGGCCGGATTGGCGCCGCCGGCGTCACTGCTGGAAAAGCTGAATTCATCCTCCTGCCGGAGTTTCTTGTAGTTCTGCAAACCGTGAACCAGCACAAACGTCTCCGGGGCTGAACCTTTTTCTTCACCGCGTTTTACCTCTTCCGCCAGCCCGTTTATGATTTCCGCCAGGTTGCTGTTGTTCACCTGGATGATCTCGCGCGGGACAGCCGCGACGACGCGCTGCAGCAGTTCGCGCTGCGGAAAGCCCGGCGGCGAGCTGTCGAGCAGGACGAACCGCACGGCATTTTTCGGATACTGCGCGGCCAGCGACACCAGCGCGACGGCCAGCAACGTGGCGGAACGTTCCTCGCTCTGCCCCACAATCAGCAGGTTGCTGCCGCTCTGCTTCTGGAACACGGCCTCGGTCGGGCCTTTGATGGAATTGGGCGCGCCCAGCCAGATGCGGGCGGCGGCGGGGCTGGCGGGGCCGGTAGGGACGCGCTGCTGCGTGTCCTGGCCGACCGGCAGGTCGGCCCTACCGGGGTGGGGAGCCTTCAACAGTTCATTAAGCAGTGGATTCTCCCGCACGTCGGCCGGGGCGTTGCCTTCAAACACAAACGGTCCGGGATAGGATTCTTTGCCTTGATCGGCCCGGGCGCGGACCTTTGCCAGAAAACCATCGCGCACGTCTTCCGGCAGCCAAACGGTCTGGAACGGGCTGTTGCCTTCGATAGACCCAGCCGCGTCGTTGTAAATCCCTTCGCCCGGCCGCGAGAGCAGGCGCGGGGCCGGGTTGTCCTGGTCCATGATGAGGTATGCGTCGGCCTCGTTGCACATGAGGGCGATGCGGATGACCATCTGGCCGATGGTGGCACGGGCGAGCGTGTAGGCGCCGCCCAGCGTTTGCGAGCCGAGCAGCACGTGAATGCCGAAAGCGCGGCCCTGCCGCACGATGCGGTCGAGCAGGACGGCGGCGGATTGCGAAACGCGGTCTTCCTCGACGAAAAATTCCTGGAATTCGTCAATGATGAGCAGGGAGCGCGGCATGGATTCGGTGCCGCCGGCGCGTTTGTAGCCGGCGAGATCCTGCACGCCGAGCTTGCGGAACAGGTCGCCGCGCCGGCGCAATTCCTCGTCCACGCGCTGGAGCACGCTCAGCCCGAATTCGCGGTCGCTTTCGATGGCCACGACCTTCGCGTGCGGCAGGCGGCGGTTGCCGTAGCATTTGAACTCGACGCCTTTCTTGAAGTCCACCAGGTAAAACTCCACCTGCTCGGGGCTGCACCAGAGGGCGAGATTGGTGATGATGACGTGAAAGAGCGTGGACTTGCCGGAACCGGTCTTGCCGGCGACGAGCGCGTGCTGGCGGGTGCCTTTGCCGATTTCGAGCCGTTGCAACTTGGTGGCGCCGGAACGGCCGATGGGCACGGTAAGTTCGTCGGTCGTCTCCTCCGTCCAAATTTTGTCCGGCGGTGGAACGACCTGTTCAAACGGGACCTCGACGCGGTTGGAATCGCGGCCGCTTTCGCCGACGCGATGGAGGAAATCGGTGACGAATTCCGGCGAGGGCGGCGTGTCGAGCGTCAGGCGCGTCCCGCCGGGCTGCTTGTTTTCCAGCCGGAACGCGGTTTCGGCGCGGGTCAGGCAAAGGCTGTTCTTGCGGAGTTCATCGGCCACGAAGCCCTGGGGGAGGGCATGGCGGCGATCCCAATGAATGAGCGTGAACACGCCGCAGCGCGCGCCGCTGGTGGCGATGTTGATGAGCCGCCGGCCGGCGGTTTCCGTGAAATTCACCGGGAAGTCGGCGATCACCAGCACGTGATATTTCTCCGCGATGGTGCCGGCTTGGGCGTTGTATTCGGCGATGGTCTCGTACTCGTTGCGGAGGTACATCTGGATGACCTTTTCCATGTGCTCGTTCAACTCGGCGAGCTTTTCCTCAAGCTGGCCGGATTGCGTCCAGATGCGGCTGTTGATGTGGCTCTCCTCGTAATCGGCCAGGTGCATCAGGCCGGCAAAGTTCTGGCCGAGGCCGACGGGATCGAAAATCGTGAAGCTGAGTTTGCCCGGCGGGTGAGCGGACAGCAGGCGGAAGATGATGTTGTTGATCGCGCCAATCGCCTCCTCGCCGCCCGTCTTGGCCGTCTCAAAAAGAATGGAGCCCTGGCCGGGATACTTGAGCAGGAGCGGGACGGAAAAGTTGGCCGGAAAAGGCAGGGCCAATCGCCGGTCTTTCGGCATCGCCTCGGCAAATCGGGCGACGTCCACGTCGAGGCGCCCGAACTTGGCCACGTTTTTGAAGTCCGGCGGCGGCGCCCAGTTTTTCCAGGCTGGCGACGGCCAGTCAGGAAACAATTCCCCGGCGGCGGCACGGGCGGCGGCCAAGGCTTCGTGCAGAGGCTGGATGCTGCTTTTCCATTCCGTTGCCAGGGATTGCCAGCGGGTTTTCTCCTCCGCGTCCAGCCGCGTCATTTTTTCGGCATGCGTGCCGGCCAGTTCCCTGGCCCGGGCCTCACCCTGGGTTTTCAGGCGCTCCAGGTTCTCAGCGTGGAGGCCATCCAGCCGTTTGAGTTTGGCGCGGAAGTCCAGTTCATTCGCCAACAGGGCGCGCGCGGCCTTCTCGTCCACCTGCTGGGCGCGGGCGCTGCGCGTGTCCAGGGCGGCCTTGACTGTCTGTTTCCATTCTTTCGTCAGGCTGCGGCTGGTTGTGTCAAAATCCCTTTGGATCCGTTCCTGTTCCTGTTGCCAGCGCAATTCCGCCCGGGTAAGGGAATCGTCGTGAAGCTTTCTGGCCCGGGCCAGATTGCCGGCAATTGTCCGGGCGATGGGGCTGGCTTGGCGTTTTCCCAGTTGATGTATTATCAACAGAGCCACCCAGAGCGCTGCCAGGACAACGCCCAGCGCCAGATTGAAACTGGGGTTGGATTTCGAGGGCGGGTAGGCGATGGGAAAAACCTGCTGCGATAGATTTGCCAACAGCAATAACACTGGAAATGGTAGCAGCAGGATTGTCAGCAGCCACATCGGCAGATATTTGAAAAGTCGCGGCAGAAGGAATTGCCCGAATCGGTTCAACTCATCGCGAGTTTTGGTTTCGAGCTGCTGCAGCTCTTCAAACAACCGGTTGTCCTCCGCGGGCAGGCTGGCTTCCGGCCAGATCCGCTTCGGGGAGAGCAGCCGGCGAAAAGCGCCGTAACCGCGAAACGCGCTCCTCACGGACTTTTCCAAAGGCGCAAACCCGGCATAACTTTCGGCCAGCCGGTTCTGGAAATCCTGCCATCGGGCAGTGTTGGCGGCCAGGTCTTCTTCCTTCTGGCGTTCCGTGTCCATGGCGCTGCGCTGCAAGCCTCGCTGCCGGCGGCCGGCGCGGTCGGTGCCTTCCATGACCTGCCGGTTGCACGTGAGATGGGCCTGGGTGATGCGGGCTTTGCGGCGCTCGAATCGGGACCGCAGATTTTTCCTTTCGGTTTCGGCGGCCGCTTCCGCGCCGGAGAGAATTTCGGCCGATTGGGCGTCCTGCGCCCGGGAGGCGGCCTCGTAAGCCTTGTTTTCGGCGCCCGTGCGGGCGCGGAGCTCGCCGCCGAGTTTTTCCTCCTGCGCGGCAAAATCCTGCAGGACGCTCTTGAGCTGGTTCAAGAGCGCGAGCATTTCGTTGGCGCCCAGGTGCCTATTCACAGTCCTTCCTGACCTTGATCAACACTTCGTTCAGTTTGTCCATCACGGTGATGGTCCGGTCCACGTTGGCGAACAGCTCGGTCATGTAACGCTGCTCGAATTCCTGGCTTTTCGTGTCGCGCCAGTAATTTTTGGTGTCCTCCCAGCGCTTGGAAAGCTCTTTTGTGAGGGCGACCAGCCGATTTTTGCTGCCGCTCAGGTTCATGGTCTAGATGCGCCTTCGCCGGCCGGCGGGGTTTCAGCCGTCGGGGCCGCCGCTTCCGGTCCCGGCGCCGGACCGCCGGCATAGGCTTCCAAAGCGCGGACCACTTGGGCGAGATAGGCGACGGCGCGGCCCATGTCGGTGGTCAGAAAACTGTGGAACTGGGTGACCTGCTTGACCAGCGGATCGGTGCGGTTTTCCAGTTCGCGGTTCCATTTTTTCAAGACGGCGATTTTGTCTTCGGCTTCGCGGTAGGCGCGCTCGGCCCGTTGCTGGGTCATCAGCCGCAAATCGGTGGGCTCCTGGAACTGGGACAGCCGGGCGCTGAACAGTTCCGCCCGGGCCTCCTCCAGTTTCCGGTAGCGCACGCGGATTTCATTCTCCCAGGTCCGGCGCTGGTCGTTTTGCACCCAGAGCCGGGTGCGCAGGACTTCGTCGGTGGCTTCCTCAACCGCGGCGCGCGCCTTGCCCAGGAAAACAATCAGGTCGGCACGGAAGGCTTCCACGGCTTCGACGGAGGTGACTTGGGCGCGTTCGGCCATATTCTTTTTCGTCCTCGTCCTCCTCCTCGTAATCATAACCAAAAAACCGAGGTCGAGGATGGGGAGGAGGAGGATTTCAATAGATCATCGTTGATGCAAATATTCCTCGATGCGCTGGGCTTTGCGGAGCAGGAACGGGGTGTGCGCCTTGGACAGCTCGACAAATTTTTTGAGCGCCTTCATGGCCAGCTTGAATTCCTCGGCGAATTTCTCGTGTTCCTGGTCCTGCCAGGTGTCGCCCAGCGCCGTAAACCGGGCCTGCAGCAGCACCAGCCGGTTCTCCAGGTCGGTGTTGAACCGGTTCAACTCGTCGGCAAAGCGCCGCACCTTCTCCGGATCCATGATTGCCTGAGCCATAAATTTTCCCTTTCGTCGGGCAGCGTTCCAATTTCGCAGTTGTAGTGTCAGCGCCGGACGCCGATTTCGAGCCACAGGCTCGACGCTACCACCGACCCGAATGCTGCCTTGGTTGAGCTGTTTCAGCGACCCGTCCTGCGGGCGGACCGCTGAATCAAACTTATCATAACTGTCCAGTCCCGCCGAGTGATTTGTCATCACGAGGTCATACCCTCTAAATCGTGCAATAGATCAACCACCAGTAAATGCTGATAGTCGCGCCATGGAAATCCCTCACCCAGCCTCCGGCCACGCTCTCCCATCCGATGGGAGAGGGCGGGGTGAGGGCATCCGCGTCCGTCCGTGGTTTAAATTCTTCCACCGTTATCGCATTCGTCGCGTTTCAATCCACCTGGAACCCCTGCTCGCGAAAGCGTTGCAGCTTGTAAATCAATGCCCGCCGGCTGATGCCCAGCGCCTTGGCCGTTTCCGTGCGATTCGAGTTGTGCTGTTTCAGCGCCTGCAGGATGGCCTGGCGCTCGATTTCCTCGAGTTGCTGAGCTTCGCCGGGCGGAGGCGCAGCCGCCGGCAGTCCGCCCGCCTCGCGCACGCGCGTGGGGAGGTGCTCCGGCAGGATGAGTTCGCTGCGGGACAGCAGCACCGCCCGTTCCATGGCGTTGCGCAGCTCGCGCACGTTTCCCGGCCAGGCATAGCCCTCCAGACAGGCGGCCACCGTGTCCGAAAACCGCGCCCGGCCATTGGTCAATTCCTCGACGAAGTTGCCGGCCAGCGGCAAAATGTCTTCACGCCGCTCGCGCAACGGCGGCACGTTCAGTTCCACCACGTTCAGCCGGTAAAACAAATCCTCGCGGAACCGGCCGCTCTTGACCTCGTCCTCCAGATTGCGGTTGCTCGCGGCCAGGATGCGGGCGTTGGTCTTGATTTCGCGGTTGGACCCGATGCGCTGGAAACAGCCGTCCTGCGTCACCCGCAGCAATTTGGCCTGCAGCGCCGGCGACATCTCGGCTACTTCGTCCAGCAGGATGGTGCCGTCGTTGGCTTCCTCGAACCGGCCGATGCGCTGGGCGTGCGCGCCGGTGAACGAGCCTTTTTCGTGACCGAACAATTCGCTTTCGAGCAGGGTCTCGGGAATGGCGGCGCAATTGACCTTGATGAGCGGGCCGGCAGCGCGCGGGCTCCAGGCATGGATGACGTCGGCGACGATTTCCTTGCCCACGCCGCTTTCGCCGGTGATGAGGATGCGCGTCTCGGACGGGGCGATCAGCGCGACATCGCGGAACACGGCCTGCATGAGCAGGCTGCGGGCGACGACGAACTCCGGCAGCGGCCGTTCCGGGGCGAAGGGCAGGGGCGCGGCGGCGATGCCGGTGGCCTGGCGGACGGACGCCAGCAATTCATCCAGGTCAATCGGCTTGGCGAGGTAATTGACGGCGCCGTCGCGCATGGCGGCGACGGCATCGCGGACGTCGGTGTAGGCGGTGACGAGCAGGACGGGCAGGGTGGCGTGTTCCTTGCGCGCCAGCCGGAGCGTTTCCAGTCCGGACAGACCCGGCATGCGCACGTCGGAAATCATCATGTCGAATTTCGCGGTGCGGAGGGTTTCGAGGGCGTGCTGGCCGGAATCGGCGGTGACGGTGTCGAAGCCCTGGGTGCGGAGGAACGAATTCAAAAGGCTGCGCTGGCTGGGGTCGTCATCCACGATCAGGATGCGCCGGGAATCGGTGGTCTTTTTGCGCAGTTCGGTGCCCACGGGGGAAGGTTAGGCGAAGTGGGCAACGGTCGAAAGATTTTTGTAGGTTTTAGGAACAGGAAATTCGGTATTCCTCGAAACCTTTTCCCGATGTTTCCTTGGTGCCTTGACTCCGATTGGCTTTGGCA
>DATJOW010000112.1:0-7983 GCA_035506715.1 Candidatus Acidiferrum sp. | reverse complement strand
GCAAATTGCGGATGCGCGCGTAGGAATCGCTTTCGAGCCGAACGGTGGACGCCACTTTCAATTCCTGCGCGCGTTTGAATTGCTTGTCCGATCTGGCGGGCGTGAGCGGATAATCCACGGCATATCCCGCCGCGCGCAAATCCTGCACCAGCTTGAGCGATTGCGGACGGAGATTTTCATCCTCGATGAGCACATAAACGTCCATCGGCGAATCGAATTTGGGCAGCAGGCCGCGCGCCCGGAGCAGTTCAAGCAGCACCACGTCGCCCATGCCGAAGCCGAGCGCGGGCAGGTCCACCTTGCCGCCGCTGATGAGCCTGACCAGATTATCGTAACGGCCGCCGCCGGCAATGGCCCGGAACTCACCCTTGGCGTCGAACGCCTCGAACACCACGCCGGTGTAATAGGCCAGCCCCCGGATGACGTGATAATCCACCTTCACGAACTCGCGCAGGCCGCGCGCCGCCAGATTATCCAGAATCTTTTGCAGCTCGGCCGTCGGTTTGCCTGATTCGATGAACCGGTTAACTTCCGCAAGGGAGAAGCCAAGCGCGGACAGTTTCTTTTCATTTTCTTCCGGCGCCAGGCGCTCCAATTTGTCGATGGCCTGATAGAACTCGTATTCATCATTGGCCTTGCTTCCGCCGTCCACCGTCCGCCGTTTGCCTTGATAGAACTCCTGCCAGGCGTTGCGGCTGCTGAGGCGGATGATAAAATCCTGCTCGGTCAGGCCGACCGACCGCAAGGTGTCAATGAGCAGGGCGATCAATTCCGCGTCAGCCGCCGGATCGGTTTCCCCGATGAGGTCGGCATTGAACTGGAAGTGCTCCCGCAGGCGGCCCTTCTGCTGGCGTTCGTAGCGGAAGAGCTGCGGGATGGCGAACCACTTGACCGGTTTTTTGTAATTGCGCTCGTGGGCGGCCACCATGCGCGCCAGCGTGGGCGTCATTTCCGGCCGCAATGCCACGGCACGATCGCCTTTGTCGGTGAAATTATAAAGCTGGCCGACGATTTCCTCGCCGCTCTTGGTGGTGAATAATTCGAGCGGTTCCAGCGGCGGACCGTCGTATTCACGGAAGCCATAGCGCCGGGCGGTCGTGCGCCATTTTTCAAACAGGTACTGGCGGGCGTCGGCGCTCCAGACGTCGGAGTGCGGAAGCGGTTCGGGATAAAAATCGCGGAATCCGGGCAATCGTTCCATAGAACCCGACCAAGTTAGAAGGCTGGCGGCAAAAAGAGAAGGCGAATCGCGGGGAGATGGCCGCCGTTCAAAAACCGTTCTGGAAAACAAAACGGGCTAGGCCCACTGCCGCACCGGCGAGAATCAGCCAGGTCGAGTTCACCCGGTAGAACAGCAACCACACGGCGGCCGCCACGGCCAGCGAAATGGTCAGCCAGTCCACCAGCGCCACGGCCCCCAGCCGCCACGTCACCACTGCCAGAATCGCCAGTGATGCCACATTGACTCCGGCGAGAAAACCGCCCGCCAATCGAGACTGGCGCAGACTCGAAATGAGTGGTTCGCACGTGGCGCAGAGCACAAACACCGGCAGGAAGATCGCCGCCGTCGCCAGCAAAGCCGCCTCAGGACCGCCCAGAAGATAGCCGACAAACGTAACGGCCGTAAGCCACGGTCCCGGAGTGAACTGGCCGACCGCGACGGCATCCAGAAGCTGGCCTCCAGTCAGCCATTGCCGGTGCTCAACGAAGTCGGTATGCAAAAATGCAACCAG
Source organism: Candidatus Acidiferrum sp. (assembly GCA_035506715.1). Lineage (GTDB taxonomy): Bacteria > Verrucomicrobiota > Verrucomicrobiia > Limisphaerales > UBA11358 > UBA11358. The sequence continues at coordinate 6,250 of DATJOW010000112.1, read as the reverse complement.
CACATAACCGCTGCCGAACATGACGCAGCCCACTTTGAGAAAAAACAGGAACATCGGCCAGGCGCTGAAGGGCGCCAGCGTGCCGGCGGTTGAAAGCAGTTTGAATCCGGGCACCGACGACGGCAGGGGCGCTGCGCCGGCCGCCGCCACTTGAACGGCCTGGCCGGTGGCGCGGGCGGCCAGCATCAACAAACCGGCAACCAGCAGGATCATCACCAGATCGACACCATAAAATCCCGCCACCAAGGCACCGGTGCCGACGATCGCCAGCAACCACGTCCTGATCGTCCTTTGGCCCAGCGTCCACATCGCCTGCACCATCACCGCGATGGCAACGGGTTTGATGCCATAAAAGAGACCTTCGCTCAACGGGAGTTTGCCATACGTTATGTAAGCCCAAGCGATGACACCGACGATGAAAGTAGCCGGCAGGATGAAGCAAATGCCTCCCAACAGCAGACCAAGCCAGCCACCCCGGCGATAACCGATCAGCAGCGCCATTTTTGTCGGGTTGGATCCCGGAATGAAAACGGCCGTATCCAGCAACTCCAAAAACTCCGACCGGGAAAGCCAGCCGCGCTTTACCACGATTTCCTGTTCCATCAAAGCGAGATGCGCCACCGGACCGCCGAAGGCGGTGGTGCCAAAGTGAAGAAACAGCCCGGCCAACTTCCATAGATTGGAAAGCCGGTTAAGCGCCATTTGGCTCATGGCGCACTTTTCAAGCAATTCTTCAGCCAATTTTGGCCATTACCCCCAGAATTTGGCCGTCGTTGGAAACGATAAAACCCAACAAATTCGGGCCATTCTGCCTAAGTGCTGTCCAAACCGGCCGGGTAGACGCGATCGGCGCCGGCGACCCGACCAGACAAAGCCCTTATTGTCGGAGGCGGAAAAAGGCGTTCGAGGGTGTGAGCGGCAGCGGCGCGACAAAGTAGTTCCCCAAGTTGGTTGCGGGAGCAAAGGCTGGAATCCAGGAGTTCGACGCAAGGGTGGCGCTGTATTCCACAACGCAGTTGGAAGCCCACTGTGGATAAATGACCATGAAATTCGTGCCATAGGGGACACCAAAAACCAAAAGCGCATTGGTTGCCGGCACGGGATTCAAGCCGCTCGGCAACGTGAATGGCCCGGGTGGATTGGGCGGAGTATTGGTCCCCGGGGGCGAATTGGTCGTCGGTGGGATAATCCAAATCGTTACATTGGGCGCGTTGGAAGCGGTTGGCATGGCATTGCCGGTTTCCACGTGTCCCTCCAGCCGGCGCAAAAAGCGCGGGTCGGCGTCCGTCGTTATGGTGAGATCGTACCAACCGCCGTTGTTGGTGCCGGCGAAAACAGTGCGGGTGCCCAGCCCGCCGGGAGCGACGGTGTTGGTCCACGGTCCGCTCAACCCATAACCATCAACAATGATAAAATTCACACCGGTCGCCGTGGAATTTTGAAGTGTGAGCGTAATGTTTCCGGCATTGGCATCCAGACTGGAGGTCGCTTCGAGCCGGTTGCAGTCCGGGCTGAGATTCCCGGCAAACCGCCGTAGGAATCCATTTGGACCATAACAGCTAAAATCATAACCTACGCCGTTGGTAGCGGTCACGGCAAACGAATTGGTGAGCGAACCCAAAGGACCCACATCATACTGCCACGGACCATCGGTGCGGTAGGCGTTGGCATAGATGGCAAAATGTACCGAGGCGGAACCGGCATTCGTAAGAGTGATATTCAACCGCTGGGCGCCGCAATCGGTTGAAGCGCTGGCATCCGGCTGGTAAGGCAGCGGCATGGACAACCGCGTCCCCGGCTCCTGCATCGGAGGCACTTGGGGCGAGGGCGCTGGCGGGCTCACTGCCGGCACGTTAACCGGCAGGACGTCAGGCAAGATCGGGAAGCTCGTGTCCGGATGCGCAAAATCGAATGCCGAAGTCAAGTCACCGCAAACCTGGCGGCGCCAGGCGCTGATGTTGGGCTCCATCACGCCGGTCCATACCTCGAGAAAGCGGATGATCGAGCTGTGATCAAACACTTGGGAACAGACCCGCCCGCCCCGCGTCCAGGGAGAAATGATGAGCATCGGCACTCGCACACCCAAACCAATGGGCTGTCCGCTGACAAATTCATTCGTCGTCTCCGGCGGCGGCACTGGTGGTGGGACGTGATGAAAAAATCCGCCGTTTTCGTCATAGGTGATGATGAAGACCGTGGAATGGAACACCGCGGGATTGGCCGCCAGCGCATCCAGAAGCTGTTTGACGAAATATTCCCCGTTGGCGGGAGCAACGGAGGGATGCTCCGAATATTCCCAAGGCGGCATGATCCAGGAAACCTGGGGCAGGGTTCCATTGGTGACATCCGATTGGAATGCCGCCACCACATCCGGTACCGGCGCCACTCCACGATCATAGAGAGGATTCCCCGGCGCGGAATTCTTAAACTGAGCAAACCAGGGCAACGCATCGCCAAACCAATCGTCGCTTCGCCGATAAACTTTCCAGGTAATGCCGCCCGTCTGCAGCCGTTCCGGATAGGTGGTCCAGGTAAAGCCGCCTGGCGGCACATTGTTATCAATGACCGGACCGCCGCCCGTCCCACCCGGGTCAATCATGCCGGTGAACAGGTAAAGCCGGTTCGGGAAAGTCGGCCCCATGACCGAGCAAAAATTGGCGTCGCAAATGGTGTAGGCATCCGCCAGCGCGTAATAGAACGGCAGATCGCCACGCGTATAATAGGTCATTGCCCCCACCCCGTTGACCGATACCCACTGATTCCACAACCCGGCGTTCCAAACCGCGTGCTCCCCGCCCCAGTCATGTTCGACATCGGCCAGACATGGGGCGGTTACATGAAACGGCCAAACGTAGTTGGTGCCCTGGGGTTGGTAAAAAGCGCTGTATCCGCTCTGGAAAAGCAGCGCGCTGTGATCATTGAATCCCCGCACGCCTTGCAGCGATCCGAAGTAGTGATCGAACGAGCGGTTCTCCTGCATCAGGATTACCACGTGCTGGACATCCTGGATGGTGCCGGTCGCCGCAGCCAACGGCGACGGCGGGCAAACCAGCCAACCCAGAGCAGCCAGGGCGGCAAGGGGGCAACAAAGGCTTCTCGTAAAACTCGCGCGGGAAGCTGACACACGTCAAGCGCACAGACGCGCAACTCTATCGGGTGGCGGGCGGTTCATTAGTAAAAACTAAATCAATCTTAACCTAAGTTGATTTTAATTCAAGCAGGGATCAGCGTTATTGGACAAAAAAACAGCGCCGTCGCCTGCGCCGCTCAACTCCTTGAAAGAAAGGTCCTTCGACAAGTCCCACGGCCGGTGGTTGGCTCCACCGGTGAGATTTCAGCCGAAGATGAGACATTTTTCACTCCGCACGCTCACGGCGGAATATCCAAAAAATGGTTTGCCTGGCAATCGGGATGCGGATTGGTCGCCCTCAGGCGACCTTTTGCGGGGTGAGTTTGAGCACGTCACCACGCATTTCCTTGCCGGCCTTGAATTTGACCATCGCGCGGGCAGGAATGGGCACGTCCGTCTCCGGCGCGTTGGGATTGCGGCCGACGCGCGCTTTGCGGACTTTGACCTCGAAGACCCCGAAGTTGCGCAGCTCCACCTTGTCGCCTTTGGCGAGCGCTTCGGCGATGTAATCGAGCGTCTTCTGGACGACGTCAAACACCTGTTGTTGGACGAGTCCGGTTTCGTTGCTGATGCGGACGACCAGGTCGCGTTTTGTAAGTGTCATAATGTTGTATTAGTTATGGTCGGGTTAAAGCCATTATCACTGAACAATCCGAATTGTCCAGAAATCAGTGGCCAAATTTTCATCGGTTAAATAGGCATAAGGCAAAGTGAAATATCCTTTCAGTCCCCACCGGGCGCCCCACGAATTGCGAATGACAAACCACTGCCGGGCATCGTTGTACCCGACGCCCATCACCGCATGACCGCCGATGGCCCGTTCGCCGGCTCCGGGCAGGGAAGCGTGACCGGTCTTCGCCACCCGCGCGCTTTCAAAGCTTTCATAAACCGTGAAGCCAAACACAAACGGGTAACCTGAAGCGAGGCATCCCTTGAGCTGGCTTAGCACCGGCGTCAGGCGTTGGTACAAAACGACCCGGTACGGGAGCGCGTCGGCATAGCAGCGGGCGGGCGGGCGGGTTTTGAACCGGGCGATGACATATGGCCACTCTGACTCTGGACAATCCCCCTGCCGGGCCACGCTTTTGATGCCATCGCGGATTTGCGCACCGCTGTCGAAATCCGCCGTATGTTCGATGACGCGTTCGTTGTAATAAATGAAAAGGCGCGACGGCACGAAATCAGACAATTTCTGCTTCAGCCGGTCAAACTCGATGGCGGCGGCAATGGCGTTGGCGGTACAACTGCCGAGGGGACCCTGGTCGTAAACCGGCGGACATTGCGGGCACAGATCGACCCGCGCCGGCAATACCGCCAGCCACTCGACCGGCGCGGCGTAAAGATGGTCGCGCTGATCCGGCAAATCGGGCACCCAGCCGTAACGAGCAATCCGATAGCTCATAAGATTTCCTGCCGGCCTGTCGTCAACCGATGTCCATTCATTATTGCATTTCAACCGGTTTGTCCATAACAATCTCCGGGAAATGGCTCCGGGCCGAGGCACTTAAAACTTTACAGTTTTGCCGCGAATTCGCAGAGTAGACGCGTGATAACAAGCAGTTCCACGGTGTCGCCGCTTCCGGCGACCCGCCCGCCGGCGGAATTTCTCCGGAACCTGGAAACCGCCCTGGCGCGGGCCCAGGCGAACCTGCTCCGCCTGCAGAAACCCGAGGGTTATTGGGTTGGTGAATTGATGGTGGATTCGACGCTCGTCTCCGACACCATCGCCTACCACCACTGGCACGGGAAGGTCGACAAGGAATGGCAGCGCAAGGCGGTCAACCACATTTTGTCCATGCAGTTGTCCGACGGCGGCTGGAACATTTATTACGGCGGACCCTCGGAAGTAAACGCCACCATCAAGGCCTACCTCGCCCTGAAGCTGGCCGGGTTGCCGGTGACGGACCCGCGCATGCTGGCGGCGCGCGAAATGGCGCTGCACCTCGGCGGCGTGCCGCGCATGAACACGTTCTCCAAGTTGTATCTCGCGCTGCTCGGCCTGTATCCCTGGGAATACGTGCCGACCGTTCCGCCCGAAGTGCTGCTCATCGGCAAATGGTTCCACGTGAACTTCTGGGACATGAGCAACTGGTCGCGCGGCATGCTCGTCCCGCTGTCCATCATCAACCATTTCAAACCCACCCGGCCGGTCGAAGTGGACTTGGACGAACTGTATCCGGAAGGCATCCACGAGCGTGACCTGGCCCTGTCCCCCGACCCGGAAGCACTTTCCTGGCGCAATTTCTTCCTCTGGCTGGACCGCCTGCACAAGCTGGCTGAGTGGTTTGCCGAACACAAAATCCACCCCTTTCGCAAACGGGCAATGAAAACGGCCGAGCAGTGGATGCTCGCGCGCTTCGAAGGGTCCGACGGCCTGGCGGCGATTTTTCCCGCCATGCTCAACTCGCTCATTGCCCTCCACGCCCTCGGCTATCCCGATGACCATCCGCAGGTCATCCGCGCCGCGCGCGAATTGAAAAAGCTGGAGCACGAAACCGAAAACGCCGTCCGCATCGAACCGTGCTTCTCGCCCGTCTGGGACACCGCCATTGTCACCGTCTGTCTCCACGAATCGGGCCTGCCGGCGGACCATCCGAAGTTGAAGCAGGCCGCCGAGTGGCTGATGGACCGCGAGATCCGCTTCTACGGCGATTGGATCCACAAAAATCCCGCCAAGGTGGACGCCAGCGGCTGGGTCTTCGAGTTCAACAACAAATGGAATCCCGACGTGGACGACACGGCGATGGTGCTGCTCGCGCTGCGCAAAATCCCGACGGACAATCCCAGGCGGCGCGACGAGTGTTTCCAGCGCGGGTTGAAATGGATGATGTCGTTCCAGTGCAAGGACGGCGGCTGGGCGGCATTCGACAAGGATTGCACGAAGAACATCCTCGAGAAAGTGCCGTTTGCCGACCACAACGCCATGCTGGACCCGGAATGCGCGGATATTACGGCCAGGATCCTGGAATTGCTGGGCTATGAGGGGTGGAGCCTCGAGCATCCGCAGGTGCAGAAGGCGCTACGCTTTCTTCGCGAGCATCAGGAAGAAGATGGTTCGTGGTATGGCCGTTGGGGGGTGAATTACATCTACGGCACCTGGCAGGTATTGCGCGGCCTGCG
>DATJOW010000111.1:0-9565 GCA_035506715.1 Candidatus Acidiferrum sp. | reverse complement strand
CGACTCGGAAGTGAACAGGCCAATGTCAGCGATTTGCAGGTAATCCTCGATATCGCTCACCCGCTCGCGCACCAGCACCCGGTCTTCCAGCTCCAGCCGCCGCACTTCGCTCATGAACGGCGCGAAGTCGCCACCGGCCAGAATGAGCAGCTTGAACGCTTCGCGCGGCTGGATGCGCGCGGCCGTTTCCAGCAGCAAATCGATGCGCTTCAGCGGACGCAGATTGGAAGAGTGCAGCAGCACCACCTCGTCCCGCAAGCCGAGCTCGCATCGCACCTCCTCCCGCGAACGGTGTGGCTGGCGCGGTTCAAAGAAATTATGGATGACCTCCAGGGAGCCGTTGTAACCCAGCACGCGCTGGGTTTCCTGCCTCAAAAAATCGGATACCGTCGTGACCGCATCCGAGCAGGTGAGCGCATGGTGAATCGCCGGGCCGTAGCCGGGGTCACAGCCGAGCAGCGTGGTATCGGTGCCGTGCAACGTCGTTACCACGCGCGGGCGCTGCTCCGGCGGGAGCATGGACTGCGCGAGGACCGCCGCCGTGGCGTGCGGCACGGCGTAATGCACGTGCAGCACGTCCAGTTGATGATCGCGGCTGACTTCGGCCATCCGCACCGAGAGCGGCAGGGTGTAATCCGGATATTTGAACAGTTGATAGTCGTTGATGGCGACCGGGTGGAAATGCAGCCGCGCCACGTCTCTTGGCAGCCGGAAAGGCCGTTCATAGCTGATGAAGTGCACCTCGTGCCCGCGCCGCGCCAGCTCCTCCCCCAGCGCCGTGGCCAGGATGCCGCTGCCGCCGACCGTCGGATAACACGTGATGCCGATTTTCATGCCTTTGTCAGCCACAGATGGACACAGACAGACTCAAATGAAGAAATTAAATCCCCTCACCCGTCCTGCGGACACCCTGTCCCCGTCTTGCGGGGAGAGGGACAGGGCGAGGGGTGCTCATTTTTAATCCGTGTTTATCTGTGTCCATCCGTGGTTAATTAAAATTTTCTGGCCGAACGCCCCAACTGCGCGAGCGAATCGAGCACCGGCGGGTCATTCGGAAACAGGGCGATGGCGTGGCCAAGCCCGGCGCGCAGGCCGCGCCACCGGGCGCGCGTCAACTGCAATTCCACGTAACTGCGCTGGGAAACCTGCGAGACGTGCGCTCCCATCGCCGCTGTCCATGTGGCGAGCACTTCCGGCGCGGAAACGTCAACCAGCACCGGTGTAATGCCTGGCGGTTCGGCTTCCGGTGTTACGGCGTAAAAGTACAGTTGTTCAATCGCGTGGGCCGGCCGGCTGCGTAATTCCTTCAATCCGCCGTAGCGCGCCAACCGGCAGGCGTCCCGCACCAGTTGACCGAGCCTGGCATGATCCGGATGCTGATTTTCCACGAGGCTGGGCGCGAGCACGATGCCCGGCCGGATCCGCCGCACAATGCCGGCCAGTTTGATGGCGTGGGCAATCCGGATTTCCAGATGCGCATCACCGTCGAGTTCGATGAACTCGGCCGTTGCGCCCAGCAATGTGGCGGATTTCGTGGCTTCGGCCACGCGTTGGGCCGGCGTGCCATGCGTGCCGGCTTCACCACGCGAACAAACCACGAAATGCGCCTTCCGCCGGTTGCGGGTCTCTTTGGCAATGATGCCGCCGCACCCGAATTCGATGTCGTCGGGGTGCGCGCCAAAAGCGATTACTGGCGCAAGTTCAGGATTAAATTTCGGTCCAGGCTTCATCGGGACGATCTATCTCATCGCGGTTGACAAAATTGATTTCCGGTGTTTCTTCCGGGTGAAGGTAGGCTTTTTCGCCGGCCCCGGCAACGTAATGCGTGCAATGGACAACGGATTGCATCCAGCGCAACCGGGTGTCGCGCGTTGGGCTGATTTGTTCCTTGCGGAAGGTCGTCATTGGCAATTTGAGGTAGGAATGTCCGCCTTCATGCAACGTCAGGGTTTCGTCTGCAAAGCGGGCGCGGACAATTTCGCCTTCGTATGGAACATCCACAAAAAATTCCGCCACCTCGCAAGCTGCCTGTCGAACGGCCGGGTCGCTCGATCGCACAACTCGGATTCCATCCAGCAATCCCAAGCCACGATACATCTCCAGGCAGAAATCGGCGACGTTGGCGGCGGAAATTTTTTTAAAAACGTTGATCAAGGGATGACCAACGTAGTTCGGCAACTGGAGCACGGTCTTGGCCTGCCAGCCGGCGGCAATATGTTTGAGGTATAGCGGGGAAAATTTCCGCTGAATCCGGTTTTTGAAGGCGAAATTGAGCTGGGCCGGTTCATGGGTCTTGCGATGACGCAGGATGGTCTGCGTTTCACGCGGGTCATGATCGCTGTCATGGCAGAAAAAGATAATGTCGCCGCCAATTTCCTGCTGCAGCCGGCGGGCTGTCCGGATCTTGGCGACGAGGAAGCGCCGCGGGAAAAACCCGCATGGCTGCTGGCCAAAACAAATGACGGGAGCGGTGGTCACGGATATTTTTGGACTGCGCCGGCAGAACACAGCGGCGACGGCGCTTTGGCAACAAAACCACGAAGCCGGATTCGGCGCAACAAAAGCGGCGTCGCGCTCTGCTTGCCCTCGTACTCCAAGAAGATATTGGTCCAATCAGGATTCATATCAGGCAGTTACGGATTTTGCCTGCCCACCCAGCACAGGCTGCAGGACGGCACTGAACAGCACACACGCGGCGCACCCGATCGGGTTGTACCAAAGATAACTGAGGTCATGCCGGAAACACAAAAAGAGAACAACGACCAGCGCCTGCGCGGCCAGCGCGCCCCAGAACACCGCGGTGCCGCCAATCCAGCGCAGAAAAAATCCGACCACGAACAGGCCCAGCATCACCGGATAAAAAATCGAGCCGACAATGTTGACGGCCTGAATCAGGTTCTCCGCCAGCGTGGCCGAGACGGCGAAAGTGATGGAAACCAGGCCCCAGAAGACCGTGAACCATTTCGAGGCGGCAAGGTAATGGGCGTCGCTGGCCCGGGGTTTGACGACATGGCGGTAAAAATCCACGGTCGTCGCCGACCCGAGCGCGTTGAGTTCAGCGGCTTTGGCCGAGAGCGCGGCGGCGAAGAATGTCGCCACCAGCAAACCGATGACCCCATGCGGGAGGTAATCCAGAATGAAGGTAATGAACACGTAATCGGTGTCCTTTGTTTTCCCCGTCGGGTCAACAGCCATTTCGGCCCGGGCCCGGACGGTTTCCACCTGGTCATGGGCGGCAGACACCGCCGCGCGGGCGGCGGCGGCGGCAACCGTATCGCCGGCGCCTCGCGCATTCAACCACGCGTCCAGTTGTTTTCGCTCCCGGGCGTGGGCGACCGCAAAGTCCATTTCGATGGCGTGGGCGCGGTCGGCATTGCCGCGCTCCGCCTGGTGTCTCCATTCCACCTGGTTGAAATAAACCGGCGGCTGCTCGAACTGATAGAAAACAAACAGCAGCACGCCAAGCGAGAGGATGAAAAATTGCATCGGGATTTTGAATATCGCGTTGAACATCAGCCCCAGCCGGCTTTCGCGCAGCGATGCACCGGTGAGGTAACGCTGGACCTGCGATTGGTCGGTGCCAAAATATGCGAGCATCAGGAAGGTGGCGCCGAGCACACCCGACCACAACGTGTAGCGCTCGCGCGGATCGGCCGAGAAATTCACCGCCTGTAATTTGTGCATGCCACCGGCCAGGGTCAGCGCATCGTGAAGCCCGAGCCCGGCGGGCAGTTTGTGCAGCAGGACGACGCCGGCGGCGACCATGCCCGCGAAAATGACGGCAATCTGGTAATTCTGGGTCACATTTACCGCGTCGCTGCCGCCGGAGACGGTGTAGGCGATCACCACCAGCCCGCTGCAAATGATCGTGGCGTCCAGCGACCAGCCGAACACGGTGGAAAGCACAATCGCCGGCGCATAAATCGTGATGCCGGCGCCGAGTCCACGCTGCAGCAAAAAAACCGCCGCGCCGAGCAGGCGGGTTTTGGCATCGAAGCGTTGCCCCAGATATTCGTAGGCGGTGATGACGTTGAGCCGGCGATAGATGGGCAGGAACACCGCGGCGATGATGACAAGCGCGATGGGAATGCCGAAATAAATCTGGATGAAGCCCAGGCCGCTTGCGAACCCCTGCCCGGGGGTCGAAAGAAAAGTCACGGCGCTGGCCTGCGTGGCCATCACGGACAGGCCGACGACGAGCCAGGGCGCGTCGCCGCTGCCCTTCAGGTAACTCGCGAGATTGTGACGGCCGCGCGTGCGCCACATGCCATAGAGCGCGATGCCCAAAATCGTGCCCAGCAGGACGACGTAGTCGAGGACGTTCACGAAAATATCCTCGACAACAATGTCAACAGCACGACCCAGAGAACAAAAACGGACAGGACGAACGCATAGAGGGTGCGCCAGTGGCGCAACCAGGGCAGGCCGGTCCGGTCATTTCCGGAATCGGCTGCCCCGGTCAACGTGCCAGTTGAACCGCTGGATTTGTCATCGGCCGGATTCATTTCCCCAGCGAAACCAGGTTGGCGAACAGCCGGTAAGCCCCCGGCACGCCCGCCGGCAACTCCCGGAAAAATACCAGGCCGGTATAGACGAAATACCCCTTGCCGTAAGGCGCGACGAGCAATCCTCCTTTGAGCGGCGATTCCCCCGGATCCGCGCTCGCCAGGATCGGGCTGAAATGGTCATCCCATTGGTTGGGATAATAAATTCCGCGTTCCTGAATCCAGCCGTCGAAGTCGGCGGCGGTGATTTTGTTCGGCGTATTCAGCACCGGATGATCGGGCGCCAGGAACGTCACCGGCGCGGTTTCATCGGTCACCCGCTCTCCGGAAAGACGCAAATCGTAGGGCGCAAACTTGAGCAACCGGGAATTCTCCGGCCGGTTGTACTGTTCCACGACCGTGCCGCCGGCTTCGACGTAGGAGAACAATCCGGGCAAATTTGCCGCCAGATTGGTGCGGACGTTGAAGGCGCGAACCCCGATGACCACGGCATCGAAGCCGCGCAGTTTTTCCGGCGTGAGGTCGGCGTCGGTCAGCGGCGTTACCGCGTAACCCATCTGCTTCAGGCTGTCGTCCACGCTGTCGCCGGCGCCCGGCAGATAGCCGATTTGGCGTCCGCGGGTCTTAAGGTCAAGGCTGACGGCTTTGAGTCTCGCCGGCGGCTGGAGCAATTGCAGCGGGATGTGCGGGTAATTGATTTCCTTGCGCTCGTTCTGATAGGTCCTGCCGCCGACGTCCGCGCGGGCAATGATCTTGCCCGTAGCGGATTCCGCCGGCGCCGTGACATTGAATTTAAGCCGCGCGTGGTCGCCGATCGCGGCAAGGTGGAAAGTTTGCTTGCCGGTCGCAACTTTCCAGCCAGCCGGAACGTCCAATTGCAAAGTGCCGCTGGCGCCCGGGCGGTAAGCCGTGACTTCGACTTCCACCGGACGCGACTTCCCGGGCGCAAACAGTTCAACCGCGGCACCGAAATCGAGCGAGACCGGCGGAATGGCATCCAGGCGGCGGCGGACTTCCCGATTTGCGGCATTGGTGGTGACCTGCACCGGCTCATCCGGAACGATCAACGTCTGGCCGCCGACCTCGAAAACCTGTTCGACGGGGAAGACCGGCGGGTTTTCCGGCCGCCCAATCAGCGCAGGATCGTCCACGCGGAACATGCCGGGCGTGCCGTCCTCGCGCAGCCAGTACGGCCCGCTGAGCGGCGTGTTGGCCGTCAGCGTTTGCGCCGAAGCCAGCATAGCCGGCTCGTTCGGGCGCAGGCTCATCGCGTTCGTCATGGCGACGGCAATGCCCGGGTAGCGCACCCCCAGCCAGCGTACCGGAACGCTGGATCGTTCAATGACGGAATGATGCATCGGCAACGATTCGCCGGGCACAATTTCGGCATAGGGAATTACCGTTTCGACTTCGAGGCCCAGACACGCCTGCAAAATACGGTCGAGCTGCGCGCGCTTCTCCACAACCACGGGATCAGTATTCGGAAGCGCGGCCAGTAGCGTGCGTAACTTCAACAAAGCCGGCACGCTCGCTGCCGGATCCTGAGGATTGAATTGAGCGATGATTTCATCCGCTTGCCCGCCAATCTCCGCACCGCCGGGCACGCGGTTCCACGTCGTGTCCACCCCATCCATGATGTCGTTGGTCGCCGGCTCGCCATCCATGGTTTCGAACGATTCGGAGCGCGGCCCGTTTCCGCCGCCGAAGCCGCGAAAATTATCGAAGCCCTGCGTCTTGTGCATGGCGCGACTGCGCGCCGCCACTTCCGAAAACGATTCCCCGGACACCGGATCGTTGCCGGTGATTTGCATCCGGACGGCATTGGTCCCGACCCCGCCCCGTTGAAAGCCTCCGGCATTCCACAGCACGCGCCTGGGCTGCCACGGCGTCAGGTCGCGAAGTTGTTCGGGTAACGCATTGGTATCACCGGCCAGCTTGAAAGCTTCAATCCCCAGCACCGCGGACGCCGTATGATGGCCATGGGTCCCGCCCGGCTGGGGGGAAAAGCGCACGATGACCACGTCCGGCCGGAATTCGCGGATGATGCGCACGACGTCGGACAACACCTGCTGCTGGTCCCAGATTTTGAGCGTCTCCCGGTAATCCTTGGAAAATCCGAAATCGATGGCGCGGCTGAAAAACTGCCGGCCGCCGTCGAGCCGCCGGGCAGCGAGCAATTCCTGGGTGCGGGCCACGCCCAATTCCTCACCAAACTCCGGTCCCAACACGTTTTGACCGCCATCGCCACGCGTCAGCGAGAGGTAAGCGGTTCGGTAATTGCGCCCGCGCGCCAGATAGGCAATGAGCAGGGTGTTCTCGTCGTCCGGATGCGCGGCAATGTACAACACGCTGCCCATTTCGCGGAAGTTTTGCAGTTGTTGCAGGATGGCCGCGGGCGAGGGAGGTTCATCAGCTTGCGCGATCGCGGAACTGAGGAGGATCCCGGCGCCCACGACAGCAATGCAAATAACCCGGCGGGCGCACTGGCCAAGCCGCCTGGATGAAACAATTAAATTTTTAATGGAAACCTCCAATTAAAACACACGGCCATGACCATGAGAGCGCCGGCGTCCAGCCGGCAAACCGACATTCCTCACGAAGCAGCTTGCCGGCGAGACGCCAGCGCTCCCAAGGAAGACTCATGAATACAAATGAACCGATCGAATTCGGGCCAACACCCGCCCTTCCTCCGGGCTTACTTCTTGACCGTAAACGGCACCGAGTACTGGGTGTTTTCCCACGACATTTTCAGCACGCCGCCGCCGGACGGGTTGCTATCGATGGCCATCGTGAACTGGTCCACCGTCTTGTCGAGAGTGTCCTTCTTCAAATCAACCCTCCCTAAATCCTGCTTCTCGTCATACGATCCGGGACCGACGCCCCACTGGCCGGTCTTTTTGTTGATGATCAGCTTGGCACTGCCGTCGGCCGCCGGGAGCGTGAAGAGCGAGTAGGTGCCCGCGGGGATTTCGGTGCCGCCCAGCACGATGGGTTGTTCGGTGGTCAACAGGGTCGCTTCGTCGGCGCCTGTCCGCCAGACCTTGCCGTACGGCACCAGGCCGCCCCAGATTTTGCGGGGTTCACCGGTCTTGGGATCCTTGGTGTAAGGCCGCCCATAAACGAGCGTCAGCTTATTGCCATCCACGGTGGCGGTGATGGTTTCGTGGGGGCTGATGCGTTGGCGCTGAGCCATCAATGGCAAGGCGATGGCACTGATAGCAGCTGCAATGAGTGCGAATTTGAATTTATTCATGGTATCTCCTTTCGGTACTTCATGGTTGACGGTTTGGTTTACGCAAAGGTAACGGCCGACATCATTTCAGGCCGGCAATGATGTCGTCATTCATCTTCACAAATGAGCTGCCGGGGCCCTCGAATTTAATGGCTTCAGCGCTGGATCGCTTGGCCGCGGCGATGGCGCCTTCCTTGTCGCCCTGCTTGGCCAGAATCTGGGCTTTCAAATGGTCCAATTCAAAGGCAATCCGGGGATTGCCCTCGAGTCCGGCGTTCACCCAGGCCAGCGCCTTCTTCAGGTCCAGCCCATGATTGTAATAAAACGTGGCTGCCTGGAAATAAAGCCCGGCGTCCTTTTTGTCCGGCGACGCCATGGCCGCCTCGATTTGCGGCACCACTTTGCTGCTGACATCAACTTCGATCCGAATGGGCACCACGGTTTTGTCCCAGACCAGATCCAGCAAGGCCGATTCGTCTTTGATGCGGTTGAACTCGATGGCGAACGTTTCAATCATCGTGTCCCGCAACGTGACGGGCATTACCTTAAAACGCGCGACATCGTCGTTCGTATTATACTGGTAGGCGCCCCACTGCGCGGCGTTCTTGTTCAGGATGACGGTCCATTCCTGTTCGCCGGGGATGGTAAACAGCGCGTAGGTGCCGGCGGGAATCTCGGTGCCCTCAAATTTCACCGGCGTGTTGAAGGTGATTTTGGTGGCCTGGTTGGCGCCGGTGCGCCAGACCTGTCCGTAGGGCACAATGCCGCCGAAGATGGTTCGGCCTTTCACGCCGGGGCGGGAATAAACGATTTCAAAGTCGGTCAAACCGACGCGTTGTTTGAGTGTGCAGGCGGGGCTGGCGGCGGGAAAATCAACCTTGGGCGCCTGGGCCGACGCCGCGCAAACCAGTCCGGAAACACATGCCAGGGTAAGAAGTAGTGTCCTTGTGTTCATAGCAGCCGGGAACTTATAACAAGCCCGCTGGAAGGAAAGCGGAAAGTGGCTGGAACGGTATTCTGATTCCCACGGTAGGGCCGAGCTACCGCTCGGCCGGCGGCGCAGCAGCGCCGCCCTACCCACCGCCTCGTTACCTCGGCGGCTACGTACAATCATCTACACAATCTGCGGCTGAATCTTCTCCGCATCTACGCCCAGGTCCTTGATTGCTTGGGCCACAACTTTGCGTTCCACCTGGCCCTTTTCCGCCAAGGCATAAAGCGTGGCGATGACCGTGGATTCCGCGTCCACTTCGAAGAACCGGCGCAGGCGTTCGCGTGTGTCGCTGCGGCCAAAGCCGTCCGTACCCAGTGTCACCAGCCCGCCCGGCACCCATGGCGCAATCTGGTCGGGCACCGTCCGGATGTTGTCCGACACCGCCACAAATACCCCCTGCTCCTTCGCCAGCAGATTCTCAACGTACGATTTCTTCGGTTCGGCCGTCGGATGCAGCATGTTCCAGCGCTGACAACGCAGCGCATCGGAGCGGAGCAGCTTGTAGCTCGTGGCGCTCCACACATCGGCGGACACACCGTAGCGGTCGGCCAGAATTTCCTGCGCCTTGAGCGCCGAGTTGATGATCGTGCCGCTGCCAAAAAGGTGTGCTTTTATGGTAGGGACGCGCTGCTGCGCGTCCTGGCTGACCGGCAGGTCAGCCCTACCTTTCGGGGAAATTTCCGGACCAGGTTTGAATCTGTACAGGCCCTTCAAGATGCCGTCCTCGACGCCCGCCGGCATGGGTGGCATGGGATAATTTTCATTGTACAACGTCAGGTAATAGAAAATGTCCTCGCCCTCGGCATACATCCGGCGCAGGCCATCGGCCACGAT
>DATJOW010000110.1:0-5526 GCA_035506715.1 Candidatus Acidiferrum sp. | reverse complement strand
TCCACCAACCGCATCGGCTACTGGCAGAACATTGCCCCCGGCATCAAAAAAGGACGCCGTGTTGAATCCGGCTTCGTTGGCACCCCCAACCGCCTGATATTCTGTTCCCCAATAGAAGATGCCGGCTCCGAGTTGGTTGGGCACACCATTTACAATCTGAGCCAGGCGCGCGATGAAGCTGACCTGACCGGCGGGAGTAGGCTGGTAGCCAAAGAGTTGGGAAAGCCAGGCAGAGGGGCAAGTGTTGGTATAGGGAAAAGCGGTTTCTGCGACGACGACAGGTTTGCCGTAGCGAACGGCAGCGTTGCTGAGGCAAATGTTCAGATTCGTCGGGTCGCCGTGGTAGAAGGGGTAATAACTCTCGCCGATGATGTCGTAAGGAACTCCTTGAGCGTTCAGGTTGTCAAAATACTTCATGGTGGTGGTCCAATCTCCGCCACGGTCAATGTGAATAATTATCTTGGGCATTTTAGCGCCCGTAGCGTTCGTAGCGTCTTTGATTCCCTGGACCGCAGCCTCTATCAATTCGCAAAGATTGGTCCACTGCGTACCACCGCTGGTATAAGCGTTAACCTGTCCAAAGGGCCACAACATGCCGCCGGTGATTTCATTTCCGATCTGGACGTAATCCGGCATCGCTCCGGCGGCGGCGAAGGTGGCGATGGTGTTGCTGTTGTAAGTGCGCATCTGTTGAACGAGCTGGGTGAAGTTCAGGTTTGTCCAGGCGCTGGGGGTGGCTTGATGACCGGGGTCAGCCCACGTGTCGGAGTAATGAAAATCCAGGCAGAAGAGCAGGCCTGCATTCTTGACCCGAACCGCCAATGGCACGGTGTAGGCGGTGTTATTGATGTGGTCGTAATTGAACTGAACACTTCCGCCGGGTTGGTTGGTGTTGGTGAAGAGCCGCAGCCGCACGCAATTAATACCGTGGTTCTTGAGAATCTGAATCCCATCCTGAACCTGTCCGCCATCTTTGTAGGTGACACCCCGCGATTCAAAGAACGCCAGGAGGGAAAAGTCGGCCGCAGCCAGGAAATTCGTGTTCGCTTGCGCTGGACTGTTGAAAAGCGATAAGACGAAAACAATAAAAATTGAAAATTTCAAACCTATGATTCCATTCATGAGTACACCACCTTGTCGCGAGCAGCTCTCCCGACCACGCCTTCGAACCTTTGTTTCACCCCAATGAAATCAGCTCTTAGCAATTGCATCCCATATTGTTACCTGTAAAGCGGATTTGCCTAGCCTCACAGATGTATGGTTCTTGGTAAGATCTGGTGGGCAAGATGACCTGCCCGGCTCCGCTGCTATTCCGTTTTGCCGGAAAGGAACTTGAGAGCCGCCTCGGTCCGTGAGCGCACATGCAGCTTGTGATAGACGTGCCGGAGGTGCCAGCGCACGGTTCCGTCGGTGAGACCAACGCGAGCGGCGATCTGCTTGTTGGGAAATCCCTCAGCCAGCAATTCGAGAATTTCACGCTCGCGTGGGGAAAGACCTTCCACTTCCGCCGCGGCGGTAACCGGTTCCTGGAAGGAAAGAATAACCTTGCGGGCTATCTCACGGGACATCGGCGCGCCCCCCTGCCGAACCTCGCGGATGGCAGAAACAAGCTCCTCGGGGGTGCAACGCTTCAAAAGGTAGCCACAGGCACCGGCACGCAACGCTTTGAAAATGCGTTCGGTGTCTTCATAAACAGTGACCATAATGATCTGAACCGCGGGCATCAATTGTTTGAGCCGGGCCGTGCATTCGATGCCTGAAATGTCAGGCAGTTGGATGTCCATCAACACAATGTCCACCTGACGCCGGGGGATCTCTTTGAGGGCTTCTTCGGCGGTCGCGCAAAAACAAACGCACTCGCATTCCGCATCCGCCTTCACAAATTCCATAAGGCTTTCACGGATGACTCGATTGTCCTCTACAATGGCGATTCTGGTCATAAACACTCAACGCAAAGGCAGTTCGAAGCGGACAATGGTGCCCTGACCGGTTCTGCTATTCACTTCAAACCGGCCTCCGAGTTTTTCCAGGCGCGCCCGCATATTGGCCACACCATCCATTCCCTCCGTCGGGCCGACATGGACCGAACCTCGACCATTATCGGCAATGCTCAAGCAGACCTGTCCCTGTTTAACCTGTATGTTCAGGCGAACTTCAGTGGCGCCCGAGTGTCGCACAATATTGGTCAGGGCTTCCTTGAACGCGAGAAACAGTTGGTGACGGTGCCGCGAGTCCACCGCATAGTCATCCGGCTCGAGCGGGCTTTCAAGCCGCCAGGCGATGTTCGCCAATCCCAGGAACCGCTCGGCATAAAGGGAAAAATAACTGGTCATCGAGGCGAGCGAGTCATGAGTGGGATTCATGGCCCAAACGATTTCGTCCAGGGCCGTGACCATCTGGCGCGCTTTATCACTCATCTGCTCAAGATAACTGCCCCGCGTTTCAGGCAACACAGAGGCAGAACGTGCTCTCGCTCCCAACATGCTGATTTCCGTGAGCCCCGAGCCCAATTCATCGTGGAGATCCTGGGCAATGCGCGCCCGTTCCTGCTCCATGGTGTGCTGCTGTTCGACCCGTTGCCGTTCCTGGATTTGGATTTCCAGCTCGGCGGTGCGCTGCTCGACCTTGCGGCGAAGTTGGGTAACCCAGAGTGCCGTGACCGTCAGCACGCACGCTAATGCGCCCAGAATGACCAGCAGTTTTTCCAATGTCCACCAGGGAGGCCGGGCCAGCACCGCGATGTCCGAGGGCGAATTGAGCAACAGTTGAAAGGAAGTAATATCCTGGCCGGTGGCCCGGTTCCCGCCCTCGCCGATATACACTCCCACCAGTTCCAAAAGGCTGCCCGGGGCCAGCGAGCGCACGGAATCAATCCTGGTGTTCAGCCGGGCCATAAAGGCGCGGACTCCGCTCCGCATTTCCAGAGCCTGGCCGACCGGGGTGTCTCTCACGCTTACCAGCAGTCCGTCAACTTTTACGCGGGTCGAGTCATACTCTTCGCGGATTAAATTATTCGGCTGCAACTTTCTCGCTTCCGGGAGTGCCGCGTGACCGATCTTGCGCGCCACCGCTTCGTGCAGGAGAGGAGAAGCGCCACTCAACCCCGGAAAACCAACCACTTCCACCTGGTCGCCAACTTCCAGCTCCGGGACGGGTTTCTTCAAAACAAATTGCAGGCCATTATTGCCGTCCATCAGATAATATTCCGGAGCTTGCGCATGGATAATCTGCCCGGAAACTTTTACCTGCTGGAAGACGCCGGCTTGCGGGTTAAACTGCAATAGTTCCGCTATGGACTTCAAGGGGAGCGAAAATATATCTGTCGGAGCCGGCTGATCTACCGATATTTCCGCGCCATTAACCCGAATCTCGCCCACTTTTACCTGATGCGTCACATAATCCCATGATGCAAACAAACATCCCCGCACGCGGACTACGGCATCTTCATAACGCTCCAGCGCCTCCGTATTCA
The DNA here is from genome assembly GCA_035506715.1 of Candidatus Acidiferrum sp. GTDB lineage: Bacteria > Verrucomicrobiota > Verrucomicrobiia > Limisphaerales > UBA11358 > UBA11358. The sequence goes on along the minus strand of DATJOW010000110.1, from coordinate 2,054 downwards.
TTCCTGCAACCCGCAGCTCCAATCTGATTCGTCCGTCACCTGTGAACAGCGTCACGCCATTGGTATCGACCGTAGTAATGATGCCTTGTAACTCGACATATTGAGCATCCAGACTTCCGTTCATCAATTGATCCCAGGCCGGATGCACTGGTTGCGGCAAACGTCCCGCGCCCAGATCGGTAACGCGATTTGCATTCACAATCGGGGCGAACAAGCTCGGATCCGTCCTGCCTTCCACTTCCAGGTACTCGCCGATCCTTGGCGGCACGATACGGCTCTCGGAGTAATCAGTAACATAAATCCCGCGCGTGGAATCCTGAATGGTAAAGGCCTGATGCTCGGGCAGAACGGAGGTGATAACGCCGCGGATTTTAACCGGGTATCCACGTTGCGCTTCCTCGCGTTTCAAGCGATGAACTTCCGCGGCATTAACCAACAGTGGCAGCGCGCCGGCATTTGTCACCGTGCTTGCGGCTGCCGCGGCAGGCGGTTCCAACGGCGTAATTTCCTGGCCGGTTGGGACCAATAAAACACCAAGAACTTCCTGTCCGTCGGCGGTATAGGCGCTCTGGCAAAACCCGGTGGCCCGAACACGATGGTTCAAAAGCAGCGCGGGTAATAGACCGGACTTGTTGGCCACCTCAAGGCGCATGCGGCCGGTTTCGGTACTTAGTTCCAGCTGCAAACCATCCGACTTTTCACTCGCAAAGGTTACCTTCCCTTCAACTTCCACCCATTGCCGATCCTCTCTGCGGCGCAACGTTTGACCAATAACCAGAGGCTGAGCTTTCGGGAAAGTTGTTCGACCGATCACTTTCAATTGTAACGAGGGTTCGCCGGCGAACAGCCGGCTGCCATCATCAGAAGTGGTATAGAAAGCGTACAGACCATTCCGCGGGACATCCAGGAAGCCCGTGAAACAAATCCCCACATGCTCTGGCCGGGCCACCACGCGCAGGTCAAAGTTGTTCACCGTCCCTGTTTTTAGCGCGGTCGCTGGATTAAAATCGGGCAGGACTTCGGTCGGGGCTTCCGAACAAAGGAAATCAAGGCCATTGACCTGGTTGCTCGCGCCTCCCGCTCCATCCTCTTCATTCCGAAAGAGCGCCGAATCCGGTATCGCCTGCCGCGAGAGACCGGGTCCCTGATACTCCACCTTCAATCCATATTTCTCGACCCCATTGAACCATTCGACTCGAATCGGATTGCGCCCGGCCTTCAAATAAACCGCACCGGATTTCTCCACCATGTCGTGGACGCCGTCGTTGTCCACGACCGGTCCTTTGGCTCCGATCCGGAAGCCGGCGCCCGTTGGTGTGATCGTCCCGTTTCCCTCCAGAAGGACTCTTTGTCCCGACTCCACAGAACCGCCGCGAAAATCCATTTCCAATTCCTCGGCGCCGGAGTTGTCTTTCAAAACGAGTTTTCCCAGCGTTGGATTTGCCCACCAGACATCCCCTTCAAGATGGAAGGAGTAACTCGCTCCAGGAACCCGGGCAGCCAAAAGACAGATTTGATGGACATTGGTTACCTCGGCAGAATTCTGGATGTTGAAAACGCGGTCAACCTCCGCCAACTGAGCGGTCGCTGCCGCGCCCACTACGGTCAACCCGCAACAAACCGCCACTCGCCAGGACCAAATCAAGCGAGAGGCGCGCATACCGATCACCATATTCCTTATGGATTGGGTTTGCATCAGGAATTTACGTTTGATTGGTTTCGGACGCACATGACTGCGCCTCGTAAAGATTTATTCAGATTGGCCCGGCCCGGCCCTCGACGGGCCTTGAGCATTCAGCTCAAGGCTGGCTTCCTCACGGGCCTGGTCGAGGACACCGTGGTCGCTGCTCCGCAGATAATAACGCTCATGTTCTCCACCCGATCGGCGCGATCCATTGCCGAAGGGTGTAGTTTTTTAATATCGTTCGACAGTTGCCGAACGCGTGGTTTGCAGTACGGGTTGAATGTCTAATACGTTCATCGCGGGAAGCGGGTAACCTTTGGCATCAAACAGGGAGTTGGCATCAGGCCCACCCCAGCGGTTGGTTGACCCC
>DATJOW010000109.1:0-6658 GCA_035506715.1 Candidatus Acidiferrum sp. | reverse complement strand
CTCGGCAAGGTGTTAGTGGCGGCGGAATTGGTGTCCATCAGCGCGTCGCGCATCACCGGCAGGCGGTTGTTGTTGGCATCGACATAAATCTGGAGGGCGACGCCGATCTGGTGGAGGTTGCTGATGCAGGCGGTGGCGCGGGCGGACTCCTGCGACCGGCCCAGCAGCGGCAGCAACAGCGCCGCCAGCACGCCGATGATCGCCATAACCACGAGCAATTCCACGAGGGTGAACGCCAGACGGCGGCGAGTGACACGTGACAGGTGACACGAAAAGACCTGCACGTTCGGCGTGGTGTTCGCGTCACTTGTCACTTGTCACCGGTCACATTTCATGGCTGCTGGTGCAGGAACAATTTTCCCGATTCCATCTGGCGTTGCATCTCTTCGAGGAACGGCGCCACTTCCGCCTTGGTCTGCGCCGAGCTCTGGCTGTAAAACGATTTCAGGCCAATCGTCCGGATTTTCGCCTCCAGTTCCGGGCTGATGGGCGGAGGCGCATTTGTGCTGCCGGCTACAGTGTTCGTCCCCGGGTTGCGTTCGTTCGTCCGGCGGAGATTTTTCATGGCGTCATCAATCACCCGCCGCCGTTTGTCCTCCGGCAATTGCTCGAAGGCATTGATCATTTGCTTGAAGCCCGCCGGCAGGGTTGCCTCGACAAATTGCGTCTTTTCCTCCTTCGTCATCTGGGCGAACCAGTGGTTGAGCAAATGCTCGCCTCGCAGCCGCTGCCGCTCGTCGTAGGGCAGCGCGTTGAGTTCGTCCTCGAGTTGCTTGAGCGCTTTGGCCCGCGCTGCGCCGGTGAGCTGGCCAAAATTCACCGAATCAACGTACGCGTGCACCTTGTCGGCTGTCATCTTGCGGCTTTCGAAATAACGGTGCCCGGCCCAGGCCGCCAGCCAGATGACGGCCAGGAATACCGCCGCCCGCATGGTAAATCGTTGCCGCGGATTGAACATGCCCGATGCTAGTCCGTTTGCCGCGCCGGAGGCGACGAAAAAGCAGCCGCCGTCTCAGGCGCAAAACCGGTCGAAGGAGAGATCATTTATTTGTGATTTGACCGCGCTGACTGCCATTTATCACGCCCATTGTGCCGGACTAACCGGGACCATGCCTTTGACAAATAATACGACGCTGGAGGCAGCTCCCTCTCCGCCGCGAAGCGGGGGATAATCCTTCGCCCGCGGGAGCGGGAGAAGGTGCCCACAGGGCGGATGAGGGGCGTTGGGTTCAGAACCGATTCTGCGGTCGGGGTGAGGTGGCACTGACAGATATTAATGCCAAGATCGCGTGCAACTTTCGCATAAAATCCCCTCACCGGTCGCTTCGCGACATCCTCTCCCCGCCGGGCGGGGAGAGGAAATGAGTGCGTTGTTTGTCAAAGACGTAATCCTGCTTGCGTGTAGCGGAGCCTTACGCGGCCTTCTCCAGGAGCTCGACGAACCAGGTCGGCGGCCGGATGGGTTTGAGGTGCGCATCCATGAAGGCGTGGACGGTGTAGCCGCGCACCACCGGTTTGCCGCCGGCGTTTTGCGTGATTTGAACTTCAAATCGCAACTTCGCCCGCCCGGAAAATTCCACGGTGGTGGCTATGTCCAGCAAATCGTCGTAGCGCGCGCCGCCGGGAAATTCCAGGTGCGCCTCTACCAGCGGCAGGAAAACGTCCTTCGCCTCCAGCGCGGCATACGACATTCCCAGCCGATGCCGCATCAGCTCCGTCCGGCCGCACTCGAACCATTCCAGCGCCCGGGAATTGTAAAACGTTCCCATTTGGTCCGTCTCGCTGTACCGGACGCGCAGTTGCGTCGTGTGGCTGAGTTTTTTCATGGAACCGGCATCGGAAATTTTGCCGGACGATAACGAAGCTCATGAGACGAGGCTACTTTAAAATCATTCGCGTCAAAGACGCAAACGAGCTTGGTCCATTTGACGAGATTTGAGCCCCTCACCCGGTCCGACTTGCGCGGACCACCCTCTCCCCGCCGAGCGGGGAGAGGGACGGGGCGAGGGGCACGTCACTTATTTCCTTCAATACCGGGAGCCGTTCAAGGCTCATAATTGACGCCAGATTCTACTAGACAGCAAGTCCAGTCCGGTTCCTACTGGCTCCGTGAAAATAGATGGGCTGCAAAATGTGCCGAAATGGTAACGGCGTGCGGTTATGACGAAGCGCACATTTTTTCTGACGGCGATCATTTTGGGAGCGGTTGCGCTGGTGATTCACGTGATCGGCTACGACCAAATGGCGCAGGCCTCGAGTCGTCACGCTCTTGGGATTCAGCAAGCTTACATGCAGCACACGATGTATGTGCCGGATGCGGCGGTACTCCGGTTGCGCCAGACGGCGCGTGATCTTAATGCGGTCGGTTTGGTATTCACGTTTTCGTGCGTGGCAGCTTTAGCTGCGGCAGTTATTCGCCACGAGCCGGGATGGTATTCCATTCCGATTTTGCTCTTATTTTTCGACGTGATGACACAGATGCTGTTATGATCGGAAGGCTGTGGCCTAATTCGAGGATGGGCTGCCTGGAACTGGTAAAAGAGAATTTTGAGGCTTGAGGCGGTCACGATGGTAGGGACGCCGCGCTGCGGAGTCCGCATCCGGGGTTAATTCCGATTCGCAAGCATCGAACCGCCGAACCGGCCTCGGTCATCGCCGCGCGATGACCCTACCCCAACAAATTCGCGCTCACCAATATTCCTCGACGTGGATGGTGCCCGGTTTGCCGGCTTGGCCGGCTGTGTAGCCCTTCGCCTCGAGCATTGCCTTGACGGCTTTGATCATGTCGGGGTTGCCGCAGAGAAAGACCTCGGTCTTGGATGGGTCCAGCGCAATGCCGGCTTCCTTTTCCAGCACCCCTTGTTCCATTAGCGCCTGAATCCTTCCGGTGTGCCCATGGAAGCTGGGGTCCTGTTCGGATCGGGTGATGCTGGGGATGTAGGTGAAGTTGGGACGAAGCCGCGCCAGGCTCTCAAGCTCGCCGCGATAGCCCAGGTCCCAGCCGTACCGCGCGCCGTGCAGCACCACGAACCGGCGCTGCGTCTCGTTCACCAGCATCGTCCGCAGCATCGAAATGTAAGGCGCCAGACCCGTTCCCGTGGCAATGAGGACCAGCACCTTGTCCGGGGCCACGCGGTCCGGCGTGAAAACCCCGCTGGCTTTGGGGCCGAGAAAAAGCCGGCCGCCGGGACGGAGCGCGAACAGGCGCGGCGTGAGCTGGCCGCTGGTAACGTGCGTCAGGTAAAACTCCAGGTAGCGCCGCTCCACGCTCGACGATGCGATGCTGTACGCCCGCCGGATGATTTTGTCCGGATCCGGAGCGCTTTCCTCCGGCGCCGCTTCCGCCACGCGCGGTTCGCGGCCGAGCAGACCCAGCACGGCGAACTGGCCGGGTTTGAAATCGAACAGCGGAGCGTCGGACTGGACGCGCACGACAATGAGTTGTGGATTGATCTCCTCCCGGCTGATCATGGTGGCATTGTAGGGGCTTTTCTCGTTGGCGATCATGGTGTCTCCTTGCTCCAAAAGTCACGGAACCATACGCCCGCCCCACCATCCGTCAAGCCAAGTCTCCGGCTGGTGCTGGGTGACTTCGCCGAATTCAAGGAGCGCGGCTGTGTCACCGACCAGCCGCAGCACTGCGGCTGACGCTACGCGTACAGCCGCGCTCCACCAAAGTAGTCTACCACCCTCCGGCTGCAAATGGATGCAGGATGGGTCATTGAAAGTCCGACGTTGCCGGCCGAACCGTGCGGCAAAACCGGCCGTGTTTGGGTTTTAGCCTTCCTCATCCACTGTTCTCTCCGGCCTGATACCGTTCGGACCAAAAGTCAATCCGCTTGCTTTGGCGACGGGAATTCAGGCGTAATCCAATCCATCCTATGAGTCCCATCATCTACGTCTCCATCGTCGTTCTCTATGTCTTCGTCATGCTGGCGGTCGGGTATTGGTGCATGCGGCGCACCAAGAACGTCGGCGATTTCTTTCTTGGCGGGCGCACGCTGGGGCCGTGGATGAGCGCGTTCGCTTACGGCACCACGTATTTCTCGGCCGTGCTGTTCATCGGCTACGCCGGGCGGCTGGGCTGGGGCTTCGGCATCCAGACGCTGTGGATCGTGCTCGGCAACACGTTTGTCGGCACGCTCCTCGCCTGGCTGGTGCTCGCCGGGCGCACCCGCGACATGACGGTGCGCCTGAACGCGCTGACCATGCCGGAGTTCCTCCGCGCCCGCTATGACAGCAAGCCGCTGCAGGCCATCTCGGCGGTGATTGTGTTCGTGTTTCTCGTGCCGTATTCGGCATCGGTTTACATGGGCTTGAGCTACCTGTTTCAAAAAACGCTCGGGCTGCAATACAACGAGGCCCTGTTTTTCCTCGCCGCCCTGACCGGCGTCTATCTGGTGATGGGCGGCTATTTCGCAGTCGCGGTGAGCGATTTCATCCGCGGCATCGTCGAGTTTCTCGGCGTGGTGACCATGGTGCTGCTGCTCGTGAGCATGAAAGGCGGCCTCGGCGCCTCGTTCACCTCGCTGCTGGACCCCAAATTCATGCCCGCCTTGCACGCGCCGCCGCCACCGAGTGGACCGCCATTCCCCGGGTGGGTAACGCTCGTGTCGCTCGTGCTCATCACCAGCTTCGGGCCCTGGGCGCTGCCGCAAATGGTGCAAAAATTCTATTCCATCCGCAGCAAGGCGGACGTGAAACGCGCCATGACCATCGCCACGGTGTTCGCGCTGTTCATGTCATTCGGCGCATATTACAGCGGCGCGCTGACGCACCTGTTTTTCACCGACCCGAAGATTGACCTGGCGCCCATCATGGACGGGGCCACGACCAAGCCGAACCTCGATCTGCTGATGCCGTTTTTCATCACCACGTACGTCCCGCAGTGGCTGGTGCTCGTCATCTTGCTGATGGTCTTCTCAGCTTCAATGTCCAGCCTGTCGTCGCTCGTGCTGGTGAGCAGCTCGGCCATCGCCATTGACATCTACGGCGCGTTCGGCAACCGGGAAAAGAACGACCGGCGCACGATGATCCTGATGCGCGTGCTGTGCGCCGTGTTTGTGGCGCTGTCGCTGGCAATTGCGGTGAGCAAGGTGGACGTGATTGTGAACCTGATGGTGATTGCGTGGGGCGCGCTCAGCGGGGCGTTCCTGGCGCCGTATGTCTATGGCCTGTTCTGGCGGCGGACCACGACCGCCGGCGCCTACGCCGGGATGATTGCCGGCGTCGGCACCGCGGTGATTTTGTTTCTGAAATGGGGCAAGCCGCTAATTCCGGTGGCCGGCGCCATTGCCATGTTTCTGCCCTTGCTGGTGGTGCCCGTGGTCAGCCTGCTGACCCGCCCGCCCAAGCCGGAAATTATCGAGACCGCGTTCGGGCAAGAGCCGTCGGCCAAATAAGGCTTGCCTCAGCCAGTCATCCCAAAGCGGCGTTGCTCCCGCTGCGCAGGATTGCCACCGCAATCCAAAATCCGCCTGATGCGAATGAACCCGCCTGCGCGCGTCAGTTGTTCCACACCCAGGTAATATCCCACCCCGACACATATTCGATCGGCAGGATCGCTTCATTGCGCGGATCGAACCTGAGCGGCGAGCTCCAGAACTGGAAGTCATGCCCCTTGAGGCCATCCGGCGTTGACTGCCATCGGTCAGCCAGCCAGATGAAAATGTCCTGTCCGGCAGACGCATGTATTTTGGCCACCCAGGTTTCCTGCGCCGGAATGAAGGGAGCGTTGACGTGAGACTCGCTCCGGTTCGTGGCCTGAACGACAAATGTTCCTGCGGGACCACTCACGTTCATCGTCTGCGGCGCGGCATGAACGGTCAAGGCGTCGGCTTTGGGATGACGATTGATGTTCGGAGCTTCGACAAAGGGCCCCAAGGGTGAGGATGCCATGAAGACGAGCACATCACTTCCCTGCGGACAAAAAGTGCAGCGCGGCCCGCAGAGCGCATAATAGAGTTTGTTCCGTCTGAAGAGGATGGGGGCTTCGGCGCCGGCCGCCAGCGCCGCGCTGCTCTCGCCCGCGGACTTCAGATAATCGGGCGTCAGGCGTTCCACCCGGACCGTGTAGCCTTCACTGATGGACGTGTAGATGAGATAGCCCGTGCCATCGTCATCCACGAAAAGGCTGCCATCGCCCGGGCCGGCATGGGCCAGGGGCACGTCCGGATTGACGATGGCAAAAGGCCCGACCGGCGTTTTGCTGACGGCGACGCCTTGGTGCCCGACCCACTGCACCGCGTTTGAATACCAGTTGTACCAAAGCACATACTGGCGGGTTTTGGGGTTGAAGACCACGCTGGGACGAAAATAAATGGCCTCCGGACGGTTCGGGAGAAGCGTGCCCGCAAAAGTCCAATGCTGGATATCCGGCGAACTGTAAACCCGGAAGTCGTTGTTCGTGTAGCCATCTGTCTTCCCGTACGCCGTTCCGTAGAGATAAAACCGGCCGTCAAAAAACTGGAGACAGCCGTCATGGGCATCGATGATCTCCCCTTTCACGTCCCGCCGCGGTTCCAGGTTGTTGATGGAGACGGGAACCTGCGTTTTGGAGGACGACGGACCGCAGGAAACTGTGAAAACCGCCAGAAAACAGGCGAGTCCCGCCCGTTGACAACACTGGGAAATCTGGCGCGGGCGGCTCCGCATGGAG
>DATJOW010000108.1:0-42803 GCA_035506715.1 Candidatus Acidiferrum sp. | reverse complement strand
GCTGGCGGGCGCGTGGCTGGCCAAATACATCGGCACGTTCGTGCTGCAATACCTCACCTGGGCGCTCGTCGGGCTTTGGGTGGTGTTCACCGGCTTCGCTTTCTATTTCTTCCGCGATCCCGACCCGATGGTGCCCACCGGCCCCAAGCTGGTCATCGCCCCCGGCCACGGCAAGGTGGACGTGATCGGCAGCACGACCGAGCCGGAGTTCATGGGCGGCGAGTGCCAGCGCCTTTCGATCTTTCTGTCGGTGTTTGACGTTCACGTGCAAAATGCGCCGGTCACGGGGCGAGTCGCCTATTTCAAACACACGCCCGGCCAGTACCTGAGCGCGCTCAAGAGCGACTGCGCCAAGTTCAACGAAAACGTGCTCATCGGCTTTTACGCCGCCGAGCCTTTTGGTGAGAAGATCGGCATCCGCCTTATTGCCGGCCTGATCGCCCGCCGCATCGTGCCGTGGATTGACGACAACGACACGGTCCAGCGAGGTGAACGCATCAGTCTCATCCAGTTCGGGTCGCGCGTGGACGTTTACCTGCCGAAACACGCGAAGGTCAAGGTGACCCTCGGCGACCGGGTGATCGGCGGCGAAACAGTAATTGCCGCGTTTGATTGAGAGGGCATTATGAGCGAGCCAGCTGTTCCCAAGCCAGCGCCAGCCGAAGACTCGGAGGAGAGCCGGTTAAAGATCTATTTCCTGCCGAACCTCCTGACGGCGGGCAACCTGTTCTGCGGCTTTGTGGCGCTAACGAAGATCGTCGAGGCGGATCCCCTGAGCGATGCCTATTACGGCCAGATCAAGCTCGCGCTGGCGTTCATCCTGCTCGCCTGCATTTTTGATTTGTTCGACGGCCGCGTGGCGCGCTGGGGCGGCGCGGAAAGTCCGTTCGGCCGCGAATTTGACTCCCTGGCAGACCTGATTTCGTTCGGCGTTGCCCCGGCGTTCCTCGTGCATCGCATCGTGCTGCGCGATGTGTTTGTGCAGCATCCAGAGCTCGGCTGGTTCGTCGCCTCGATTTATCTGATCTGCGGCGCGTTCCGGCTGGCGCGGTTTAATGTGCTGTCCATGCAGCCGGCCGGCAGCGGCAAGGAATTCGTCGGCTTCCCCATCCCGTCGGCCGCCGCGCTGGTGGCGTCGCTGACGCTCTTCATCATGTGGGTGGAGGAAAAAGACTTCACCAAGGGCCGCTGGCGGTATCTGCTGCCGGTGCTGATGCTGTTCCTGTCGTGGATGATGGTCAGCCGGGTGCGGTATCCCAGCTTCAAATCGCTGAACTTGCGCGCGACGCGGACCTTTACCAAGACGCTGGTGGCGATTCTGTTCGTCGGCTGCGTGGTCGTTTTCCGTGAAAAAATCCTGGTATTTATCCTGCCGCTGTTCTTCACGGCGTATTTGATTTACGGCTTTGTGCGCCCGAGCATCTCGCGCGCCATGCGCCGCGAAATTGAAGAGGAAGAAGACGACGAGCCGGACACAGCGCCTTGAAGCCCATGTCCGAATCGCACCCCATCCTGCTTTCCGCCCTGACGGGGTTTTTCTTCGGCCTGTTGCTCTCGATGCCGATCGGGCCGGTGAACCTGACCATCATCAACGGCGCCGCCCAGCGCGGGTTCAAATATGCCGCGCTCATCGGTCTGGGCGCGGCGACGATGGACGTGATTTATTGCACGATCGCCTTTACCGGCTTTTCGTCGTTCTTCGGCATTCGCCTTGTCAAAACCTCGATGGAAGTGTTCACGTTCGTCTTCATGCTGTTTCTGGGCATCAAATTTCTCACGGCCAAGACCGTGGTCGCCCCCACCCAGCTCGGCGACACCGCCAGCCGGATCGAGAAGCGCATCGACGAAAAATTCCATCCGCACTCCGCGTTCATGACGGGATTCGTGCGGGTGATGGGCAATCTCGGCGTGCTGTTGTTCTGGATCGTGCTCGCGGCCAACCTGCTGTCCCGCGATTGGGTGGACGACACCCCGGCGGGCAAGTCCGCCTGCATCGCCTGCGTCGCCTTGGGCGCCATCACGTGGTTTTGCGCTCTCAGCTATTACGTGGCGCGGCGCGGTTACGGGCGGTTCAGCGAAAAGACCCTGTTGCGCATGGAGCGGTTTTCCGGCATCTGCCTCCTCGGGATCGGCTTGTTCGACGGCGCGAATATCGCCTGGAAACTGGCCCAGCACCGGATGTGAGCGGGCAAAAAACCTTGTGCCCCGCCGGCTTCAGGGTGATGCTGTCCGGGTCCGCGCCACTGCGGCAAATCTCAGGTTATGCTCAAGGCCGGAATCGTCGGGCTGCCCAACGTGGGTAAATCCACGCTGTTCAACGCTGTCACCCGTTCGCACAAGGCGCCGGCGGAGAACTACCCGTTCTGCACCATCGAGCCCAACCTTGGCGTCGTTACCGTGCCGGAACCGCGCCTCGAACCCCTCGCCAAAATCGCAAAGGTCAGCATGTTGATTCCTACCACGATCGAATTCGTGGACATCGCCGGTCTCGTGAAAGGCTCGTCGCACGGCGAGGGTCTGGGCAACAAGTTCCTCAGCCACATCCGGGAGGTGGACGCCATCGTCCACGTCGTCCGCTGCTTCGAGGACCCCGATATTGTGCACGTCACCGGCAGCGTGGACCCGGTACGCGACATCGAAATCGTCACCACCGAATTGGTGCTGGCCGACATCGAGGCGGTCAAAAAGCGGCGGGAAAAGATCGCCAAGGACGTGAAACGCGGCGACAAACACGCGTTGCTGGAGGAACACCTGTTGGAAAAGATCGGCGCTCACCTGGACACCGGCAAGCCGGTCAACACCTTCAACCTCCCGCTGGCCCCGGACGAGAAAATCATCCAACGCAGCTTCTTCCTGTTGACCGACAAGCCCACGGTTTTCGCCTGCAATGTCAAGGAAGGCGATCTCGCCACCGCGAACCAAAATCCCTTCGTCCAGCAGGTACGCGATTACGTGAGAACCCACCTGGCCTGCGAAGCCGTGGTTATCAGCGCGCAGATTGAAAGCGATCTGGTGGATTTGTCATCGGAGGAGGCGAAGGAATTTCTAACGGACCTCGGCGTGACTGAGGCCGGCGCCGGTCAACTCATCCGCGCTGCCTATCACGTGCTCGGACTGCGGACGTTTTTCACGTTCAACGAAAAGGAGGTCCGGGCCTGGACGATTCACGCCGGAGACACGGCCGCCCGGGCCGCCGGCACCATTCACACCGATTTCGAGCGCGGGTTCATCAAGGCGGAAACCGTCAACTGGGACGACCTGGTGAAATGCGGGTCAGTCGGCCATGCCCGCGAAACCGGCCATTACCGCATCGAAGGCCGCGATTACGTCGTCAAGGATGGGGACGTGCTGCTGTTCAAGTTCAATGTGTAAAGGGTAGGGACGCCGCGCTGCGGCGTCCGGACAGCGCAGCGCGCTGTCCCTGCCATTTACCCGACGTTCAGTCTCTATTTCTTCGGCTTGACTGCTTACGGGATTCCTGTTAGCTTGTTTGCCGTGAACAGTACGCAAGTGAACAACGCAGCCCGGAGCCAATACTTCTTTTATTGGTTTAGCCTGAGCGCGCACTTGCGGCTGCGATAGACTTTAACCAAAACCATCGCCGCAGGTCGCCAAACGCCTGCGGCGTTTTTGTTTTTGCGACCTTCGGCCAACCCATAAAAACCTATGATCATCGTGCTCAAACCCCGGATCTCGCGGAAGGACGAACTGTCTGTCCTCCGGGAAATTCGCCGCCTCGGTTACATCCCCCACGTGATGCGCGGGGTGGCCCGCACCGTCATCGGCGCCATCGGCGACGAACTGACCCACGCCAACCTCGAAATCCTGCTGTCGCAATTCCCGCGCGCGGTCGAAAGCGTCACGCCCATCCAGAAACGTTACAAGCTCGTCAGCCGCGAGGCGCATCCGGCCAATTCCACGATCCGCGTCCGCGAACACGTCATCGGCGGCAGACAACTGCACGTCATGGCCGGCCCGTGCTCGGTCGAAAGCGAGAAACAACTGCTGACCACCGCCGAAGCGGTGGTGGCCGCCGGGGCGACCGTTCTGCGCGGTGGCGCGTTCAAACCGCGCACCTCACCTTACGAATTCCAGGGCTTGGGTGAAAAAGGATTGAAACTGCTCGACAAGGCGCGGCGCATCACCGGCCTGGCCGTCATCACCGAATTATTGTCCGAAAGCCACACCGACCTTGTGGCCGAGTACACGGACATCATCCAGATTGGCGCGCGCAATTCGCAGAACTTTCAACTCCTTATCGCCGCCGCCAAAACCGGCAAACCGGTTCTGCTCAAGCGCGGGCTCTCCATGAAAATCGAGGAATGGCTGCTGGCGGGCGAATACGTACTCGCCCACGAAAATCCGAACCTGCTGTTCTGCGAGCGGGGCATCCGGACGTTCGAGACCTACACCCGCAACACGCTGGATCTCTCGACCATTCCCATCATCAAGAGCGAATCGCACTGCCCGATCGTCATTGACCCGAGCCAAGGCGTCGGGCGCGCGGACCTGGTGTCAGCCATGTGCAAAGGCGCGGTGGCGATGGGCGCGGACGCGCTGTTGATTGAAGTGCACCCGAACCCGGCCGAAGCCTTGAGTGACGGCGCGCAACAGATGACGCTGGACGGCTTTGCAAATTTGATGAAAGAGCTAAAGCCGTTCATCCGCGCCGCCGGACGAGATTGAATATTTTGGGGGACAGATTTCCACGACGCCCGATTTTTGTGGTAGGGCGTCGCAGAGCTCCTCCCTCCGAAATCATTACCCAAAGAACTTCCGGATTTCCCTAATCACTTCCACAAACTGGTCCACTTCGGCCCGGGTATTGTAGAAATAAAAGCTGGCGCGGGCGGTGGACTCGACGCCCAGCCGGTGCATGAGCGGCTGGGTGCAATGATGCCCGCCGCGCAACGCCACTCCCGCCTGGTCGGCCAGCGTTACAACGTCGTGCGCGTGCACGTCCTTGAGCAGAAAACTTACCAGCCCGGCCCGGCCGGTCTTCGGGCCGAACAGCCGGAGGCCGTTCAGCGCGGCCAGCTTTTCGCAGGCATACAGCGCCAGTTCCTGGTCGTGTTGCCAGATATTTTCGCGGCCGATGGCGTCGAGATAATCCATCGCGGCGTGCAGGCCGATCGGTCCGGAGATGTCCGGCGTGCCGGCTTCGAACCGGTGCGGGGCTTTCTTGAACTCGGTCTTTTGATATTCCACCGACAAAATCATTTCCCCGCCGCCCTGGTACGGCGGCATGGCGTCGAGCAATTCCTGCCGGCCCCACAAAATGCCGATCCCCGTCGGCCCGCAGATTTTGTGGCCGGAAAACGCGAGGAAATCGCTGCCGATGGCCTGCACGTCCACGGGCATGTGCCCGGCGCTTTGCGCGGCGTCCACGAGGGTGGTGATGCCGAGCTTGCGCGCGCGGGCGCACAGGTCGGCGACTGGGTTCACCGTGCCCATTGAGTTCGAGATGTGTACCATTGCGAACAGCTTCACCGGTTCGGTCAGGAGTGAATCGAGCTTGCTCAAATCCAGGATGCCTTCGTCGCCGGTGACGGGCAAGTAGGCCAGTTTGGCGCCGGTGCGCTGGGCGAGCAACTGCCACGGCACGAGGTTGCTGTGATGCTCCATTTCCGTGAGCAGAATCACATCGCCGGATTTGAGATTTTTTGCGCCCCAGGAATTCGCCACAAGATTGATGCCCTCGGTGGTGCCGCGGGTGAACACGATTTCCTCGGCGCTCCGGGCGTTGATAAATTGTGCGGCGCGGGCGCGGGCGGCTTCGTAGCCGGCGGTGGCCCGATTGCTCAACTCATGAATGCCGCGATGGACGTTGGCATTGTCGCACTCGTAATAATGGCGGAGCGCGTCCAGCACCGCGCGCGGCTTCTGCGACGTGGCGGCGTTGTCGAAATAAATCAGCGGCTTGCCGTGGACCTGCTGGTCGAGGATGGGAAAATCCTTTCGCAGCTTCGCCCAAACGATTGTCTTTGATGTGCTCATCGAAATTTTAGACGCGAATTACGCGAATTGGCACGAATTCCCAAAATCAATTGGTGAGAATTCGTGAAATTCGCGCCTCACATCAGCCCCAGCTGCAGCTTGGCCGCCTCGGTCATCATGCTCTGGTTCCATGGCGGGTCCCAGACCAGCTCGACGTTCGCTTCGTCCACCGGCTCGAGCGCGAGCAGTTTGTTTTGCACGTCCTGCGCCAGCATCGGGCCCATGCCGCAGCCGGGCGCGGTCAACGTCATTTTCACATCGGCTTTGAAGCTGTCCTGGCCGACCGGTGTCAGATGGCAATCGTAAATGAGGCCGAGATCCACGATGTTGACCGGAATTTCCGGGTCGTAACAGGTTTTCAGCGCCTCCCAGACCTGCTTCTCCAATCCTTCCTGAGTCACCGGACCGCCGGCGGCCGCGGTCGGTTTGGCCGGGGTGGCGAATCCGAGGGCGTCGGCGTCTTTGCCGTCGATGCGGAACATGTTGCCGTTGACGACGACGGTATGGCTGCCGCCGAGCGATTGCGTGATGTAAGCGGTCTCGCCCTGCTTGAGCGTGACCTTGGTGCCGACGGGCACAATCGCGGCCTCCACGTCCCGTGTCAGAATTTTAGCTTCGTTGGAATTCATACAACACCTCTCAATTCAACCTTGCCACCATCATCGCCGCAACCGCAGTTGAAATCAATCAGGTCCGCTCGTTTTCCGTGCTGACGGGCTGGTTATCGCCCTTGAGCGCTGCCATGACGGCGTGCCAGGACAGGATGGCGCATTTGACCCGGGCGGGGAACTTATAGACGCCGGCGAACACCGCCAGCTTGCCGACGTCGCCCTCCACCTTGCCGGTGGTGACCATGTCGTGGACCCGGTCAAACATCCTTTCAATGTCGGGCCGGGTTTTCCCTTTCGCAAACTCCGTCAACAGCGATGCCGACGCCTTGGAAATGCAGCAGCCCGAACCGACAAAGCTGATGTTCTTGATGGTGTTGCCATCCAAAACGAGGAACAACTTCAACTGGTCCCCGCAGAGCGGGTTGTGGCCTTGGGCAGAGCAGGTGGCTGCGGGCAATTCGCGGAAATTCCGCGGCTGCTTGCAGTGATCCAGAATCACCTGCTGATAAAGGTCGTTTAAGTCTTCGAACATGGCCAACTTCATTGGAATGACTAAATCCTAATGACTAGAGAATGACGAAGCACGAATGATAATTGCCGAATACCATTCGTCCTTTGGCATTTGGATTTCGCTAGTCATTCGTCATTACGGTTTAGCCATTCCCGCGCCTTCAGATGCGGGTTGGCTTCCAGCCGGTCCCACACCAGCTTGTCCAATTCCTCGCGCACGGCATCATGCCTGACCCGTGCGATGATTTCGCCGGCGAAGGCGTGAATCAACATCCGCCGCGCGTTGTCGGCGCCGATGCCGCGGGTGCGCAGGTAAAAGATGGATTCCTCGTTCAACTGCCCGATCGTCGCGCCGTGGGTGCATTTCACGTCGTCGGCGTAAATCTCCAGTTGCGGCTTGGTATCGGCGGTCGCGTCATTGGAGAGCAGCAGGTTTTTGTTGGTTTGCTTGGCGTCGGTCTTCTGCGCGATTTCCCGGACGAGGATCCGGCCGTGGAAGACGCCCTTGGACTGGTCGTCGAGGATGCCGTTGAAATACTCGTGGCTGGCGCAGTGCGGCTGCGCGTGCTCGACGATCATGTGATGGTCGGCCAGTTGTTCGCCGCGCGTCAGGTACAGGCCGTTGAGAATGCATTCGAGGCCCTCGCCGGCGAGCTTCGTGCGGATGTTATTACGCGATAATTTCGCGCCGAGTGCGAAGGAGTGGACGTTCACGTTGCTGGTGCGACCCAGTTCGCCGGCAATCGTCGCCAAGTGAAACGCGGCGGCGGCTTCATCCTGAAATTTCACGTGCTCCAGCGCAGCATCGGCGGCGGCAACAATTTCGGTGACGGCATTGGTAAAATACGCCGTATTGTCGGCGGACAGGTAGCTTTCGATGATCGTGGCCCGGCTGTTTGCCCCGGCGAGGATGAGGTTGCGCGGCTGGATGGTTTCGCCATTCCGGCGAGCCGTGGCAACAAACACGAGCTGGATCGGCTCGGCCACAGAAACGCCGGCGGGCACATGCACGAATCCACCGTCGGTAAAGAATGCCTGATTCAACGCGGCAAACGCGTTGTCATCGGTCAGCGCATGACGACTGAACTGGTTTTTGATGAGTTCCGAATCGGCCACCAGCGCTACCGTCAGGTTCGACACTCTCACCCCCGCCGGCAATCCCCGCACGAAGGAGAGCGCGGCGGAGTATTGGCCATTGACAAAAACCAGCCGGGCTCCGGGCAGCCGGCCAAAGATATATTTTGCCAGCACGGCGCGTGCGGCCGCATCGTCCGACGGCCCGGCCGCCGGTTGGAGCGGCAATTTGGCGATCGGTGCCAGGTTGGTAAAACGCCAGTCTTCGTCCTGCAACGTCGGAATCCCGAGTTCGGCGAAGCGGGCAATCCCCGCCCGGCGCAGCGGCGCCAGCCACGACGGTTGCAGGCCCGAATCAAGGCGCTCGGAGTTTTTTAGAAACGGTTCCAGGTCCAGTTTTGTCCGCGTCGGCGTCATGATTTGATAATCCAATTTCGATAATTAGACCCTTACTTTTCCATGCCCGGTGCGACTGCGCAAGCCCGGAACGCTGGTTTTGGACGCGGCCGGGCTCAATCGGCGCGGTTGACCGCCCTTTGGCCCCGGGGCTCCAAACGCTGGCGCAAAACCTCAACTGTGCTAATCTGTGGCCGTGCTTACACAGGACGACATCAAAAATGCGCTTAGGGCCGTGAAATATCCCGGCTATTCACGTGACATCGTTTCTTTTGGACTCATCAAGGAAATTTCCGCCGCCAATGGCGCGGTCAGCGTCATGATGCAATTGACCTCGGCCAATCCCGACGCTGCCCGCCAGATCAAGGAGGATGGCGAGCGGGTCTTGCGCGCGTTGCCCGGAGTGAAGCTCGTGCAGATTGAGGTTCGGCAACCTGCCGGGGGGCAGGCCCCGCCCCCGGGCGGGTTGTCGAATCAAAACCGCCTTTTGGGCGTGAAGCGGGTCATCGCCGTCGCCAGCGGCAAGGGCGGCGTCGGCAAATCCACCTGTTCGGTCAACCTGGCCTGTGCGCTGAACCATCTGGGCGCGCGCGTCGGCCTGCTGGATTGCGACATTTACGGCCCCAGCATCCCGTTGATGATGGGGGTTCATGAGCGGCCAACCATCAGCGCCAGCGAGCGGCTCGTCCCGCCGGCCAATCACAATGTCAAGGTGATGAGCATCGGCCTGGTGCTGGAGAACGACCAACCGGTGATCTGGCGCGGGCCGATGATTGCCAAAACCATCGAGCAGTTTTTGTTCGCCGTGGAGTGGGGTGACCTGGATTTTTTACTCGTGGACCTGCCGCCGGGCACGGGCGACGCCCAACTGTCACTTTGCCAAACCGTGCCGCTGGACGGCGGGGTCATTGTGACCACGCCCCAGGAAGCATCGCTGGGCGTCGTGCGCAAGGGCATCGCCATGTTCAAGAAAGTCAACGTGCCGCTGCTGGGGATCATCGAAAACATGAGTTATTTCACCACGCCCAACGGCGAACGCGTGGAAATATTCGGCCATGGCGGCGGCCAGGCGGAGGCCGCGCGGCAGAACATCCCGTTTCTGGGCGAAGTGCCGATTTTCACGGAAATCCGGGAGGCAGGCGACCGGGGAGTGCCTATCGTCGTATCGGCGCCGAACCGGCCGGCCGGAAAGGCGTTCATTCAAATTGCCGAAGGACTGCGGAAAGGTCCGGCTTAAACAATTTATAAGCTTTTGATATATAGTATCTTATTTGGGTTGCAAGCTGGGCGGCAAAGTTTTAACGTGGTGGTAACATAGAGTTTTTTATTATGTCGAACGCTGCAAAAGAAACATCGTCGGCGAACGATTTGCTGAAGAGTTCTTCGCTTTACCGCGAATTTCAGGCGGAACGTGAGGAAATCCTTAAGCACAAATGGATTGAATCGGAAAAGGCCGGGCATGACATCGGCTTCGAACGGGCGTTGACCGAATGGATCATCAAGCACCGCGCCAACTGGCGCAAAGGCCGTCAGCCTACCGCCAATAACTAGGTAAACGGTCGAATCTGTTCCTTTAACGCAGCCCGGCGAGGCGGCGAAGGAAAAATGAAAACGCAAAGAGCGACGCGAATCGGCTCCGCGAAAAGGAGCGGTTCGCGGTTTTTTTATGTCTGATTCCACCGTCATCCTCGATGCCACCGCCATTCAGCGCGCCCTCACCCGCATCGCCCATGAAATCGCCGAGCGCAACGAGGTCGGCACGGACGTTGTATTAATCGGAATTCCCACCGGTGGCGATCACCTGGCGCAGCGGCTGAGCAAAATTCTGACGGGTATCTGGGGCCAGGCAGTGCCGGTGGGCATCCTCGATGTGTCCATGCACCGGGACGATCTCGACCGGCGCGCCGCCCCCAAGGTGTTTCCCACCGTCATCCCGTTCGACGTGACGGGCAAGACGGTCGTGCTGGTGGATGACGTGCTCTTCAGCGGACGCACGACGCGGGCGGCGATGGACGCGTTGAATGATTTCGGCCGGCCCAAGCGAATTCAACTGGCGGTGCTCGTGGACCGCGGCCACCGCGAGTTGCCCATCAAGGCGGATTTTGTGGGCAAAAACGTGCCGACGGCGCGGGAGGAAAAAATTTCCCTGTTGCTGGTCGAATCCGGCGCGAGCCGGGACGAGGTGGTTTTAAAGAAGCCATGACCTGGAACCGCAAACACCTGCTCGACATCGAGTCGCTCACCGTGGACGAGATCACGATGGTGCTCGACACGGCGCGGGCATTCAAAGTCGTGGGCGAACGCGCCATCAAGAAGGTGCCGGCCTTGCGCGGCAAAACCGTCGTGAACCTGTTCATCGAGCCGTCCACGCGCACGCGCATCAGCTTTGAGCTGGCCGAACAGCGGCTGTCGGCGGACATCATCAATTTCACCGCCGAGGCCTCATCGCTGAAAAAAGGCGAGACACTCAAGGACACTGCGCGCAATCTCGAGGCGCTTAACGCCGATTTCATCGTCATCCGCCACAGCGCCTCGGGCGCGGCGCATTTCCTGTCACGCGTGCTGGACGCGAGCGTGGTCAACGCCGGCGACGGCGCGCACGAGCATCCCACCCAGGCGCTGCTCGACACCTTCACCATTCGCGAGCGGAAGGGAAAAGTTGCAGGATTGAACGTCACGATCCTGGGCGACATCCTTTACAGTCGTGTGGCGCGCTCGAACATCTGGGCGCTGACGAAACTGGGCGCGCGCGTCACGCTGTGCGGGCCATCCACGCTCGTTCCCAAGACCTTCGAACGGATGGGATGCCGGGTGACTTACGAGATGGACGAAGCCATTCGCGATGCCGACATCATCAACCTGCTGCGCATCCAGCACGAGCGCCAGCGCAAGACGATGTTTCCCAGCATCAACGAATACACCCAACTCTTCGGCCTGAACAAGGCGCGCCTGGCCAAAACCAAACCGGATGCGCTCATCATGCATCCCGGGCCGATCAACCGCGGGGTGGAGATTGACAGCGATATTGCCGACTCGGGGCGTTCGCTGATCCTGGAGCAGGTGACCAACGGACTGGCCGTGCGCATGGCGGTGCTGTTCCTCCTCAACGGCGGCAAGGGGCCGCAGGAACTGGCCGGGAACTGATATCAGGCCTTGGGGTCCGCCAGGCCGGCGACAATCGCGACGCTGGCCGAGGTGCCGAGCCGGTTCGCGCCGGCCGCAATCATCGCCAGCGCCGTTTGGGTGTTGCGAATCCCGCCCGCCGCCTTCACACCGAACTTCGGGCCAACCGTTTCGCGCAGCAATTTCACGTCTTCCACCGTGGCGCCGACCGTGCTAAGCCCCGTTGAGGTTTTGATGAAACGTGCACCGCTTTCCACCACCAGTTTGCAGGCACGAATCTTTTCTTCATGGGTCAGCAGGCAGGTCTCCAGAATAACTTTGACCGGCCGCTCGTCGGCCGCCTCCACCACGTCGCATAGTTCGCGCAGGACAAATTTGTCGTCACCCCCCTTAAGCCGGCCGACGTTGAGGACGACGTCAATTTCATGCGCGCCGTCATCAATGGCCGCTTCGGTCTCAAACCGCTTCACATCTGCGGGCATCGCGCCGAGCGGGAAACCCACCGAGCAACCCACCTTGACGTCGCTGCCCTCCAGGAAATGCCGGGCTTCGACAATCCAGGAGCCGTTCACGCTCACGCTGTAAAAGTTGTGTTCGCGCGCCTCGGCGCAGAGTTTTTCGATATCCCGAACCGTGGCGTCCGGCCGGACGAGAGTGTGATCAATAAAACGGGCCAGCGCGGCGGGAGTGTTGGGCAGCGTCATGAATGGCAGACAAACTCGATTAAACGCCGATGGGATGCCACGCGGTCTTGAATTCGATGGTGTCGAGAATCCAGTACGGGTTCTCCACCTTGGCGCTAAACCAGTCAGCCGGCGCCGCCAGATGTCTGGTGTAGCGTTTGAGATTGATGACTGGGCCTGCCTGTAGTTTCGCCCCTAACTCCGGGTCGCCCACACCGTCAACGATGGCGTTCACGTCCAGGTGGCCGGCGATGTGCGGCACCAGTTCGGCGCGCTTGCCGGTCAGGACGTTTACCACGCCGCCGGGCAAATCGCTCGTGGCCAGAATTTCGGCAAAGGTCACGGCCGGCAACGGGAATCGCTCCGACGGAATCACGATCGCCGCGTTGCCGCTCAAAATCACCGGCGCGGCCAGCGAAACCAGCGCCAGCAGCGATGGCTCATCCGGCGCGAGTACCACCACCACGCCGGTCGGTTCCGGAGTGGTGAAATCGAAGTGCGACGTGGCCACGGGATTCACGCTGCCGAAGATTTGATGATATTTATCGGTCCAACCCGCGAAATATACCAACCGATCGATGGCCAGCGTCACCTCGCGCTGAACTTTCGCCCTGCTGACGCCGGTGGAACGTGCGATTTCATTGACCAGTTCGCCCGCGCGGTTTTGCAGCATCTCGGCGGCGCGATAGAGGATTTGGCCGCGATTGTAGGCGGTGGCCTTGCTCCAGCCCTCCATCGCGGCGCGCGCGGCAACGACCGCATCGCGGAAATCCTTGCGTGAGGCATGGGCGTAATTGTCCAGGTGCGCGCCCTTTGCCGACGTCGCGGACAGGTAACGGCCGCTCTCGCTCCGCGGGAATTTCCCGCCAATGTAGAGCTTGTAGGTTTTTTTGACGTCCAGTCGTGTGCTCATGGTTCGAGGGGTAGAGTTTTCAATCCAACCGGCAATAGGCCGCCAGTCCCTGCAAGCCGCCTTCCCGGCCAAAGCCGCTCTCCTTGTAGCCGCCGAATGGACTGGTCGGGTCGAACTTGTTGTAGGTGTTCGCCCAGACGACGCCGGCGCGGAGCTGGTTGACGATCTTGAAAATCTTGCTGCCCTTGTCGGTCCACACCCCGGCACTCAGTCCGTACGGCGTGTTGTTCGCGCGCTCCACGGCTTCCTCCGGCGTGCGGAAGGTCATCACGCTCAGCACCGGCCCGAAAATTTCCTCCTGCGCCACCCGGTGCGAAGCCGTCACACCGGTGAGGAACGTGGGCGGATACCAATAGCCGCGCTCGGGCAGCGTGCAGCGCGGCTGCACCACTTCCGCGCCTTCGTCCGCGCCGCTCTGGACCAGCTCGCGGATTTTTTCCAGTTGCGGCTTGTTGTTGATGGCGCCGATGTCGGTGTTTTTGTCGAGCGGATTGCCGATGCGCAGGGTCTGGATGCGGTCGCGCAGCTTGCGGACGACGGTCGGGAAAACACTTTCCTGCACCAGCAACCGCGAGCCGGCGCAGCAGACGTGGCCCATGTTGAAATAGATTCCGGCAATGATGCCTTCGATCGCCTGGTCAATCGGCGCGTCCTCGAAAATCATGTTGGCCGCCTTGCCGCCGAGCTCGAGCGTGATGCGCTTGTTGGTGCCAACGATCATCTCGGCGAGTTGCTTGCCGACTTCCGTCGAGCCGGTAAACGCGATTTTGTTCACGTCGGGATGCTTGACGATAGCCGTGCCGGTCTCGCCCACGCCGGTGACGACGTTGACCACGCCGTCGGGCAATTCCGCCTCCTGGAAGATCTGGGCCAGCCGCAGCAGGGTGAGGCTGGTGGTTTTGGACGGCTTGATGACGACGGTGTTGCCGCAGCAGAGCGCCGGGGCGATCTTCCACGCGGCCATGAGCAGCGGGAAATTCCAGGGGATAATCTGGCCGGCGACGCCGAGCGGCTGCGGGTGGCGGCCCGGAAACGCGTAATTGAGCTTGTCCGCCCAGCCGGCGTGATAAAAGAAATGCGCCGCCACGAGCGGCAGGTCCACGTCGCGGGTCTCCTTGATGGGTTTGCCGCCATCCATGCTTTCAAGCACGGCCAGCTCGCGCATTTTTTCCTGGATGATGCGGGCGATGCGATAAAGGTATTTGCCGCGCTCGCGGCCCGGCATTTTGCCCCAGACCTTCTCGTAGGCGCGTCGGGCGGCCTTGACGGCGCGGTCCACGTCCGCCTCGTCGCCGAGGGCGATTTCGGTGAGCGGGTTTTCGTTGGCCGGGTTGATGGAGGGAAAATGCTTTCCGGAGTGCGGCTTGACGAACTGGCCGTTGATGAAGAGCTCGTGCCGGGGGGGAATGACGTAATGTTTCGACTCCTCGGGCGCCGGCGCGTAGTCCCACTTGCTGCCGAAGGTCAACCGGCGTTCGCGCAGCGGAACGACCGTGTGTCCATTGGATGGTTTAGCCGGCGGCATGCGCCCGGCGATTTTGAGAGCGGTGGTTTTGGTCTTCACGGTAGCGAAAAGTAATCGGAGCCCTGGTAATTGCCTTCGACGGTCTTGGCGATTTGCATGAGCACGTCGTTGACGAGCGTGCTGGCGCCGAAGCGGAACAGGTCGGGCGTGAGCCAGTCGTCGCCAAGGGTTTCCTTGACCATCACAAGGTAATGCAAGGCTTGCTTGGCGTTGCGAATGCCGCCGGCGGGCTTCATGCCGATGCGGATGCCGGTGGCAAAAAAGTAATCGCGGATGGCTTCCAGCATGACCAGCGTGACGGGGATGGTGGCGGCGGGCTGGACCTTGCCGGTGCTGGTCTTGATGAAATCCGCACCAGCCTGCATGGCGATCTCGCTGGCCAGGCGCACGTTGTCGTAGGTGACGAGTTCGCCGGTTTCGAGAATCGCCTTCAGATGCGCCGGGCCGCAGGCCTCTTTGACGGCGGCGATTTCATCAAAAACCCTGGCGTACTCGCCGTCGAGAAACGCCCCCCGGTCGATGACCATGTCGATTTCGTCGGCGCCGGCGGCCTGGGCGCGGCGGACTTCGTCGAGCTTGGTCCGGAGGGGATACTGGCCGCTGGGAAACCCGGTGGCGACGGAGGCGACTTTCACCGGCGAACGGTCGCCGAGAAATTTTCGCGCAAACTTCACCATGTTCGGATAAACGCAGACGGCGGCGCACGGAGGCACGCCATATTTCGGGTCGGCGGGCGAGAGCGCCTTGCGGCAGAGATAGGCGACCTTGCCCGGTGTGTCCTTGCCTTCCAGCGTGGTCAAATCCATCATGGACACCGCCATTTTGAGGCCGGCGAGCTTGGCGCTGGTCTTGATGCTGCGCTTGGTGAACGCGGCGGCGCGTTCCTCGACCATCACCTGGTCAATCGTGGTTTGGGGAATGAAACGGGAAACACGAAGCGACGGCGGTTGGAGGCTTCGATTCAACTGCGCCACGGTTTTCATACGGCTTAAATCTGAATGCGGAAAGGCGCGGCGTCAATGCCGTTTCGGGCGGTTTACCGTCGAACCGTCTCATTCACAGCGGAACAATGCGGATCCGCAGAAAGTGCAACGCGGTCGAATTGATCGGAGCCAGGTCAGTCACGACAACGGTTTCGGTGCCATCGCCGTTGTCGGTCACGGTCTGCGACGTGTAGGCCGGGCCGGAGTTCCAGACGCCGACGGCCAGATTGGTGCTGACTTCGGCAACGTAGCTGAGGTCGCTCGGCGCGGGGTGCGCCCGTTTGAAGGTAACGGTGAGATGATTGCCGGTTTGGGCAAACGAAATTGGATTGGGGCTTGGAACATTGGGATCCGTGTTGAACGCGTATTCGAGCAGATTGATGATCCCATCGCCATCCGGATCGGCGGTATCAGCCGCCGGACCGGTATTTTGCGCCGTACCAAAATGGGCTTGCCGCCAGGTCGCGCGCGGACTGACGACGAGCGAAACTGGCAAAGTGAACAATGGTTGATTGGTGTCACCGGTCTGCACCAGGAGCGTGACGGTGTTGGTCCCGTAAGCCAGGCCAGCCGGGTTGAATGTGACGTTGACCAGGTTCGAGCCTGCGGCTGGAGCAAAGCCGGCGTTGCCATCCAAGCCGAGCCAGGCCAGCGGCATCAGGCGAACGGCGAAACCAGACCGCAAATAGTTCTGGTTGAACGCAACCGTGGTTCCCTGGGCCCGGGTATCATTCTGGACGCCAACGGTGCAGGCGTTGGAGACGGCCAGCGACTGATATTCCATGAGGATTTCTCCGGTAGTCTTCAGGATAAGTTCGGCATTCATCGTGGCCGTGGTGCCCTTGAAGACCGCGTTTTGAAACTGGAGGGTGAAGGCGCCGTTGATCGGGTCGGTCAATGCATAAACATGGCTGGTTGGACTTAATTCCATGTCATCCCAGAAAAATGCAATGCAATTGGACGGCGCGGACGCGTTGGGCAACGCCGTATTGGTCGAAGTGTCACCGGCGAAACGCCCGAAGGTGACAAACCCGTTGGGCGAAATGTAAAGCTGCGTAAACGAATTGGTGAAGAAGGGGAACGCAAAGCCGATGTCAACCGGGCCGGCGATGCCCTCGTCTTTGGAGGTCTTGGGGGCGGCCAAGGCTTTGAAATTCGGGTAAAGGTCCTGGCCGAGGGCGGAAAGATCTTTCCAGGCAAATGCCGGCCCGCCCGGCTGGGTGGAGTTGAGCGCGGTGTAAACCACCGGATTCGGGTTGGTGAGGACGAGCGCATAACTGAGCGGCAGCCCGCCGGGGTTGGCAATGACCAGCGGCACACTGAGCGCGGGTGAGTTGGAGCCGAGAGTCTGGTTGAGATTTGGCGCGACAACACTTGCCTGCGGCGGCAGCCCGACATAGAGAGCTGCGGAACGCAAGATGGCGGGGGTGGTCAGGGTCACCGGCGTATTGCTGCTGACAACGGTGAAGGTGAAATTGCTGAGGGCCACGCCGGTGAAGGTGTCCCACCACGTGCCGGTGTAGGTTCCGGCGTTTAAGCCGGCGACTTGCACGGTCCCGGCGACGCTGGTGCTGGCGGCGGGATCGAATACACTGTTGCGGTTCCAGACCCACGCGGCGCTGAACCCGGCGTTGCCGACCGCGTAAGCCGCGAGCACCGGCACGTAAGGATTGAGCGTGATGTTGCCCAGGTTCACCCAATCCAAGCCGGGATTGGTCAATTGAATGAAGTGCGCGCCGGCGGAAACCGCGATGGACGCGATGAAATTCGTGTTGAGATCGTTGGCGGTGGCGGGAAAAGCAATGTTAGTCTGCACGGTTCCGTCGAGGAGAATTTTAAGGCCGGCACCCGAGCGGGCAATAGTGAGGAGCTGAACGGAAAAAGTTCCCGACTGCGGATAGTTGACGCTGAACGTGTAGCCGTTCGGCGTCATGTCGTGGTGATAAACGCCTTGTAAATAACTGGGAGCCGAGCCGATCCCATCGGGCGCGGCGTTGCTCACGGTAAAGGTGTCCTGCGAGGCGGCGGCCCAGCCGCCGCCAGGCGCAAAGGCCAGCGGGCCGCTCGCACCCGCCGTCGTCACCGGGGCGGATTTGTTTAAAATATTTTGCTCGCCCAGACCGGATCGGCTGACAAAGTCGCTGACGGCGCGGAAATAGCCATAATCATTCTCCGCGTCCATCCCATCCCACCACCAAGGCTGCTCGGCGCCCGATTGACCGTTCATGAGGCCGACCCAGAGGGGGGCGTTGACGCCGTAGAGCGGCGTGCCGTTGGTGGCGCACTCGGCGCCGAAATTCGGCCGCACCGGCTGGGAGCCGCTGATATCCGGCGCGTCCCGCAAGCCGGTGATAACATCGCTGGGATAATCGTGATGGGTGTAGTAATCGCACTGGTCCCAGATGGGCTGGTTGAGGTCCGAGCTGGTGGTGATCAGGTGCTGATACGGATCCTGCGCGCGGAGGAACGACGCCATTTCGTTGTGCCAGGCCTGAACGAGGCCCCACTGGCCCGTCTGGGCCGCGTCAGTGAACTGGACTTCGTTGAACAGTTCCCACGCCATGATGGACGGCGAATAGCCCCACCGTGCCACCGCGTAACGCAGTTTCCGTTTCGTCAGGTCCTTGGCCAATGTGTTCGTGAAAAACTCCACCGGGTTGAGCATGAATCCGTTGGTGCTGCCGACGTTATTGGTGAGGTCGTAAGGATTCTGTCCCCAATTGGAGTCGGTCGTGGTGGAATACTGCCCGTGGTGCTGCAGGGTCATCTGGAAATGAACACCCGCCTGATCCGCCGCAGCGACGATGCCGTCCCACTTTTGCGCGACGGTCAGATTCAACTGGCCCCGCGGCAGCGTCGAGCCGTACGGCGGCCAGTCGAGGTTCTTGCCGTCCCAATGGTCCATCCACACGCGCGACCAGTTTTCATGCGCGGCGCCCATCTTCCAGAAGATGTTCGTGACGTTGTGACCGCTGGCATCCCAGGCCACGTTTTCCCCTCGCGGGAAGAACCGTTTTCCGTTGCCGGTGATAAACCGCCGCGGATTGGCCGGGTCCACCCGGACGAATCCGGCATCGGTCGGCGGTCCGGCCACCGTCCACGAGGTGGGCTGCAGATTGCTGACGGCGAGGGAATTTCCGTTCAGCGTCACATTGCTGATGCTGTAAATGCCGGCCTGCGTCGGCGTGTGGCGCACCCGCCAGGTGGTGCCGCCATCGAAAAATGCCGGCAACTGAACGGTGGAGCTGTCCGGCTGAACCATCCGCACGCGCACGTCGGTGATGTTATAATCAAACGGATCGGTCGTCAGATTGGTGATGTTGAACGATGCCTCGATTTTGGCGTAAGTGCCCTGGGCGGAAACCGTTCTCAGCGAACCAACCAAAAAAGCAACCAGCAGAAGGGTCTGCCACAGCCGGTGGCGAAGACCGGCTGGGGGAAAACAACGGTGCATAAATCAATCTGCCTTATGTCGGGTGTTTTCGCAAGGCCAAGCCGGGATGCACAGGACGTCCGGTGTTCAGGCCGGACACAACCCGCTCCTTTAAAGGGGGAGGAGCTTGATTTGTTCGCCTTCCCGGGCCGCCGCCTCGCCGAGGGTCTGAACCTGGTGGCGCCGCCGTTCGATGATGTGTTTGTCAATCAAAGGGTCATACGGGACGGGATACTGGCCGTCATAACAGGCCAGACAGAACGAATCCGCCGGCAACCCGGTGGCCTTGATCATCCCGGCTTGCGAAAGGTAGTGCAATGAATCGGCGTTCAGGTAACGGCGGATCTCATCCACTTTGTGGTTGGCCGCCATCAGTTTGCTGCGGTCGGGAAAATCAATGCCATAGACACACGGATTCCGATGCGGCGGGCAACTGACCGTGACATGAACCTCCTTGGCGCCGGCTTCCTTGAGCGTCTTGACGCGGGCCTTGCAAGTCGTGCCGCGCACGATGGAATCGTCCACAATGATGACGCGCTTGCCCTTCACGAGCGGAGCGATCAAGTTCAGCTTCATGCGCACGTCGAAGTCACGAATCAGTTGCGACGGCTGGAGAAAACTGCGGCCGACATAGTGATTGCGAATGAACGCCATTTCAAAGGGAATCCCGGATTCCTCGGAATATCCCAGCGCCGCGCAGACGCCGCTGTCGGGCACCGGGATGACCAAGTCGGCCCTTACCGGATGTTCACGCGCGAGCTGGCGTCCCATCTCCTTGCGGACCGCATAAACGCTGCGGCCGCCAACCGTGCTGTCCGGGCGCGCGAAATACACGTATTCAAAAATACAAAACGCCCGGCGCCGGTGTTCGGGGAAGGCCGGCAGACTGACCAGCCCTTTTTCGTTGATGATGACGATCTCGCCGGGCTCCACGTCCCGGACGAATTGGGCATGGATTTGGTCGAAGGCCACCGATTCGCTGGCCAGCACGTACGCGCCGTTGACACGGCCGATTGAGAGCGGGCGGAACCCGAAGGGGTCGCGCGCGCCGATCAGCTCCTTTTCGGTCAGGATGACGAGCGAATAGGCGCCTTCCAAGCGGCGGACGGTCTGTACCAGCGTGTTTTCGACACCGCCGAGGGACGGCTGGGCGAGCAGCATGATGATGATCTCGCTGTCCACCGTGGTCTGGAACACCAGCCCCTGCTGTTCGAGTTCGTCGCGGAGCTGGGCGGCGTTGGTGAGATTGCCGTTGTGGGCGACGGCAATCTGTCCGCGCGTACAGTCCACGGTGAGCGGTTGCGCGTTCCGCAAATGCGACGAGCCGGTGGTGGAATAGCGGGTGTGGCCGACTGCCACGTTGCCGACGAGGTCGTGCAGGATTTTGGCATTGAACACCTGCGGCACCAGGCCCATGCCGTGATGCTTGAAAAATTTTCCGTCGTGGCAAGTGACAATGCCTGCGCTTTCCTGGCCGCGATGCTGGAGGGCGTAAAGGCCGTAGTAGGTGAGTTCGGCGGCATTCGGATGACCGAAAATGCCGAACACGCCGCAATAGTGTTTGGGATAAACCTGGTCTTGCATCGCCCGCGCCGCTGAATTGTCGCAGGCGCGAATCAAATGCGCAAGCCGGAACAAGAGACGGTAGTGCCCTTATTCGAAATTAACCAAAGGGCGGCGACCAAAAGAACAAGCATCGCAATGGCAACGAACAGCATCTACATGGATGCGTTGACTTCTGGGGCATTTATCACGGCTGGTTCATCGCTTCTATTTTGGATCCGCCACAACTGTCCCATTCAAATACGATTTGAGCTTGTCCGCCAGTTCCTCGGGCAAGCGCTTGGGCTTTTCATTCACCCCGGCGCAGACGTGAAAGGTTTCGGCTTCCAGGATGAGCCTGTCATCCTGATTGACGATGCGGCAGGCGAAATTCAACCGCACCCGTTCGACGGCGGTCGGCCAGATTTCGACGGCCAGCAAATCGTCGTAGCGCGCGGGTGACCGGTAGCGCAGGCGGACCTCAATGACGGGAAAAATCACGTCGCGGTCCTGCCATTGCCGTACGGAGAAGCCCAGCGAGCGGATGAATTCGCCGCGCGCCGCCTCCAAAAAATCGAGGTAGCGGGAATAATACACGTGGTTTCCGATGGTGCAATCGGCGTAACTGACGCGGTGCGGGTGACGGAACAGAGCGGCCATGGGCACAGCGTAAGGGCGTGGGCTGAAAGTGGCAATATCCCGCCTTGGCCGCACCCGGTTCAGACGGGATTCTGTCGTCAAAATTCATCAGCGAAAATCGGTTGCACGAACGCTTTTTCATAGTATGTTGCGGTCATGAATTGGCAGCAGGCGGTTTCGCTGGCGGTGGTGGCGGTCGTGGCGGGGTTGTTTCTGCGGGGATGCCTGCGCCGCCGCAAATTCAGTTTTGAACGGGACACGCATTGCGGCTGTTCAGTTTTGGGGCCGGCGGGGGACAAGGGTTCCATGGTTTTTCATGCGCGCAAGGGTGAGCGCCCCGTCGTGACGGTCAAACGGCGATGAGTTCCCCGGACTTGCTAATGCGAGTTTTATAGGATATAATTTTTTATCATGGCTGTAACCAAAGTCAGTCCCACAATGCATTTTGTTCACCGCGGTACGGCTGTGAGCGGGCGCGGCGGAGCCGTGAGCGGTCGCTGGATTCCGAACACGGATGTTTATGCCACCGACACCGGACTGGTCATCAAGGTGGAGCTGGCCGGGATGAAGAGCGAGAATCTGGAGATCACGGTGGAAGGCCATCGCCTGCGCATCAGCGGCAGCCGACCGGATCTTTGCCGCGCACACAAGTGTAATTTTCTGGTCATGGAAATCAGCTACGGTCCCTTTGAAAGCGTGCTGGAATTGCCCCCGGGTTACGACCTCAGCCAGGCCAAGGCCATATATGTAAACGGTTTTTTGCGAATTGACGTGCCCTTGGCACACCAATTGCAGACGAAAAGCACGAAGGTCCCGATCGCCGAAGGAAATTAGCCGCGCCTGAATCTTTTCCCGGGCGCCGGCATCTAATTGAATAACAGTCTGAAACGACGATGACTTCGCCGGAAACAGAATTTGTCAGCATTCTGGGCGGCGCCGAGAAATCGGATGCCCCGCCGCGCATTTCCGCCCGTTCCTTGCCGGAAAACCTGCCGATTCTCGGCCTGTCGGACATTGTGATTTTTCCCGGAGCAGTCGTGCCGCTGCTCGTGGAAACCGGGCCGAGTCTGAAATTGATCGATGACATCGTGGCCGGCGACCGGCTGCTGGGCGCGGTGTTGCAGCGCAAACCCGAAATCGTCGAACCGCTGCCGGAGGATCTGCACGAGGTCGGTTGCGTGTCGCGGCTGGCGAAAATGGTGAAATTTCCCGACGGCACGGCGCGCATGCTGGTCGAGGGTCTGTGGCGCATCCGCATCAAGATTTACACGCCGCCCGCCCCCTACCTGCGCGCCAGCTACGAGTTGTTGCGGGATGAAACCGAGGACTCGGTCGAGTTGCAGGCCATGTTGCGCAACGCGCACCGGCAGTTCGAGGAAATCGCCCGCATGTCCACCGCGCTGTCGGACCAGGTCAAGGTCGCGGCGCTGAACACCGAGCATCCCGGCCACTTCGCCGACCTCATCGCAGCGAATCTGAACCTGAGCTTGGACGACCGGCAGAAACTCCTGGAGACCGTGTCCGTCCGCGAGCGGCTGCAAAAGCTGCTGCCCCTGCTCAACCGCGAGCAGGAAGTCCTCACGCTCAGCTCAAAAATCCAGAGCGACGTGGCCACCTCCATTGCCAAGACCCAGCGCGATTTTTTCCTGCGGGAGCAAATGCGCGCCATCCAGAAGGAATTGGGCGAGGGGGAAACCGGGTCGAGCGAGATCAAGCTGCTGCGAGAAAAAGTCGGGCAGACGCCCATGCCGGACGAGGCCCGCAAAGCCGCCGAGCAGGAGCTCGAACGCCTGCAGCAGACTCCGCCCGCTGCCGCGGAATATGCCGTCGGCCGCAATTACCTGGACTGGATCCTGAACATGCCCTGGGAAAAGTCCACGGAAGACAAGCTGGACCTGAAGGCCGCCGAGCGGATTTTGAACGAACAGCATTTCGGGTTGGAAAAGGTCAAGGATCGCCTGCTCGAATTCATCGCGGTGATCAAGCGCCGCAGGCAGATCAAAGGTCCGATTCTCTGCCTGGTCGGCCCGCCAGGCGTGGGCAAGACTTCCCTCGGCAAAAGTGTGGCGGATGCGCTGGGCCGCAAGTTCGCGCGCATCGCCCTGGGCGGCATGCGCGATGAGGCGGAAATCCGCGGCCACCGCCGCACCTACGTCGGCGCCATGCCGGGCCGCATCATCCAGACCCTCCGCCGGGCCGAAAGCCGCAACCCGGTGATCTTGCTGGACGAACTGGACAAGGTGGGCGCGGATTTCCGGGGCGACCCGGCGGCGGCCCTGCTTGAAGTGCTCGATCCAGCCCAGAACAACACGTTCACCGATCATTATCTTGACCTGCCGTTTGATTTGTCGCGCGTGCTGTTCATCACCACGGCGAACTGGCTGGAGCCTATCCACCCCGCTTTGCGCGACCGCTTGGAAGTGATCGAACTGCCCAGCTACACCGAGTCGGAAAAGCTGCAAATCGCCAAGCGTTATCTCGTGCCGCGTCAGATCGAAGAGCACGGCCTCACCCGGCAGGATGTGAAATTTACTGACTCCGCCCTGCGCAAGCTCATCCGCGAATACACCCGGGAGGCTGGCGTGCGGCAGTTGGAGCGGGAAATTGCCGCGCTGTCGCGCAAGGCGGCGCGCAAGATTGTGTCCAAAAACGGCGCCGCCCTGGCGGTAAAACTGGATGCGGACACCTTGAAGGATTACCTGGGCCATGCGCCGTTCATCGCCGAAACCGCTGAGAAAATCATCGAATACGGCATCGCCACCGGCCTGGCGTGGACGCCGTTCGGCGGCGATGTGCTGTTCATCGAAGCGACGCGGATGCGCGGCCGAGGCAACCTGCTGCTGACCGGGTCGCTCGGTGAGGTGATGAAAGAGAGCGCGCAGACGGCGATGAGTTACCTGCGCAGCCAGGCCAAATCGCTGGATTTGGACATGAGCAATTACGGCAAATTCGACATCCATATCCACGTCCCGGCCGGAGCCACGCCCAAGGATGGCCCGAGCGCGGGGGTGGCGATTGTCGCTGCGCTGGCTTCGTTGCTGACGAAACGGCGGGTCCGCTTCCGGATGGCCATGACCGGCGAAATCAGCCTGCGCGGCCGGGTGTTGCGGGTGGGGGGCATCAAGGAAAAAGTCCTGGCAGCCGCGCGCTTCGGCCTCCGGGAAGTCATCTTGCCGGAGCCCAACAAGGCGGACTGGCTGGACGTGCCGGCGGAAGTTCGCTCCAAACTCAAGGCCCATTTCGTCGGGCACATTGCCGACGTTCTGCGGCTGGCGCTGGAGACAAAATGATCCCGCGGCTGGCGCCGGCAGTGGCAGGCTGTATTCTGGCCATCGCGGCCAGTGCTGCCCCCACCAATGGCCTGTCCGACAAGGAAATCGAGGGCCGCGCCCTGGCCCAACAACTCCTGGCCGTGGGCCCCGCCTCCAACCTCGTCCAAAATGCCATCCTGAACATCCGCATCAGCCGGAGCCGGCGCCTTGAAATCCCCGTCCGGATTCAGAGTGTGCTGTCGGAAACCGGGTGGCAGGAGATTTACGAAACATCCGCCGTGTCGAACCGGGTGCGTCTGGCGATAACGCATCAGGTCGGACGGCCGAATCGCTATCAAATCTGGGACGGTCCGGGCGAACCGGGCGCAGCGGAGGACCGGCCGGCAACCACTATGGCCCGCTCCCAAATCATGACGCCCTTTGCCGGCTCGGATTTTTGGGTGGCCGACCTCGGACGCGAGTTTTTTCACTGGCCGCAGCAAACCTTGCTCAAGAAAGTCGTGCGCAGCAGCCGGGGTTGCAGCGTTCTGGAAAGCGCGAATTCCGACCCGGGGACCAATGGTTATTCCCGCGTCCTATCATGGATCGACAGCGAAAACGGCGGCATCCTTTATGCCGAGGCCTACGACGCAAAGGGCAAACTGCTCAAGGAGTATGACACCAAGAAACTCAAAAAAGTGAACGGTCAGTGGCAGGTGCAGGAGATGGAAATCGTCAACGACCAGACCGGAACCCGCACGCGGCTGGAATTTGACTTGAAATCGGAATAAGCGTTGATCGGGCCACCACCCATCGGGTTCCCGCACCGGTCGTGGTGGATAGCTTGGTGATAGTTTGCGAACAAGTCGGCCGGTCGCATGCTTGACTTGAGCCGGTGCGCGGCTCAGGCTGCCTTAAAATGCTATGAATGCGACACTGCGCCGAATTTTTCTGACATTTTGCCTCTGCTCCGTCGGCAGCACGGGGGTCTTGGCCGATACCAACTCGGCAGCCTCGCCGCTGTCAACGGAAGCATCGAACGCTCTGCTGCAGATTCAGCAACAACTGCACGACACCCAGCTGGTTCTCGAGAAGAACCGGCAGCAGACCGAGGCCGAAACCCGGCGCAACGCCGAGGAAATAGCCACCCGCTTTGAGTCGCTTCAGCAAATCATCGCCGCTCAGCGGCAGGGGGAAATCGAGGCCGTGCAAAAGACCCAGCAGATGATTCTGTTGTTGGGGGTGAGCTTTGGCAGCGTGGGGCTGGCGGCCCTCTTATTGATGGCTTACCTGCAATGGCGCGCCGTCTCGCGCCTGGCCGAATTGATCACGCTGCGCCAGGCGGAATTCGCCCTGGACCAAGGCCGGGTGGCGCCGGCTTTGGCCGCTGGCGCCGCGGTGGAACAGTCAAACGCCCGGCTGTTCGCCATGGTGGACCAACTCGAAAAACGCATCCTGGAGCTGAAGCAGGTTGCGCGGGCGCCGCTGGCCGAAACCAACGCACCCGCTGCGGCGCCCGAAGCCAATGGCGCGCCGAAAACGTCCAGTGACCGGGACGAATGCGTGGCCAATCTGGTCGCCGAAGGGCAGGCCTTGCTGGCCGCCAACGAGCCGCAGAAGGCGCTTGAATGTTTCGATGTGGCGCTGGGACTGCATCCCCGCCATGCCGAGGCCCTGGTGAAAAAGGGCGGAGCGCTCGAAAAACTGGGCCGGCTGGACGAGGCCATCACTTGTTATGACCAAGCCATCGAAGCGGATGGAGGCATGACCATCGCCTACCTCCACAAAGGCGGTTTGTATAACCGCCTGTCGCGGTACGACGAGGCGTTGCAGTGCTACGAGCGGGCCTTGCAGACCCAGGAGAAAAAGACACCGGGTGAAAAGATCGTGGCGTGAGGTCAGTTGAATGAAACGCGGCTGCGCGTGCGCTCGAGTTCGAGCTGATGCCGCACCATTTCGATCTTGAGTTGCAGCAGGACGCGGTTTTCCTCGGAACGGGCGGCCAACTCCTTTTCCAGTTCCTGAATCCGCGTTTCGTAGGACCGCAGCCGCTCCTGCATCGGCGCTTTCAACTCGTCCAGGTGCTGCGATAATTGGGCGATTTCCGCGATGGCGATTTGCTGGGCCTGAAGCAGCTCCTTGCGTTGAACCGCCAGTTCCTGGACGAGCGCCTCCTTGAGCGCCTGGGCCAGGTGCGGCGCCAGGTCGGCTCGCGCGGCGGCCACCGCTTCCTGGGCGCGCCGTTCCGCCTCGAGCGCCCGCTGCCGCCAGATTTCCTCGGCGGTCATCGGCCGGCCGCCGCTGGTTTGGACGGCGGGAGAAGAGCGGAGGTCATGCACCATATCGCGGCACCATTTCCAGGCGTCCTTGACCACATCCGGCAGTTCCTCGTTCTGGCTCCCGTAGCCCCCCGACCGTCTCAGCTTGAGCACGGGCGCAGGCGCAGGCGGAGGCGCGGGCGGGGGCAGTGCCGGCTGGATGCCCAGCGTGCGCGCCATGATGTCATTGGCCGCCGCGGTGCCGTCCATGCCGCAAACAGGGCACTGGACCGGCGCCGGCATCCGGCCATTCAACGGGTACACATCGAAGGAGTATTTTTGCCCGCAACCGCAGATGATTTTGATGTTAACCATGAGGATATCAGCTTATTGGCCGGCCCGCCGGCCAAGCGTATTCAAACAGCTGTTTGTTTTTTTTAAACCGGTTACCATAGGAACGACTTCTGTTCTCCCATCAGCCGGTCCCCCAACCACAAGGTGACCCGCCAGGCAGCGAGCCCGCCGAACTTTTGATAATCCTGATCCACCAAAGTCAGGGACGTCCAACGCCGGAAAGAGCCCGGCGTCACGGTTTTTTCCAAGGTGACCTGCTGCGGCAGGCCCCCGGGGCCGGCGCCCCGCAGTTCGACGCGCAGGTTCAGCCTGGCGCCCCGGGTGTTGGCCGCCTTCCACAAAACATCAATCCGCAGGGCGGAGATTTCATTGGTGTGCTGGCGCAGGTAAACCTGGTAGGCATCGCGGTCGAACAAGCTGGGGGAAAGCGCGTCGCGCCCTTTCTGGTCGAGGAACAGAGGCAGGACTTTGATGACGCGGCCGGCGGGCGCGTCGACCGCCAAAGCCCAGAATGGCCAGCCGAGCAGAAGCAAGGTCACAAAAAGCCCGCGCATGGCCGAACATTAGCGGCCGGCCCGGCAATTTCAACTCTGATTTTGTTATTGCCAGTAAAAACTCACCACCTGGACATCCGTGCCCGAACTGCGAAAGAGAACCGCAACGTATTCGCGATGGTAGTCGCCAATCTGCGCCGTGACATGGACCTCAAACGTGGAGCTGCGCACGGTGCCGAGGGCGGCAAGCTGCTGGGCGGCCGGCCCGGTGATGCCCAACCGGGCCACATCCCCCGGATTCCGCAACGGCGTGTCATCGTCCGTGCCATCCACTCCGTCGGGCCCGGCGCGCGCCTTGATGATGGCCTCCGCCATGGGGCTGTCTCCCCCCAGCAGGACCTGCAAGACATTCAAATCGGCGGTGTTGAGGTTGACTCGCCCGGAGGAAAATGGCGTGAAGATGTCCTTCAACCCGAACGGATATTCCGGCGCCTGCCCGGGCGCGTGGCCGAAACCGAGTTTGTGCTCGAAGGCCGAGGGAATATGATTGGTGGCATTGCTGCCTTCGTACATTTCCCGGGTTATTCCCTTCACCAGCAATAATTCGGACAGGTCGTCGATGGGCGCGTTTTTGGCGTAATAGGGCAAGGGACGCCCCTGGTAATAATCGCTTTCGGCACCGGCCGGCAGCGCATTATCGTCTGAGTCAATCCAGTCAATAATCGAATCCGACACGACGGAAATATCATTGGCGTCCGCCCCCATGAGGGTGAGCGCCTGCACGATCACGTCGCGACTGGCGGTGTTAACATTGATCTTGCGTTCGAGATCGATGATTTTGACAGTCACGGTGCCTTCCCCGACCGGGTAATGGTCGAGTGACAAGCCGCACAGCGGGCTGTTGGAAGAGGCGAGGCTGCCCGGACCGCCGGCCCAGATCTGGTTCAAGGAGTCGTACGGTTCGTTCGGGATGGTGAGCTGCTGCGATAAAACGTAGCGCGCCAGTTCCACGCCGGAACGCCCGAGCCAAAGCAATTGCTGTTCCGAATCCGCATTCTGGGCCAGCCGGGTCTCGACTTTCATGGAAAGGGCCAGCCCGGCAGCCAGCGCTGAAAGCACGAAGATGGCAATCATCGCCACGATGAGCGCCATGCCCCGGGAATGTTGTTGAAGGCGGAGTTTCATCGCGGGCTTTCTCAGCGGTTGAAGCGATTCGGCCGGAAGGGATTGCCCGGTGCGTTGGGATTTCCAGTGGCGCCGGGCGGGCCCTGGCTAGGCGGACCACCTGGCGCGTTGCCGGGATTCAGATTAATCCCGCCGGGCGCCCCGCCGCCTCGGGCCGCCTGCAAAACTGACGGCATCATCATGGACGGCGCGGCGATGACCCGGGTGATCACCAGGCTTGAAGCCTCGCCGTTGTAACCCCCGCCACCGCCGGGCACGAGGCTGATGCGCAGCAAGGGGGGAATGGAGTTGGTGTCCAGCCACTCGTCCACCCAATCCAGCTTATTGGTATCCCAGCATTCCACGACAAAACCCTGCACGTTGCGCGCCAGCACCAGCGGAAAGGCCTTTTCATCGGAGTCCATGTCCATGAGAATCGGATTCTGCCGCAGCACCAGGTCCTTTTCTGAATCCGGCCCCGGTTCGAGAGTGAAGGTCAGCCGCCGCAGATTAAAATCACCAAACCGGGCGTTCCGAGGAAAACCGGCCGGCAACCGGGCCACGAAGCTCAAAAGGGGTTGCTCTCCATTTTGAACTACAAAACTGTAGTAGGCCGGGGAAGCCTGAAAGGATTGGACGCAGGTGAGGGAGTCCTCCAGGGTGCGGATGGCGATGCGCTGGCGCTGGGCGCGGGCCGCGGCCTCGTTGCCGACCTGTTTGGAGCGCAACAAGAGGGTCCAGGTCGAAAAGACCGCCGCCACCAGCATCGAGAAAATCGCAAAGGCGATCATGATTTCGACCAGGGTGAATCCGCCGCGCCCCGGCCGGGGCGCGAAGGCGCGGTTGCGTGAAGGGCCCGTCGGGTTCATCGGCGGGTGGTTGCCCCATCCAAGCTCCCGGCGGGAGATTGCGGGCGGAAGAGCAGCAGGCTCAATTTGGAGACCACGGCATGCCCGCGGGCGTCGTCCTGGAGGATGATATCGACCTTGAAGAGTTTGTTCGTCTGCGTTTCCTCGACAGCATAGGTAAAGCTGTAATCCTGGCAGGATTTGCCCAGAAACTCGCCCAGATTGCCGGTATAGACCCCTTCGACCAGTTTGTTGGTCAGCACCAATTCACTGGCCACCAGACCGGCGTCTACAATCGGACGCTGCAACCGGCGCGCGTTTCCCAGCGAGGTGGAGACGAGCCCGAGAATGGCGAACGTGCCCATGAAAAAGATGCCGATGGCCACCATCACCTCCAACAGCGAGAAGGCCCGTCGGTCCGGGACGCCGCGCGCACTGGTGGTGAATCGGGTTTTCATCGCGTCACGGGAGCGGCGGATGCCAGGGCGGTGGAAAATTCCAGCGTGATTTTTTCCCATTCATCGCGCGAGTGCAGCACGAGCATCAGTTCCTGACAGGTGCCGTTCGGATAAAAATCAACACTGGCGATCTCATCTGCGCCCCGGTCCAGCATGTCAATGTCCAGCATGGCGATGTCCACGTTGTCCGGCAACACCACCGAACCCGGGGAGCCGGCCGGCGCGGCGGCGGGCGAGGCCAACCCTGGATTGCTGGCGAGGGCCCCCGCCAGCGGCACCGGTGCCGCGGCAGCCGGCGCATCGGCGATTTCCAGCCGCTTTTCGGCAGGGTGAAAGACCACCCGCACGGTCCGGCCGCTATAAATCGCCCGGGCCCGCGCGTCACCCATCAACTGCTGCACGTCGCTCACCGCCCGGCGCATGCCTTCCTTGCGGAAAATCTGGAAGACGGAGGGGACCCCCATCGCCGCGATGAGGCCGATGATGGCGATGACAATCATGACTTCGATCAGCGTGAAGGCTGAGGCGTGCGGAGTGACAGGCGACGGGTGACGTGAGGAAACTTTGCGCGTGGGAACGCTCAACTTGTCACTCGTCACTCGCCACTCGTCACTCATAGCTCAGGCGTGGATCTGCGAAATCAGCTTGAACAGCGGCAGCAGGATGCTGATGAGCAGGAACCCCACGATGACGGCCATGATGATGATGAGCACCGGTTCGATGAGGTTGGTCATCACGCGCAAACCGATCTGCAATTCGCCTTCATACGTGTCGGCGACGTTGTTGAGCGCGCCGGGCACATCACCCGTTTCCTCGCCGATCCGCACCAGGTCTACCATCAATTGCGGGAAGATTTTGCTTTGCTGGAGCGGCTGGGCCAGGGTTTTACCGTCGGTCACTGCGTCGCGTGTTTTGGCAATGGCCTGTTTGACGATGCGGTTGGCAATGACCTGCTCGGTGATTTTCAATGCGACGAGCACGGGCACGCCGTTCTGGAGCAACGTGCCGAGGGTGCGCGCGAACTGGCCAAACAAATTCAGCCGGATCACCTTGCCGAAAACCGGCGCCTTCATTTTCCATTCATCCAGCTTCTGGGCGCCTTCCTCGCTGGCCTGAAAGCGTTTGAAGAGAATGAAACCGACGATGGCGACGAATACCAACAACAGCCAGTAGTGGATCAGGAACTGGCTGCCGCCCACCAGGATGCGCGTCGGCAGCGGCAGCTGGACGTTGAATCCCGTAAAAATCGTGATGAAGCGCGGCATCATGAAGAACATGAAAAAGGCGATGATACCCGCGCCGACGCAGCACACCATGGCCGGATAAATCAGCGCCGAAGTGAATTTCGCCTGCACGTCGGCGAATTGCTGGAGATGGTTGGCCATGCGCCGCAGCACTTCCACCAGCGAACCGCTCTGCTCGCCGGCCCGCACCATGTTGACGTACAAATCTGAAAACACCCGCGGCTGCCGCGCCATGGCGTCCGACAGGCTCCGGCCCTCGGTCACCTCCTGCTTCAACTCCCGGCTGACGTCGGAGGAAATGCCCTTCGACTCCAGATGCGTCATGCTGTTCAGCGCCACCGTCAGCGGCATCCCCGACTGGAGCAGGTTCGCCAGTTGCTGGGTGAACGTGGCCAGCTCCTGCAGCTTCGGCTTGCGCTTCTGGGAAAGCTGGGCGCGCACCGTGGGCGGCAGAAATGCCATCACATCGAATTTCTTGCCCGAAACTTTGCCGTTGGTGCTCGCGCCGGCTTTGGCTGTGTCCACCGCAACAGGAAAGAGCCCGAGGCGTTCGATTTGGGTGACCGCCGCTGAGCGGTCGGCCACCTCCAGAACGCCCTCCACCAGCTCGCCGCTCCGGCGGCGTGCCCTGTAGGAAAACTGCGGCATAAGCTAGCAGTTAAAAACCGGTTCCGCCCGAAAGTTTCACGGTTTACGCTTCGCTCTGCGGTGGCTCCCGGCGGGGGAAAGGTCCGGCTGCCAGCCTTTCGTTCAAGCTCCCCCGCCGATAGCCCTGCAAATCCAGGGTCACGTGCGCGTAACCGATGCTCTGCAACGCTGCGGCCACCCGTCCGCACAGACCGTCCGCCAAAAACCGCGGCATCTCTGCTGGCCCCAGTTCGAGGCGGGCGAGGGCCAGTGCGGACGGCGGATGGCGGACGGCAGAATCTGGGGTTTTGCGGACGGCCGGGCTTTGGTTCCGCCCTCCGGGTTCCGCGTTCCGCAATTCGTGGTGGCGGACGCGGACGTCATGAAAGCCCAGGTCGCGCAGCACATTTTCCGCCGCCTCGATCATCGCCAGTTTTTCCGGCGTCACCGCCTCGCCGTAGGGAATGCGCGAGCTGAGGCAGGCCATCTGAGGCTTGTCCGCCGTGGGCAGGCCGAGCTGCGCCGAAAGTTCGCGGATGTCAGTCTTGGTCAGACCGGCCTCCTTGAGCGGGGCGCGCACCTGAAATTCGGCTGCCGCCTGGGCCCCGGGCCGGAAGTCCCCGTTGTCGCTGGCGTTTTCGCCGTAGGCAATCACCGCGAATTTTTCCGCGCGCGCAATCGGCGTGAGTTGCTCGAACAGCTCGTGCTTGCAGAAATAACAGCGGTTGGCCGGGTTCGCCAGATAGTTGGCATTTTGGAATTCAGCCGTCCGCACCACGCGCACGGGAAATTGGAATTGTTCGGCGAGGGCGAGCGCCTCCGCCAACTCGCGCCGCGGCAGGCTCGGCGAATCGGCGATCACCGCCAGGGCCCGGTTGCCCAGGACCTCGTGCGCCACGCGCGCGAGGAACACCGAATCCACGCCGCCGGAGTAGGCCACGAGGCAAGAGCCATAAGCGCGCAAGGTGGCGCGCAGTTGTTCGAGCTTGTGTTTCGACACGCCCCTAAACTCGCATTTTGGGCGGGACTTGTCGAGTCGCGCGGGAACTCCGCGGCCTGGTCGCCTGGTGACCGGTTGGGGCGATGCAACCCCGCCTTGACAGAAGGCGTTTCCCGACTATCCTCGCACGTTCCGGTTTTTCCGCCGGAAGGAAGCCGAATGAATTTATGAAACGCCAGTACCAACCGTCAAAGATCCGCCGCAAGCGGCAGCACGGGTTTCTTGCCCGCAAATCCACCAAGAGCGGCCGTGCCACGCTGCGCAACCGCCGCCGCGAGGGTCGCAAACGCCTGACCCCGGTCTAAGCCCGCATCCCCATGCCTGCGTCGCCTCCAGACGCCCGACCCCGGACGCCAGACCCCAGGCGCCGGCGACTGGGCCGCGCTTCCCGGCTCGGCCGGAACCGGGACTTCGCGCGGGTGCGCCAGCAGGGCGAGCGGCTGGTCCTGGGCTGCCTCATCGCGAATTGGCATCGGCTGCCCGCCGGCGCCGCGCCCCGGGTGGGCGTCGTGACCGGCCGGAAAATCGGCGGAGCCGTGGAGCGCAACCGCGCCCGGCGGCTGCTGCGCGAGAGTTTCCGCCAGCATCAGCATGAGCTGGCGCAACCCGTCGAACTCGTGCTGGTGGCGCGCAATTCCATTGTCGGAAAGAAGTTTGCCGAGGTGGAAAGGGATTTACTGACGGCGCTGAACCGGGCGGGGTTGTGGAAAATGACTAATTCCTAGATCCGAATGACTAAAGAATTTCCAATGACCAATGCCGAAATCGCCGGACGCGCGGCAGCCGGCATTTCGTCATTCGGGCTTCGCCGTTCTTTAGTCATTAGCATTTCGTCATTAGTCATTCACGTTTTGGCATTGGCCATCCGCACCTATCAGCTCGTAATTTCACCGGCCCAGACCTGTTTATTCGGCGCCGCCGGCGGCTGCCGGTTCACGCCCAGCTGTTCGCAATACGCCTTGGCGGCGGTCCGCGAACACGGCCCTCTCCCGGGCGGCTGGCTCGCCGCCAAGCGAATCTGCCGCTGCCATCCGTGGGGCGGTTGCGGACCCGATCCCGTACCCCAAAAGGAATTCGTCATCCGTCGTTCGCCCTCTGGCCATTAATTACTCATGGATCGCACCGGCATCATCGTCGTTTCGCTCTGTGTGGTTCTGCTCGGCATCTGGTTTGTCGAGCAGAATAAAGTGGCGATGGAGCAGGCGCGCTACGCCGCAACCAATCGGGTGGCCCACTTGACGGTTACCAATCTGGCGGCTCTTTCCAATCAGTTGAATGCTGCCGTCCCGCCAGCGGGCACTCCTGGTCCCGGGTTTGACACGAATCAGCCGGAATCCCTGCTGGTTACCAATTACGGCCGCGCCCGGTACACGTTCACGTCGCGCGGCGGCGGGCTGAAGTCGGTGGAACTGCTCGATTACCCCGAAACCATTTCGCCGCGCTGGAAGCGGAAGGTGGCGACGGACGGCGTGGCGACGTTGAACATGCGCGCCCCGCTGCCGGTGCTGGCGGTTTTGGGTGATCCCGGACTGTTCGGGGACGGGAATTTCACTCTGGGCCTGCGCCCCGACGGCGTCCTGGCGGAAAAGACGCTGACCAATGGCCTGCGCCTGACGAAGGAGTTTCATCTCAGTTCCAATTACCTGGTAAACACGACCGTGCGGCTGGAAAATCCGTCGGAAACTCCGTTCCCCCTGCCGGTCCAGGAATGGGTGATCGGCACCGCCACCCCCATGGGGCCAGATGACAACGCCCTGAGCGAAGGCGTGATGTGGTTTGACGGGCGGGGAACGCAAGACCGGACGGTGAGCTGGTTCTCCGGAACCGGCTTTGGCTGCTTCCGTGGCACCCCCCGGTCGGAATATGTCGCCGGTTCGAACGACGTTGTCTGGGCCGCGGCGCACAACCAGTTTTTCGCGCTGATGGCCATGCCCAAGGACCCGGCCGAACAAATCGTCGCCCGGCCCGTCAACCTGCCTCCATTCCCCAACGTCGAACCCATCCCGGGGGCGCCCCCGCCACAGGGAGTGCAGACCGCTTTCGTTTATCCCGCCGTCACCCTGGCCGCACACTCGGCGCTGGAGCGACATATTGTCCTCTTCGCCGGGCCGAAGGAATACCGCCTGCTGGCGCGCATCGGCGACGAGTTTCAAAACCAGGCCGATCTGGTGATGCAGTTCGGGAAGTACCTGGGGTTTTTCGCCAAGGCGCTGTTGCTGGCGATGAACTGGCTGCATGACGTGACCCGCCTGGGCTATGGCTGGGTGATCGTGCTGATCACGGTGCTGATCAAGGTGGTGTTCTGGCCGCTGACGGCGGCGAGCACACGTTCGATGAAGCGGATGCAGGCGCTGGCCCCCGAGATGCAGGCGCTCAAGGAAAAGTACGGGGACGACATGCAAAAGCTCACCCAGAAACAGTGGGAGCTTTACCGCAAACACAAGGTCAGCCCCATGAGCGGTTGCCTGCCCATGGCCATCCAGATGCCCGTGTTCATCGGCTTTTTCACGATGATCCGGAGCGCCATCGAGCTGCGCGGCGCGCATTTTCTGTGGATCGCCGATTTGTCCAAACCCGACACGATTTTCATGATTCCGGGCATCAATTTCCCCTTCAACCCGCTGCCGCTGCTGATGGGAGGTGCGATGTTGTGGCAATCGCACCTGACACCGCCTTCGCCCGGCATGGACCCGGCCCAGGCAAAAATCATGCGTTACATGCCGCTGCTGTTCCTGGTGTTCCTGTATAACTACTCCTCCGGCCTGGCGCTGTACTGGACGGTCAACAACGTGTTGACGATCGTGCAAACGAAGCTGACCAAAATGAACCAGCCCGCAGCCGGACCGGCGCCCCAAGCCTCCGGTTCAGCATTGACGCCGGCGTCAAAAAGGAAAAAATGAGTTCGTTGAATGGTCAAACGGTTAAGTAGTTGACCGGTAAAAATCGCCGTTTTGCACCATTCAACCAATCACCATTTAACAAATTACAAATTTATGGCCGCACAACCGAAAGCAACCCTGGAAAAAATTCTCGAGTCCCTCGGCTTTCCCGCCACGGTGGAGGAGCAC
Source organism: Candidatus Acidiferrum sp. (assembly GCA_035506715.1). Classification (GTDB taxonomy): domain Bacteria; phylum Verrucomicrobiota; class Verrucomicrobiia; order Limisphaerales; family UBA11358; genus UBA11358. Next base: position 6,608 of record DATJOW010000108.1, on the reverse strand, counting down.
AAGCTGGAGGAGGGCATTTTCCTCGATGTGAAAACGGACGACGCCGGACGCCTCATCGGCCGCCAGGGCCAGACCCTGGCCGACCTGCAATACGTCACCAATCGGCTGCTGTTTCAGCAGGATGCCAACGCCCCCAAAGTGACCGTGGACGTGGGCGGTTATCGCGCCCAAGCCCGCGAAGCACTGGTGAAGAAGGCCAAGGACGCCGCCGAAAAAGTCCGGCGCTGGGGCGACACCGTGGAACTGGAGCCGATGACGTCGTTCGACCGCCGGGTGGTGCATCAAGCCATCAAGGACGATCCCGACGTGGAAACCCACAGCGTGGAGGTGGATGGTACGGACAAGAAAGCCATCCTGCTCCGGCCCCGGCATTGATGCGGCCCCGGCGACCGCCGGGAGAACTTTTGACGTCTCTGCTCGCCGCCCCGGCGGGTTCCGGTTACTCCCGCGATAATTCGGAAAAGGGAAGCGCGGAGCTTCAAGTCCGCGCTTCGCGATTCAGAGGGTTGGGGCGTTTCCGCCAACCGGTTATTGATCCACAACGGTCAGCTTGTAAACCGGCGAAAAGACGCTGTTGGCCTTAGGCCCCGTGCCAACGGCGTTGTATTTGTAGTCGAATTTGAAACGATAGTTGACGAAGTTGACCCCTGCCGGCACCGGCACAAAGCCTTCCCAGCGGTTCCGCACCAGGGCCACGGGACGCAGGGGATACGACTGACCATCGGCGATGACATAAGGTTGAATGGTCTCCCAGCGCAGCGACTGCTGCGAGGAATTGAAAGCCACTTCAACCGGGTACAGGTTGTTGGGATTGCGCGGTTGCTGCAACGGTGTCAGGCGCGTGAACTGCGACGCGCAGCCGGCCAGCAGCAACGCCGACAAGACAGGCAGGAATTTTTTCCACATAATGGAGCAGCCTTACACCATGGCTCCGGGCTTGTAAAGCCGGATTTCACCGCTTGAAGTGAAGTTGATTTTGGATGAAAATCAGCCTGCTATGATTTCCTCAAGTCCGCCCTCGCCGGCAACGAGTCACTTTCGCTGGGTCATTTGTGCGTTGTTGTTCTGGGTCACCACCGCCAACTACATCGACCGCGGCGTTTTCAGCAACCTCGCCCCCGAACTGCAAAAGCAGATCGGCTGGACGCAGGACCAGTATTGGAACATGACAGTGGCGTTCAACATCGCGTACGCCATCAGCCTGCTGGTGATGGGGCGGGTGATGGACGTGCTGGGTTTGCGCTGGGGCTTCACGCTGGCTTGCGCCGCGTGGGGCCTGGCGGCCATGAGCCATTCGCTCGTCAGCACGGTCACCGGATTTTTCATCTGCCGGATTTTGCTGGGGCTGGGTGAAGGCGGCAATTTCCCCGCCGCCATTAAAACCACCGCCGAGTGGTTTCCCAAACGCGAACGAGCGCTGGCCACCGGTTTGTTCAACTCCGGCTCGAATGTCGGCGGAATTCTCGTTCCTTTCGGTCTGCCCTTTGTCATCGCCAGTTTTTCTTCGCTGGCCCTTTTCGGCTCAGCCAACGGCTGGCGCGGCGCGTTTCTCATCACCGGTATTTTTGACCTGGGCTGGATCGTCGCGTGGCTGCTCATTTACCGGAAGCCACAAGAGCATCCGCGCGTCTCCCCCGCCGAGCTCGCCGTCATCAACAGCGATCCACCCGAACCCACGGTGAAAATTCCCTGGCGGCGGCTCTTCCCCCACCGCCAGACCTGGGCCTACGTCGCCGCCAAAGGCATGACGGATTGTTTCTGGTGGTTTTATTTGTTCGGCGCTCCTTACTTTTTTTCCGACAAGTTTGGATTGAGCCTGAAAGCGCGCAGCGGGCCCGTGGCGGCGATCTACGTTTTCGCTTCCGTCGGCAGCATCGGCGGCGGCTGGCTGTCCGGCCACCTGATGAAACGCGGCTGGACCGTCAACCGGGCGCGCAAAACCACGTTGTTGGTTTTCGCCGCGCTGGTGGCGCCGGTGGTGTTTGCCGCCCTCACCAATAACCAATGGGTCGCCGTGTGCCTGATTGCCCTCGCGGCGGCAGCGCACCAGGCATGGTCCGCCAACGTCTTCAGCCTCGCCGGCGACATGTTCCCGCGCCGCGTCGTCGGGTCGCTCACCGGGTTGGGCGGCTTCGCCGGATCGATTGGCGGCACCCTGTTGTTCATCATTGTCGGCCAGATTCGCAAAGCCTCCATTGCCCGGGGTGAACAGGGCAATTATTTCCTCATCTTTCTGGCCGCCAGCGTCACTTACCTGGTGGCGCTGCTGATTGCGCACCTGCTGGCCCCGAAGCTGGAACAGGCGAAAATCGAAGAGCAAGCCGCGTAGTTTCTGTCGACCGCAAGGAGGCGCAAAAGACGCAAACCTTCTCCCACCGCCTCAGTGGGGGAAATTTGGTTGATGGTCTGCCGCGCGTGTTCCCTTGGGTAGAATGCGCCGCGCGATCAAAACGCCAAGGAAAGTCCCCAGCGTGTTGGTCAGAAGGTCCAAGAGGGACGAAGTGCGATTGGGCAGCCAGACCTGAATCAGTTCGATGGCGAGACTGACGGTTGCGCCGGCGCTGACGGTCCAGACCAGATTCCCAATCCGGCTGCCAGGTTTGACCAACCACCGATGCCAGAAAACCATGAACCCGAACGGTATAAATCCCAAGATGTTGACCACGATGTCGTCCAGGTCGGACAGTTTGATTGCCGAAGGACCCCATGGCGGTTCCAACACGCGCTTGCGCAGCACCGTGTAGCGTTCCGGGACCAACAGCCGGTGCTGATGCGGGGAGTAGTCGTGTGCCACCAGTCCGGCGCTTTCGTCGAAGAGATACAAAGCGGTAAGACCAGCCTCACTCGCCAGACGTTTTGCCTCGGCGCGGGCCCACCAATCATGGTGGCGCGCAATTTCCGGAGCGTCCAAGGCCCGGTTGAAAATGGCCAAACCGAGCAGGTTTCCCGTCCAGGGATGTTTGCCGGTGATGGCATTGCCGAGGACCAGGCGGCCACCCAAATGCGAGCGCGGCACCGTAAAACCCGGGAATCGGTCGGCCAGCAATCCGTTGGTATAGAAACTGGTCCCCGATGGACTGGCGGTGACCGCGAGGACTCGGAGGTCTTCTCCGGCCAGCGCATCTTCGGGTCCGACCTCACGAAATCCCCGCGCATTAGCCGGGTCGCGAACCCGCAGCAACAATTCTGTTTCCCATTGGCATAATGCCGCCCCGGCAGGGACCTGCCCATCATCGATGGTGAGGAGATAGAAGGCATCGGTGGCCGGTACCGGAACCGGTTCCAGCCAGAGCTCCACGGTAAACGCGCCTGGTTGGTCCGGCTGGGTACGGACGGACCAGTCCAAAGGTTCCGGGTCGTACGCGACGCCTGCAACCCGGAACGCCAGGCCCGTGCGTTGCTTGAGCCAGCCAGCATTATTGAGCGGCCGGAACGCGAAGGGCCACAGCCCGACCAGCAAGAGCGATACGGCTATGATGGCCGAAATCAGGCCGGCGACTTTTCGATTCAGGCGCGGCATGGCGTGAGCCTAGAAGAGCGCTGGACCAAGGTGAAGGTCAAAGCGCGGGCCGAGGCCCGCGCCTTGAAATGATTTGGTAGGGCGCTTGCTTCGAAAGCGCATGGCATCGGCCCGCTCGGAGAGCGAGCCCTACCTTTGCTTACACCGTGTAGGTCGTGCTGGCGGTTGTGCCACCCCGGCCGGTCCAGTTCGTGTGGAAGAACTGGCCGCGGGGCTGATCCGTTCGCTCGTAGGTGTGCGCGCCGAAGTAATCGCGCTGCGCCTGCAACAGGTTCGCCGGCAACCGCTCGCTGCGGTAGGCGTCGTAAAACGCCAGGGCGGTGCTGAATGCCGGGACGGGAATGCCCTTCTTGGCCGCCATGGCCACCACATTGCGCCAGGCGCGCTGACACTCCTTGACCGCCTTCCGGAAAAACGGGTCGAGCATCAGATTGGAGAGCTTCGGGTTCTTGTCGAATGCTTCCTTGATCTTGCCCAGGAACACGCTGCGGATGATGCAGCCGCCGCGCCACATGAGCGCGATGCCGCCGTAGTTCAGGTTCCACTTGTATTCCGCCGCCGCCGCGCGCATGAGCATGTAGCCCTGCGCGTAGCTGACAATCTTCGACGCGTACAGCGCCTGGCGGATGGATTCAATGAATTTCTTATGGTCGCCCTTGATGGTGGGCTTCGGGCCCTTCAACTTTTTGGCCGCGGCGACGCGCTCGTCCTTCATCGCGGAAACACAGCGCGCATAGACGGCCTCGGCGATCAGGGTGATGGGAATGCCCAGGTCCTGCGAGGAAACCACCGTCCATTTGCCGGTGCCTTTCTGGCCGGCAGTGTCCAGGATTTTGTCCACCAGCGGCTGGCCGTCGGTGTCGTTGTAAGCCAGGATGTCGCGGGTGATTTCGATGAGGTAGGAATTCAATTCACCCTTGTACCATTCGGCGAAAATCTCGTGCATCTGCGGCGCCGTGAGGCCCAGGCCGGTTTTCATGAGATTGTAGGCCTCGCAGATGAGCTGCATGTCGCCGTACTCAATGCCGTTGTGAACCATCTTGACGTAATGACCGGCGCCGCCTTCGCCCACCCAATCGCAACAGGGCGCCGCTTGCGCCGAACCACCCGTGTCGTCCACTTTTGCGGCAATGGACTGGAAGATGGGCTTTACATGCGGCCAGGCGGCGGGCGAGCCGCCCGGCATGATGCTCGGGCCATGCCGCGCCCCTTCCTCGCCGCCGCTTACGCCGGTGCCGATGTACAGCAGGCCCTTGCTCTCGACGTATTTGGTGCGGCGGATGGTGTCTTCGAACAGCGAATTGCCGCCGTCAATGATGATGTCACCAGCTTCAAGCACAGGCAGGAGGTGGTCGATGAATTCGTCCACGGCCTTGCCGGCCTTGACCATGAGCATCACGCGGCGGGGACGCTTGAGCAGCGCGGCCATTTCCTGGAGCGAGTGGGCACCGATGACGTTGGTGCCCTTGGCCTCGTTGTTGAGGAAGTCATCCACCTTGGATACGGTGCGGTTAAAGGCCACGACGGTGAAGCCGTGGTCGTTCATGTTGAGGATGAGGTTCTGGCCCATGACGGCCAGACCGATCAAGGCAATGTCAGCTTTTGGTTCCATAAAAATTTGTCAGCTTATTCAAAATCAAAAACGGCATGGGAGTTTACCGGAAAGGTTCGTTGAGGGAAATCATCATTTTGGGCACGGTCTTTTTATTTTTGGGCACTTTAAAATTTATTGGCGAATGTGAGTCCTTCGGTCGGCGATTGTTTGCAGGCTTGCGCGGGCTGCCACCGGCCCAGGATGGGATCGGCCACGTTAAGATGATTTGTGGGTTGAATCTACACCACAATATTGGCAGGCTTTTGCTAATGATTGTTTGATCCTGACGGAGTTTTGGTCAATTGCCTGTGAAACCCGGTCCTCCAGTTCTTTGACCATGAAACTGTTTCTCATTACCAATGTGTGCCGCTATATCGGTATGCTTGGCTGCTTGGTGGCCATAGTTCTGATGGCAGTGCTATTCTTCGGGCCGGCTTGGGACTATCGCAAGCCACAGCATATCAATTGCATCAGCAATTTGAAGCAGATCGGCATTGCGTTTCGATTGTGGGAAGGCGACCACGGAGATCAATATCCCTGGAACGTGAGCACCAACGCCGGTGGCACAATGGAACTTTGCACGAGGGACAAGGACGGCTTTGACAGCAACGCGGTGTTGCATCTTAAAGTCATGACCAACGAGTTATCCACTCCCAAAATTCTTTTCTGTCCGCAGGACAAGTCGAAGAAGTTCACAACAGACTTTGGCGATCTCCGACCCGAGAATGTTTCTTATCGCTTTCGTTCCGGTCCAAGTGTTGCCGAATCCAATCCGACCGAAGTTCTCGCCGCCTGCCCTATTCATGGCAATTTGCTTTTCTGTGATGGTTCGGTGAAAGAAGCCAAGCCACCGCCACCACCTGGACTTCTGGACGAACTGAATGAACGACTGCACTATGACGAGAGATTCCAAATCAGGCTGGCAGCCGATTGCATCATCCTGGCTGCTGGTCTTGGACTGTTCTTGGTCGGAAGGATTCCAAAATTGAAATCCGATTTGAAGTTCAAACCCCGCTGAACGCGGCGAACCCGCCGTCAATCGGGATGACCACGCCGGTTACAAAACCCGACGCTTCGGCCGAGGCGAGCCACAGCAACGCGCCCACCAGGTCCTCCGGCACACCGAACTTGCTCATCGGCGTGTGAGAAATAATGGTGTTGGCGCGCGGCGTGAGCGACCCGTCCGGCCTGGTCAGCAGGGTCCGGTTCTGGTCCGTGAGGAAAAACCCAGGCGCGAGGGCGTTGACGCGGACACCGACCTTCGAAAAGTGCACCGCAAGCCACTGCGTGAAATTGCTCACCGCCGCCTTGGCGCCGCTGTACGCCGGAATTTTGGTCAGCGGGCGGAAAGCATTCATCGAGGAAATGTTGATGACGGTGCCCTTGCCTTTGCCGGCCATTTCGCGGGTGAACGCCTGGGTGGGCAGGAGCGTGCCGAGAAAATTCAGGTTGAACACAAATTCAACGCCTTTGGGATCGAGATCGTAGAACGTG
>DATJOW010000107.1:0-46859 GCA_035506715.1 Candidatus Acidiferrum sp. | reverse complement strand
GTACGATTGGGTGGGGCGCAATCTGCAAGGCCATGCCTATAGCGGGGCGCTGGGCCTTTTCGATCACGAGGTTTATGACGACCTCGGTCCCGGTGCGGAAATTGCCATCTGCGATTTCAATCACGGCAATCCCGGCCTGATCGGCGGGATGATGCTGGCCAACGAATTCTGCCGCCTGCCCTACCAGGTCGCCGGCATGGCGCCCCCGGATGTTCCCCGCTGGGGCAAGGCGCACAAGGATTTCATGCGAGCCTGGTTCCGCCGGAGCATCATGATCATGGGTCCTTCGCAGGAGATGCCGGTGTTCCATTCGCGGGTGCAGGTGGACCCGAAGGTGCGGGATTTCTGGGGCATCCCCGTCGCGCGGCTCTCGGGAGTGGATCACCCGTACAACATCGAGCTGTGTAAATTCGCGTCGGACAAGGCGGAGTTGTGGCTCCGGGAGGCCGGGGCGATCCAGGTCGCGCGGCGGCAGAAAACGCGGCAGTGGCTCAGCGCCGGCCAGCACCAGGCGGGGACCTGCCGCATGGGCAACGACCCCAAAACATCCGTCGTGGACAAACACGCCAAGCTGCACGACGTGGATAACCTGTTTGTGATTGACGCGAGCGTGCACGTGACCAACGGCGGGTTCAACCCGGTGCTGACCATCATGGCGGTGGCGTACTTTGCATCCGACTTCATCAAACGCAACTGGAAGGGAGGAGGTTTCCGCTAAGCCATGAATGGCCGGCACCCTCGCCGGAAGCTCTGGTGGCTGCTGGCATTGCCCGCCGGGATTGCGCTCCTAGCCGTGCCGGCCGGGAGCATTTTTTATGCGGCAGCCGGCGACAAAGCCTGCATCCGCTGCCACGAGATTCAGCCGGCCTACGATCAATGGATGATATCCACCCACCGCTCCGTGCAATGCAAAGAGTGCCATGGCAGCCTGTTTTCAACCGATGCGGGATTCCATCTCAATAACGCCCGCCAGCTCTGGCGGCATCTGCGCGGACAGGTGCCCGAGCAGCTCCAGTTGAGGCAACGCGACATCAGCCGTGGCCTGAACGAGCGCTGCGGCCAGTGCCATCAGGCCGAATACGCCGCCTGGGCCGCGGGACCGCATCACGTCAGCTATGGCAAAATTTTCCTCGACCCGGGCCACAACCAAGGCCGGCTGCTGACCGATTACTGCCTGCACTGCCATGGAATGTATTTCGAGCGCGGCATTCGCGACCTGGTTCAACCCATTGATCTCAAAGGTCCCTGGCAATGGGCGGCAGCGACCGTCAGGCCGCAGGAGCCCGCCATCCCCTGCTCCGCCTGTCACGCCATGCACCGCCCCGGCACGCCCTTGGGCCTCCTCCCGGCCGGCGCGCGGACAAATGATCCTTCAACGCATCAACCGTCGCTGGCCTTCTATGATCGGCGGGAACAGCTTCCGTTTGGCATCGCCATCCTGCCGCTGCCGGAAATCCGGGACGGAAGCCGGCCGGTGAAAATTTCCCCCGACGTCAAGCAGGCCAATTGTTACCAGTGCCACGCGCCGGACCACACCTTCCAGGCCGGCTCGGGCGACGATCGGACCTGTGTGGGCGTGCATGAGGGTTTGAGCTGTCTGGCCTGCCATGCGGGGCACGACCAGGATCCCCGCGCCTCCTGCGCCCAGTGTCATCCCCGCCTTTCCAATTGCGGTCTCGACGTTGAAACGATGGACACGACGTTCAAGTCCTCCGCCAGCCTGCACAACGTTCACTTTGTGAAATGTGCGGACTGTCATCCGCATGGCGTTCCGGAGCGGCCCAGGCGTCCCGATGCACCGCCCGGCGCCGCGCCTTGAAGTCCGCTGCCTCCGGCCGCCACACTATCCGCGCCGGCTTGAGATCTGGATCAGCGGCTGGAGCGCTCTTTCTTCAGCGGCGCGGTGGTGAACGTGAGTTCCCCATTCTGGTGGTCCACGGTCACGCGGGTGTGATCGCGAATGTCTCCGCTGAGGAGTTTGCGCGCCAGCGCGGTTTCCAGGTGCCGCTGCAGGAAACGCTTGAGCGGGCGCGCGCCATAAACCGGGTCGTAGCCTTGGCGCGCCACATCCTCCCGGGCGGCTTCGGTCAATTCGAGTTCGATCTGCCGGTCGGCGAGGCGCTGGCGGAGCAAGGCGAGTTGGAGATCCACAATTTTCCCGATTTCGGCCAGGGTCAGCGGCTTGAACAGCACGGTCTCATCCACGCGGTTGAGAAACTCGGGCCGGAAATGGGCCCGCAGCTCGGCCATGACTTTACGGCGCACGCCCTCGGCGATCTCGCCGCTTTCGCTTGCGTTCTCGATCAGGAGCGGCGAGCCGATGTTCGAGGTCATGATGATGATCGAGTTTTTGAAATCGACCGTGCGGCCCTGGTTGTCGGTGAGCCGCCCGTCGTCCAGAATTTGCAGCAGCACGTTGAAGACGTCGTGATGGGCCTTCTCGATTTCATCGAAAAGCACCACGCCATAAGGCCGGCGGCGCACGGCCTCCGTGAGCTGGCCGCCCTCGTCGTAGCCGACGTAGCCGGGCGGCGCGCCAATGAGCCGCGCCACGGCGTGCTTCTCCATGTACTCGCTCATGTCGATGCGCACGATGTTTTCGTCGCTGTCGAAGAGCGCCTCCGCCAGCGCGCGGGCCAGCTCGGTTTTGCCCACGCCGGTGGGCCCCAGGAAAATGAACGAGCCGATGGGCCGCCGGGGATCCTTCAGGCCGCTGCGGGCGCGGATGACCGCATCCGCGACGGCCCGGACGGCCTCATTCTGGCCGATGACCCGTTCGTGGAGGATCTGGTCCAGCCGCAGCAGTTTCTCCTTCTCGCCCTCGAGGAGGCGGCGGACGGGGATGCCCGTCCAGCGGGCGATCACCTCGGCGATCTCCTCGGGCGTGACTTCCTCCTGCAACAGGCGGGTTCCGCTGGGATTTGAAGCGGCCGCCTTCGTTTCGAGCTCCTTGAGTTGTTTCTCGAGGGCGGGAATTTTGCCGTACTGGTACTCCGCCACGCGGCTGAGGTTGTTCTCGCGCCGGGCCTTTTCCATTTCGTTGCGCGCGAGTTCAATGGCTTCGCGCAGTTTCTGGATGTCGTCCACCATGCCTTTCTCGGCATCCCACTGGGCGCGAATGGCGTCGCGTTCGCTTTTGAGATTGGCCAGCTCCTTGTCGAGGGCCTTCAGCCGCTGGCGGCTCGCCTCGTCCTTTTCCTTTTTCAAGGCTTCCCGTTCGACCTCCAGCTGGGTGATGCGCCGCTCGAGCTTCTCCAGTTCCTCCGGCATGGATTCCATCTCCGTGCGGAGCTTGGCCGCCGCTTCGTCCACGAGATCAATCGCCTTGTCCGGCAGGAAGCGGTCGGAGATATAGCGGTGCGACAATTGCGCCGCGGCCACCAGGGCGGCGTCCTGGATGCGGACCTTGTGATGCAATTCGTAACGTTCCCGCAGGCCGCGGAGGATGGAAATGGTATCTTCGACGCTCGGCTCGTTGACCAGAACGGGCTGGAAACGGCGTTCGAGCGCCGCATCTTTCTCAATGTATTTGCGGTACTCGTCCAGGGTGGTGGCGCCGATGCAATGCAATTCGCCCCGCGCCAGCATGGGCTTGAGCATGTTGCCGGCGTCCATCGCGCCCTCGGCCTTGCCCGCGCCCACCATCGTGTGAATTTCATCAATGAACAGAACAACCTGGCCCTGGGCCTGGCTGATTTCCTGAAGCACCGCCTTCAGGCGTTCTTCAAATTCGCCGCGATATTTGGCGCCGGCAATGAGCGCGCCTAGATCGAGCGCCACCAGTCGCTTGTCCTTCAGGCTGTCGGGCACATCACCGGCCACGATGCGCCGGGCCAGCCCCTCCACGATGGCCGTTTTGCCCACGCCCGGCTCGCCGATGAGCACGGGGTTGTTTTTCGTGCGGCGTGAAAGCACCTGAATGGCGCGGCGGATCTCGGCGTCCCGGCCGATGACCGGATCGAGCTTGTTTTGGGCGGCCAGCCGGGTGAGGTCGCGCCCGTATTTCTCGAGCGCCTCGTAGGTGGCTTCGGGGTTGGCACTGGTAACGCGCTGGTTGCCCCGCACTTCGGTGAGCGCGCGGAGAAAATCGTCGCGGCGGATGCCGAGGCTCTTGAAACAACGGCCGACGCCGGTGCTGGCGGCTTCGCCAAACATCGCCAGGACCAGGTGTTCCACCGAGACGTAGTCATCCTTGAGTTTCTTGGCCTGATCCTGGGCATGGACCAGCAACTGGTTCAGGCGCTGCGTCACATAAACACCCTGGCCGGCCGTATCGCTGCCGGAAACGCGTGGCACCCGGGCCAGTTCGTCCTCGATCCGGGCCTTGAGCAGCTCCGGGGCCACGCCCGCCTTCGCGAAGAGCCGCGGGATCAAGCCCCCCTCCTGCACCAGCAATGCCACCAGCAGATGTTCGACATCCACGGCCTGGTGCTGGCTGCGAGTGGCGATGTTCTGGGCTTCCGCCAGGGCGGCCTGGGATTTCTCGGTGAATTTATTCAAGTCCATAGCAATTGTTTGCCTGGCAACGTAAGCCGGCCCGGCTCCGCGTCAACCGTTGAATTGAAGCTAATTCGCCCCCTTCAAACGTCTAGCTAAAACCAATTGCCTGCGGCGAGAAAAATCCATGGAGCCTGTGAAGTCCGTGGAGCGCAGAAGTTGTCGTTGTAGGGTCCACCGACGCGAATAGCAAGGTGTCTTCATGCGTGAAGGTAAGAAGCGGTTGCTCTGGGAATTTAGAACCGGCAGCGTCAGGACCGGCAAACACGGTCGTCTTCGGATCATCCGCGGTTGAAACGCTCATGTTACGCCGAGGACTACGACCCGCGGCGGCGGCGGCAAATCAGCCAATTCCAGGTTGGACTCACTCGGTTTAAAAGCGTTTGCGCCTGGTAACTGGCGGCCAGCTACCAGGCGCATGATTTACTTTTTCACGCACCCAAGCTCGTAAGCGATGCTCAAGCGCGCATCAAAAGCCGGGCCTCAGGGCACGTACACTGCCTTGTAGAACTTGGAGGTGCTCACGGGCAGGGTGTAGTCAACCACGTACTGCGGCGACGTCGTCAGCTTGACCGTGCTGACCAGGTTCGTGTAGGGCCCGCCAACGCTAAGGCTGCTGTACACCTGGTACGTGTCGCCAACTTTTCCGTTGATGCTGACCGTCGGGAAGATGTACTGGGTGGTGATGGCCAGCGGCGCGATCTTGCTCCGATTCAAGCCTGAGCTGTTCGAAACAAGCGCCTGATAATGTCCGACATCGCTGGTCGTCACGCCGGTGATGGTAAGCGTTGCGGTGCTCGAGCCCGAAATGTGGCCGGCAACGTCGCTCACTGGAGCGCCATTGAATAGCCACGCATTCGTGGTGGCCACCGGCGAGGTGGTCACCGTGAACGACGCGTTTCCGCCCAGCGAAGCGGTCACGGGGCTTGGCTGACCGGTGATGACCGGCGAGCCGGGAGCCGGAACCGTTTCCAGGTCAAAAGCGTCCACGAAAAACGATTGGGCGCCTGAAGTACTCCAAGCGTTAAGCAAGTAGGAGCCCGACCGCACGGTAACGGTGCCGTCGGGGGCCTTGTACCACGGCGTGGTCAGCTGCGCCATGCTGCCGGGTCCGGCCGTCGGCATGCCGTTGACCACCAGGTCATACGCATTGCTGGCGAGAATATTCCCGCCGTTATCAAGATATTCGACGACAAACAAGGCATACGCTTTCAGGCCGCTGGGGGCGGGATCAAGAGCGCAGAAATTGGCCTCACCGGCAGCGAAACCCGACAGTCGGTTAGAAGTACCGGCTGAACAAGGGTTGTCTTGGTAAAAATACACCGTAAGGTAGTCGTCTAAAACCGGATTGGCATTGGTTGACCCTTGGAACGGCTTGAAAAACAAACCATAACCGTTGGCTTGCTGCACATTGCACCACCCTTCGGAATCAGCCCCGTCCAAAAAATCACCGGTGGGGTTGCTGATGGTTCGATAAGACTTGATTTGCCAACTGTCCGGCGACTGGTTTATCTGACCATTATTTCCGATTTGATCGAGGTCAGGGTTCGTTAAATCATTCGCTTGTGCTACCGCGGCACCCAGAACCGCGAGGCCCAGAACCACGGCGAAGGCCAGCAGTGGTTTCATCAAGGATTTTGATTGGGTTGTTTTCATAATGTTGTCTTCCTTGTCTTTAGGCGTCGATTAACTAGTTTAGTTGTTTGATTGTTTGACCCCGGCTTCACCGGGGCGATTGATTTTTCTAACTTCCATTGTTAGTGGATTTGCATCGAGACTCATCAAAGAGCGTACAAAAGTCAAGAAGTTTCGTTACAGATTTCCCCGCATGTTTGTGCTGGTTGTGTTACGCTCTTTGTAAACTTATCATGATGTTCTTCTGAACAAGCGACTTCCGCAAGCTTCCTGAGCTTTATCGTCGCGTCGATTTTACCTGCTTCTGTCACTTGAGAAAAAAATCATAAAACCCACCGCCCTGGCGCCAATGAGCGTTGAATCCGAAGGCCAAGACCCGTCTGGCCCTGCTAAGATTTTTGGGGGCAGCCACTTGCCTGGCATTTGCCCGGGCTTTCAGCCAGGGCCGCAGCCGCTTGAGGAATTTCTCAGCGGAGGTTTAATTCCTTCTCCGGCCGGAAACCGATTGCCTCCAGCGCCGGCCCGATCTCCGGGTTTGCCATGAAATTCTTCCAGATGACTCCACTGCGATAGTTCTCAATCATCACCACAATGACGGCCTGGTTGAGGCCGATCCACACGGGATCATACCAGTTCTTGGTAGCGTTGAAGCCATCATGAAATCCGTAGATGCCCCAAATCTTTGAGCCCAGGACACGATAGAAATGTTTGAGCGCGGCCATGGATTCCTGCGGCGTATAGGGAAACGACCCGAGGGCGGCGGAGCAACAGATGGTGCCATTGTCGTCGTGCGGCAGCGGGCGGCCGCCGCCGGCGTTCACCCCGTCGGACAACCCCCAGCAATCCGCGCCGTAACCGGCGTAATGGCGGGGGTTCTCCGTGCAATAGGCGTGATTGATCAGGGCGATGTTCCGGTTGTTTCGGAAGTAATCGGTGTACGCGTCCTTCCTGCCGCGGGGGTCAAAGCCCATGAAGGAAAATTGGGTGAAAAACAGGTTGGCGCCGTTTCCTTCACCCACGTCGAGCTTGACGCCAAAATAGGTGTTGCCGTTGGTGTAGTGGTCCCCCTGGGTCGTCCGGCTCCACCCCTGGCGATACCGGACGGCGAAATCCGATTGGCCAGCCCAGCCGCTGTGGTACAGGCTGGCCGGCACCGGATGGGTCGGCGAGGCGATCGCCAGCAGATAAACTATCATCGTTTCGTTCCAGCCCACGAGCGGATGGCTGATGTGCCAGCCAAAATCCGGCGACCAGTGCCAGTAAAGAAAATCGCCCGCCGGCTCCTTGCGATACCAATCCCATTCCACTCCCCGCCACAATTCGGTGATGGTTTGACGGATCTCGCGTTCCGCGGCGTTGTCACGATCGAAGTATTGCCGGGCGGCCAGAAGTCCCTGGACGAGAAAGGCAGTTTCTACCAGGTCGCCACCATCATCGTATTTGCCAAAATGGGGAATCACTTTGCCGGTTGTGCCATCAAGGAAGTGCGGCCAAACCCCATGGAAACGGTCCGCTTTGCTCAAAAAACGCGTGATCGTGAGCAGCCGTTCGGCGCATTGTTCACGGGTAATGAAGTGCCGTTCAGTCCCGGCAATCAAAGCCATGATGCCGAAGCCCGAGGCGCCGACCGCAACCAGGTTCTGATCTCCCGGCTGGATTTCAACGGCCATGCCGGCGTTGGGGTTCGCCGCCTCCCAGTAATAGCGGAAGCAGCTCTCCTGAACCAGGTCCAGCAGTTCGTCGTCGTTGAATGGCCGCGTGGCTCCCGAAGCCGCTGCCGACAACGGAGACTCATTGCCCGATAAATCCACCGCGCTGATCCGATAAAAGGCTTTCCGGCCCGGCTCTCCCACGAAGTCCACAAAGCGGTTGAAGCGGCCTTGCTGGATCCCGATGGGAACAAATTTCTCACCGTCCCAGGAGCGGTAGATTTGGTAGTACAACAGGTCGCTCTCCGGATTGTTCGACCACATCAGGTCAAAATGACGCTCGGCTCCCTTGACGGTTAATCCGGCCGGCGTGCCGGGGGGCTCGCGGTCGGTTTGACCGCTAAAATGGATTTGTATGTCATCCAGATAAAGCGTGTGCGGCTTGCCGTCGTCGAGCCCCTGCTCCAGCCAGATCTTGGCCACCTTGGTCGGATCGCATTTGGCGTCGTCGGTTCGTTCGAACAGAGGCTTAAACCGCGCGAAGGGAATGTTGAGGCGAACCCACCGGCCCGCGGGCAGAGCTCCATTTCCGGCAAGCAGCGGGATGGTTGCCGACCCAATGTCATCCCGATCTTGCAGCGCGATTCGCGGCGATTCGTCGGGTGACAAGCCGGTCTCGGAAAAGCACCAAAAAGAAATCGTGTCGCCGTCAAATCGCTGGTCCCGCCCGTTTTGCGCAGCGCACTTGACCAACATTTGCCAATGCCCCCCCGGTGCGGACGTCCAATTCAACCGGAGTCCATTGGGCGGCGTCTTGAAGTGATTGGTATCAACCGGGATTTTGTAATCCACCATCTCCAGTTTGCTGGGCGGGGTAACCATGCCATCGCTTTGGTAGTACGATCCGTCAGCGGGGCTGTTGTCGAAAAAGACGTGACGATCATGGAATGTCTCTGAGCAAGCTGTTACCGCCAAGCTCAAGAAAACGAGCGCGCTCGGGAACGATCTCCGTAAAAGCCTAAAGGGAATATTGATTATGTTCCAAATCAACATCTGATCATTTGTCATTTCATCCATTGTCCAGTCTTCCTGTTTGCACTACAACCTCCAGTGCCGTTGCGGTGAATTCGACATTTCACCCCGTGATGACAGCGCTCTGGCAGTGTTATGGCTACCTTGTAATTTAAAAAGTTGCCGAAATCCTTGGTTGACAAGAACATCACAACAATTACAAACTTCGTAGCGCGAAAGTTACATTATGCTCTCCACTGTTGCAAAGAAAATACTTGACATTTCAATTTTCATCACAGAATCTGTCATCAAACCTGCTTACTATGGTCGTTAGACTGGATGTCAAATGTCCCGGCGATGCCGGGTTTAACCGCAGCGAATTCTTTTCGAAGGCGCGTTGCGCTTTCACGCTGATTGAACTGCTCGTCGTCATCGCCATCATCGCCATCCTCGCGGCGCTGTTGTTGCCCGCTTTGGCGTCCGCCAAGGAAAAAGCCAAGTCACTTGGGTGCATGAGCAACAGCCGCCAGTTGATGCTGGGCTGGCTGCAATACGCGAACGAAAACAACGACCGGTTGGTCAATAACTACGATACGGCGTCAATTCAGGCCGACCTCGCATTGAAAAACCCGACTTACGCCACCTGGGTGGACAACGTGATGACTTGGACCATCGGTTCTCCGGCCGCCGACCAGTGCTTCAACCCTTCCTACACCATGAACGCGCTGCTCTACAATTTCGTCAACAATCTGGCGGTTTACAAGTGCCCGGCTGATGACTATCTAAGCAACCTGCAGAAGCTCGCAGGTTACGCGGCTCGGCCGCGTTCCTACTCGATGAACTGCTTCTTCGGCGCTTCCACCCCCAATTGGCTATCCGGCCCTCCATCCGGGCCCCGCGACTCTGGTGCGAATGAATTCTTCCCGTCGTGGCGGCAATTTCTTAGGACAACCCAAATTCCCGATCCGTCGAATCTCTATGTGACACTCGATGAACATCCTGATAATATCAACGATGGCTATTTTAAAAACGGCGCCAATCCTGACATTACGGATGGTACCTCTTGGCCCGGCGGTGTATGGGGCGATATTCCGGCTTCGAATCACCGGCGGGCGGGCGGTTTCGGGTTCGCGGACGGACATGCGGAAGTTCACCTGTGGCAAAGCCGCACTTGCACCATTTTCCCGGTGCAGGCCCAACCGGGCGCGTCGCTTCCGCACATCAAGCTGCAAAACGACCCAGCCGGCATCGCTGATGCCTCTTGGCTCGCGTCGCACTCGAGTGTGCCCAAGTAACCGTTCACTTCTTCAATGATCCGGACCCGGGCGCAGACCCAATCGGTCTGCGCTTTTTGTTTCACCAACGGATGGGTCACTCACTGAGTTATTATCGGAACAGCTGCCTTGCTCCAGTCCACGGCGGCTGATTTCACCCGGCGGGAGTCGCCGCCCATCCGGATGATGAATTCCCCCGGTTCCCAGTCGTATTCCAATTTGCTGTTGTAGAATTTCAAATCTTCCGGGGTGATGCGAAACGTGATTTCCCGGGTTTCCCCCGGCTGCAGGCGCACTTTTTGGAATCCGCGCAAATCCTCCACGCTGCGCGCCACGCTGGCGGCCGGCTGGCTGAGGTACAACTGCACGGTTTCCTCGCCGGTACGCTCGCCCGCATTGGTCACCACCATCGAAGCGATCAGCGTTTCCTCACCGGCCAGGTTGGTCTTGCGCAGCTGGATGTCCCCGTAGGAAAACGTGGTATAGCTCAGGCCGTAGCCGAAGGGATATAACGGATCGTTCGGCGCGTCGAGATAACGGGAGACATACTTGTTATTGGGATCCCCTTTATAGGGGCGCCCGGTATTCTTGTGATTGTAATAAATGGGGATCTGTCCGACGTTGCGCGGAAAACTCGCCGTTAGTTTTCCGGAGGGATTATAATCGCCAAACAGCACATCCGCTATCGCATTGCCCGCTTCCGTGCCGCCGAACCAGGTTTCCAGCATCGCGCCGCAATGTTCGGCCTCCCAGCTCAAAGTCAATGGCCGGCCGTTCATGAGCACGAGCGCCACGGGTTTCCCGGTGGCCACCAGCGCCCGCAACAGCTCCTTTTGACTTTCCGGAAGTCCGATGTCGCTGCGGCTGGCCGCCTCGCCGCTCATGCCGGAGGATTCGCCGAGCACCGCCACCACCACGTCCGCCCGGGCCGCCGCCGCCACGGCTTCCGCCACCATCTCCTGGGGCGATCGGGGATCCACCGGGATGTCCTCGCCGAACGCCTTGAGCGTTCCGCGCAGCATCGGATCATCCGTCAGGTTCGCACCCTTTGCGTGCAGGATCGTTACCGCCGAACCCGCCACGTTGCTGATCCCGGTCCGAACGCTGACCGCCTGTTGCCAGTCGCCGCCGGCCCGGCAGCAGCCCAGCACATTTAACCGGTCATCTGCCAGCGGGCCGACCAGCGCAATGGTCCCGGATTTCTTCAGGGGCAGGAGCTGGCGGTCGTTCTTGAGCAGGACGAAAGATCGTGCCGCAATTTCCCGTGCGGCTTTCCGGTTTTCCGGCGTGAGCAGTTCCCGGCGGGCCCGCTCGGCCGAGCAACCATGATAGGGATCGGCAAACAGCCCGAGCTTGTACTTGGCCTCGAGGATTCGCCGGCAGGCCAGATCGATCATTGATTCTGAGATTTTTCCTTGAGCGACCAGTTCCGGAAGATACTTGAGGTAGGCTTCGCTCACCATGTCCATGTCCACCCCCGCTTGCATGGCCAATTCGGCATCCTTGGGGTACTCGCCCAAGCCGTGTTCTTTCATCTCATTGATGGCATCGTAATCAGTGACAACGAAGCCCGGAAACTTCCACTGCGTCCGCAGCAGGTCCGTCAACAACCAGTGATTGCCCGCGGACGGCACCCCGTCAATTTCATTGAAGGAACTCATGACGCTGCCGACGCCGGCCTCCACGGCCGCGTGGTACGGAGGCAGGTAATACTGGTACATTTTGATGCGGCTCATGTCCACCGTGCTGTAATCGCGGCCCGCCTCGGCCGCGCCGTACAGGGCGTAATGCTTCACGCAGGCCAGCACTGCGTTGTTCCGGCTGAGGTCGTCGCCCTGGTAGCCGCGCACCATCGCCCGGGCGACCAGCGCGCCCAGGTACGGGTCTTCCCCCGCCCCTTCCGCGATTCTTCCCCACCGCGGGTCCCGGGCGATATCCACCATGGGCGAGTACACCCAGTTCACGCCATCGGCGCTCGCTTCCGTCGCGGCAATCCGCGCGCTCCGCTCGATCAACTCCGGGTTCCAGGTGCAGGAAAGTCCAAGCGGGATGGGAAAAATTGTCCTGTGGCCATGGATGACATCGTATCCGAACAGCAACGGAATGCCCAAACGGCTTTCCTTGACCGCCAGGGACTGCAACTTCTCCACGGCTTCCGGCGTGTACGTATTCAAAATCCCCCCCACCAGGCCCTGGCGAATCTTGGTTTCCGCGTCTTTGCTGAGTCTCGGCCCGGTGATATCGAAGCCCACCGCCAGCAGATTCAACTGCCCGATTTTTTCCTCGAGCGTCATCCGGCCCATCAAAGCGTCAATGAAGGTGTTCATTTGCGAATCGGCGGCCAGCGGTTGGGCATGTAGGCAACCGGACACCACCATCCCCATCCAGCCTACGCTGAGTCCCGCTCTTTTCATTTGTTTTGTTTCAAACCGTTGTGCTGGTCATGACAGAAGTCGGGCTTCTATCATGGATTGCGGGCCGTTGTCACGCTGAATTCTCAGCGGAGCGCAGTCAAGGCGGCCGCTCATCCTCTCGCGACGGACAACACCCGCCACGTCCGCGACCTGCCGGTTCAACGTTGAACCGGCATCGAATCGTGGTATGATGCTTATATCGCTCCGTGAACCAAACATGAACCGCGCGCTGACGCTCCAGATTGTCCTGCTGACAACCGCCGTTCAGCTCGCACGCGCCATTCCCGCCCCGGCCGGTTTGATCAGCGCGACCGGCGACCAAAGTGTCGTGTTGCACTGGACCCGGAACATGGATGCCAACCTGGCCGGCTACCATGTGTATCGTTCGGTCATCAGCGCGGACGGCCCGTTCTACCAGCTCAACACCGGCGGTTTGCTGACGGCGCCCGGCTGGTGCGATCTGACCAGCGCTGTGATCAACGGGCATACGAATTTTTATTATGTGACGGCGGTGGATACGAACTCGGTGGAAAGTGCCCCATCCGCAAGTGTAGCCGCCACCCCTCACCCGTTTGCGAGCGACGACGAGTTTTTGGACTATGTCCAGGAATGCAACTTCGATTATTTCTGGTATTTGGCCAATCCGGCCAACGGCCTGATTCCGGATCGCACCGCGATGGGCTCGCCGTGCAGCATTGCGGCGGAGGGCTTTGGGTTGACGGCCATCGGCATCGGGGTCGATCACGGCTGGATTACGCGCGACCAGGCCGCCGCGCGCGTTCTGACCGCATTGACCACCTTCTGGCAAGGACCGCAGGGATCGGGAACCAGTGGCATCATGGGATACAAAGGCTGGTTTTATCATATGCTGGATATGAACACCGGCTGGCGAGCCGGCTCGTCGGAGCTCTCCTCGATTGACAGTTGCCTGTTTCTGGCGGGCGTCCTTTACGTCAAGCAGTATTTCAGCGGCACCAATGCCACCGAAACGGCCATCCGGTCCACGGCTGATGCCATCTTCAATCGCGTGGATTGGAATTTCATGTCGCAAGGCACCGCCGGAGTGGCGATGGGCTGGATGCCCACCACGGGCTTCAGCGGCTACGGCAACTGGGTCGGGTATAATGAGGCGATGATCATTTATTGCCTGGGCCTGGGCACGGCCACGAATCCCTTGCCGGTGTCCGCCTGGAATTTGTGGACCAGCGGCTACAACTGGAGCACGCTTTACGGCCATAGTTTTGTGGCTTTCCCGC
Organism: Candidatus Acidiferrum sp.; assembly: GCA_035506715.1. Taxonomy (GTDB): domain Bacteria; phylum Verrucomicrobiota; class Verrucomicrobiia; order Limisphaerales; family UBA11358; genus UBA11358. The sequence goes on along the minus strand of DATJOW010000107.1, from coordinate 33,123 downwards.
CGCTGTTCGGGCACGAGTTCTCTCATTGTTGGATTGACTTTCGCACCATCGCGGACGCCTACATGAACAGCCACGGCAGCACCTACTTCGAAAACTCGCGGCGCGCCGCTCTCGCCCAGGTCGCGTACTGCAGCACGGCGCCGCGTACCGGGTACAGCAGCAATATTTGGGGATTGACGGCTTGTGACGGTCCGCCGCCGACGAACTACACGGCCCGCGGCCTCCCGCCGGATGGATTCGATGACGGCACCATCGCTCCCACGGCGGCCGGCGGTTCCATGTGTTTCAGCCCCGAATATTCGCTGCCAACCTTGAAAGCCTTTTACAACCTGTACCGCACGCAGTTCTGGACCGAGAACGGCTTTCGCGACGCCTTCAACCTCGGGCTGGGCTGGTGGGATACCGATGAATTGGGCCTGGACCAGGGCCCGATTGTGATCATGATCGAGAATTACCGGACGGGGCGCGTGTGGGCGCAATTCATGCAGAACGCCGAAGTGCAGCGGGGCCTGCAACGCGCCGGCTTCTTCACGTTGCCTCGCATGGCGCTCAAGATTCAGCCCGTGCCGGGCCAGGGCGCTTTCCGGCTGACGTGGACCGCCTCCGCCAACCACTTTTACCAGGTGGAATACTCGCCGGACCTCCTGAACTGGGCCGCGTCGCCCGGATTGGTGCAAGCCACCAACTCCGGAACGTTCAACTGGCTGGACAGCGGCCCGCCTGCCACCATTTTCCCACCCGCCGCGGCGCCGGCGCGGTTCTACCGGGTGTTTGACGCCGGGCAGGCTCCTGCCGACGGCCAGCCCGGGTTGCTGTTGAATCCTAGCTTTGAAACGGCCGGCGCCGGGGGCGTTTACACGGCGACCAACTGGACGACCTACGGCTCCTGCGAACGGGAAACCTGGGCGGCGCACAATGGGTCTTATGGCATGGCGCATGAGTGGTGGAACGGGGCCACTTCGGGCTTTTACCAGGATGTCGCGGCAACCCCTGGCGCGACCTATGTCTTGAGCGCCTGGTGCCTCGACGACGCGGCTTCGGTTGTAACGAGCGTGTATCGGATGAAACTGGAATACTACGACGGTTCAATGAATCTGCTTGGCTCGGAAATCGAAAATATTTCTCCGCTGGTGGGCAACACGTGGCAGCAGTTGAGCCTTTCCGGCAACACTGTTCCGGCCAATACCGCCAAAGTCCGCGCCGTCTTTGACGCCAGCAACATGATCAGCGGAGAGACCTTGAAGATTGATGATGTCAGTCTCATGGTCATCCCGTAACCGTCAACGGGAGACCCGTCCCTGCAGCTCCTAGTACGAGAACTCGACCTGCGCGGGCAGCGAGGCCAGTTTGATCCGCTTTGCCGGAGCGACCGGCCGGCCGTTGACAGTCACCGCCTTCGGCGTCGCGTTCCGGGCTGACACCAGCCAGATTCCGCCCGGAGCCTGGGCGTTGCCAGTCACCTGGTAAACGTCGGCCAGACCTTTCGTCGCAGCCTGCAAGCTGATCTTGCCATACGCGGTCGGCAGATCCTGCACCTGAATGCCGCGACCTTGCAGCCAGTCTTCCGGAATCCCCGAGCAGAACACCAGCGACTTGTCCAGATCCTCCTCGTAGGCGAAGAAATCGCGAATCTCGCGCACGAACTCCGCCCCGCACCAGGTGTGGGGCATATCGCCGATGTACACCGGCGCTCGCGGATCCTGGAACACGACTTCGGCCCACTGATTCCAACCGATCGGACGGGTGTCCTTGGTGAACCAGCGCAGCAGCCACAGGGCGCGATCCTTGTCGCCGAGCCGGGCGAACACGCCCATGTTCCGGAATTCGTACGGCGTATAGCCGCTCCACTCCACCGTGCCGTCGGCGCGCCCGACGCACCTCTCGTAGTAAGCGTCGAATGTGTTCCGAAGCAAATCCTGGGGCATGTACGACATTTCGTCGCACGGGTTGACCAGGATGGCAACGCCGGAGGCGTCCGGCTCGCCGTAATCCGGACAGCTGAAAATCAAATCAAACTTGTAATACTTGGCGGCCGCCTCAATCGACTTCACCACGTCCTGGCGCAGGTCGGCGGCCACAGCAAGAAAATGAGCCGCATCCTCGGGCTGGCCCACGGCTGTGGCCAGCACGGCGGCGTCCTTGAGGCCGAGAATGGCGAAGTAGTTGTCCCAGTAGGAGTGCACCGGCGAGCCGTAGCCCTCGTGACTGATCGACGGCGTCAGCAGGCCGTAATACAGCGCTTCCTTGCCGGTCGCGTTCCTGTGCAACGCCTGCCCCTCAAGATGAAGCTTCTCGATGTACGCGGCCACCCGCTTGACGACGGGGTAGTACTGCCTGGCAAACTCCACGCCGCGGTTGAATTTCCAGTACTCGGCGACGAGGTAGATGTACTCGCCGAAGGCATCGCATTCCAAGGTGGGCAAGGGCTGGTCGTTCTCCACAATCGCCGGCACGTAGCCGGACGGACGGACGAACTGCGTGTACCATTCGATGAACTCCTTGGCGGGCTTCATGACGCCAAAGTGCACCAGGGCCGCGCTCATCAGCGAACCATCGCGAATCCACGAGCGTTTGTAATTCCGGCTGCCGGGCTGAAATCGAACCCCGTCCCGGTTGATCTCAATGTACGCGATGTTCGCGCGGATGAGGTTGACCAGGTGCTGCTCGCTGGCCGGAAGCTCGATCTTGATCGACGACAGGTTCTGGCGCCACTCCTCAGCCACCCGGCTCTGAAGCGCAGCCGCCTTGGTGTTGGTGTCCACACCTTGGCCCGGCATTCCGCCGATGCTGTAGCACCACCAGAAACTCCTGGATTCGCCAGGCTTGAGGCTGACGTCGTAGGCCACATACCCGGAAGCGAGGCCGGAAGCGTCGGTCGCCGTCGGGCTGGCCGGCAGATCGCCGAATTGCAGCCTTCGACCCATTTCGCCGTCGGCAAAGGTCGTCGCGCCAAGGCGGTCGGCAGGGGTCAGCAATACAATCTTCTGATCACGGCCAAAGGACATGGAGGTCGGCGTCAGGCTCAGCTCCTTGATCTCGGCCTGGACGCCGCTGTGCTGCCACTCCGGATTGACCTGGATTGGCCGGAGCGCCAGGACGAGCGTGGCTTTCTTCGTGGTCGTCTCGTGGTTGACCAGCGTGTAGCAGGCATACACCGTGCCGCCATTGTCTTTGACGGCGAAGCCCGAGATGCGCAGGCTCACCGGGCCCGAGCGCTCGACCCAGGGAAGCGGCAGATAGTCGTCCATCAATCCCTGGGTCTCTTCCGTGTTCGCCCAATGCCAGACCTTGCCGTCAACCACAACGAACGGATCGACGCTCGGCCGGCCCTTGGCGAGTTCAATCTGCCCGTCTTCGCAAAGCAGCGCCTTGTCCTTGCTGCCGCTGTAGCCGATCAGCGTCCAGTACGCTTGCTGGTTCAGGAGGTGCCGGAAGTAATAGCCGTGGGGCGACGATTGCGCGAACGCCTTGAGCATACCTGCGCCGGTCCTGTCGAGCTCGGGAGGCAGCAGCTTCACTCGCTCAAGCCCAATAACCTTGGAATCCGCCTTGGCATGGATTCGAATCTCGCGTCCTTCCGCATCCGGGGTGAACACGACGTCGATCTTGCCACTCGACTTTTCGACGGTCTGCGCCAGCTTCCAAGCGGAGCCATTGGTCGACATGAGAATGTCATAGGAACCCGGCGCCATGGATTTCTGCCACTCGATTTCGAGACCGCCAAACTCAACGGGCCTGGCCAGGTGAAGGTCCAGGTTCACTTCGCTGACCGGGCCGGTCGTCCGCCAGTCGCTCTGGCCAACCGAGGGAACGTCGCTCGTGATCTCCGTAACCGGGTCGCTGAACTTGCCGTAATCCCCCAGCGGCGTGATGCGGAGATCGGCCAGGTAAACCACGCCTTTCCTGCCGGCGCCACTGGAGGACACGACAAACTCGATGGACCTGAGTTCACTCAGCTCGGCCGAGGACTTTGGCCCCCAGGCAAAGGAGATCAGCCGCTTGCGCAACACAATGTGCGTCCACTCCCTGGGCCAACGATAGGCGTCCCTGCGATACCAATAGGTGTTCCCATTTACGTCCTCCAGCTTGATCTCGATATTGTTGTCCGGCGCAACCGCCTTCATCCAAAAGCTAAGCTCGAAATTGCCCTTGAGCGGCACATCGCACTCCTGGCGCACCAGGGCGAAGTTGCCCGCCTCGCGGTAGTCGTAGTCGAAGCTCATCCCCTGCCCGTAAGGGGTATCGACGTTGGTCAGCTTAAGGTCTGTGCCGGGCCCTTTGATTTTCCAGGCGCTGAGGGCGGAGAAATCACGAAGCTGCCCAGAAGCTGGCGGGCCACCAAAGGCCGCCGCAACGAGGACCAGGGTCGTTAGAGCCTGTCTGAAAATGGAAAACTGGCGGCAAGGATGCCGCCTGAACCCGCACGCTGAGAAGCGTGCGCTACCGTAGCGCGGCCATCCTGGCTGCGGGTTCGCGGAGCTTCCCAGCACCCTGTTCCACATTGGAATTTTCAGACAGGTTCTTAGGTTCATGGTAGATCGCCACGAACGATACAACACCCCATGGTCTCTCTCAATGATACTTGTGTCGCTTTCGTACCGGAATGGATTGATGGGGTGAGCATTTTGCACCTGATAGCCACAGCCAGCGTCACGAAAGCCGCCTGGCTTCCAGCTCCGTCCCGTGTTGCGGGACTTGCGCCGGCGCGAGACCTATAACCTCACTTCGACAACATTCTCCGGCCGGTCCAACCTGGCCAGGAACGGGGCCGCCGAAATCACCGCTCCGCCCTTGCGGTATTGGTTTTCTTCCGACTCGAACTGGATGGCCTGGCCGTTGATGGAAACAGCTTTGGGGCTGAAATTCCCCTCCTTGACCGCATACTTGAATGTCACCGCATGCCCCAATAATTCCATCGAGGCGGACAAACCGTCCAGCGAATGCGGCATCACCGGATCGAGGATGATTTTGCCGGATTCAATCCGCAGTCCAAGTAACCGCGAAACGACCAGGCCGATATAAATACCCGGACCGCTAGAATACACGCGCCACCCGCCCCGGAGGGCGATCTTGCCCGTTTTGATTTCATCGTAGCGCTCATCCGCTTCATATCGGTTCCGGAAGATTACATCGGAACTGCTGTAATAGCAGTTTGACTGGCGGATATCGCCGCAAGGGACAATCTCGCGGTACCCCACCGGAATGGCCTGGCGCAGCGCTTTCACGAAAGCCTCCGCCCGGCCGGTCATTGCCAGCGCTTCGGCATAACGGATATGCTCATGCACGTACATCAGGCCGATCTCGCGGCCGAAGAAAGTGCTGCTCTCCGCCCGCTGGAAGATTGTTTGGATGCCACCCTTGTATCGGAGCGGACGGTCCATGAGGCGGGCGCCGTCGGGACCTTTGAGATGCTTCTCAAGGAGATCCTGATGACATTGCGCCTGTTCCCGGGTGAAGATGCCGCTGATGATGCCGCGGTTCATGGGCAGAATACTGTACCGCACACCGGTTTTGGCATCGCCCGGGTGGAACAGTACGCTGATACGGCGGTCGTCCTCGACCAGGCCGTAGCCGGCAACGACGCCATCCTTGACCAGGTATCGGTTGAAATCGGTTTTGATCCGATCACAGATTGCTTTCAGTTTGTCGGCCTTGGGTCTGTCACCGGCTCGCTCAAACACCCATTGATATTGAGCAAAAGCCTGATAATTCATCTCGACGGTCCAGCTGGAGATCATTTTTTGCGCGAGCTCGCGGCTGACCGGTTGCAGGGAATCGTTCCAGTCGCCGCCGTCAAACGGCACCAACGCCGTGCCCGGAACGAATGAATCGACGATCATTTTAATCAGCCGGTCAACATGCTCGCTCAGCGGCGTTGGCCCAACCGGAGCAATGCCCCGCTCCTGATAATACGGAAGGATCTCGTCCAGGATCGTCAGGTCTCCGGTGATTTTCACATAATTGCCGAGGGCAATCAGGCACCAGTAAAAAATATCGCCGTGCGCGCTGTCCGCCCGGATGTCCGAATAGCGGTCGAACATCCACCATTGCGGCCAGCCGCCCTGCGGGTGCTGATTGGAGAAGATGATGCACAAAACCCGCCGGGCTTCGGCGTACTTGCCAAGATTTAACAACAGGTCAAGCGGACCCTGGGACACATCGCGCGTGCCCCAGGCAGCCCCGCTGAATTGTTCCAGACCGTACGGGGTCAGAAAGTGGGTGAGCGCATTCATGCCATACCAGGGCAGAATCTCCTGTATGGCGGCGACATCAGCATCGGCTCCGTGCAGGCAGAGATTTAAACTCAAATTCTTCCAGGCCGCCCGGGCGTCCTGGCAATCCGAGAGGAACTGGCGGTCCGGATGCTCAAAAGCAATCGCATTGGCAGCAGCACCGACTTCGCCGACGAAGCTCAGGCAGAAATTTGCCGTCGCGGGGACGTCCAGAACGAACAAATTACGTCCCGGGTGGTCATGGCGCTCATACAGCGCTTCGTCGCCGCAGGCCCGGCAAGCCGAACCGCCGCCCCCGACCAGGATCCGGAATTGCGCCCCCGGAAATCTGCCCGCAATCATGCTCCCGGGCCTGGGTTTGGCCACATATTCACCGGGTTGGTTTCCGGGATGGATGCTCCATCCGTTCAGCGGATCAAAATCATGCGTGATGAGCAGTTTCACCTTTTCTCCACTGATCACCTTGAAATCCAGGTTGACCTGCGGAGCGGACTTGGAAGTCCAGGACCGGACCTGGAAACAGCCATCGCCGTGTTTGTAAATCCAGCGGCAGTGGTTCAGACCCATCTCGAAAGCAGACGGAACGCCGAGCAAATACCGCTTGCTCTCCGTTTCCACGAAGATGCGCTGACCCGTTTCCGGAGCCAGATTGAACTGGCTGGTACAGATGGAGAGCAGCACGTTGAAATTGGTGTTGCCCTGGGCAAGATGTGAATTGAAAACGCCAAAGGCAAAGGCGGTGGTGGACATGATGCTTTCATCCGGCGCAGTCCCGCCCCGGGCTTGCATGATGTGCGCATGCGGCCGGTCGGCCATCAACTCCTTCGCCCGCAGCACAACGTGGTTATTGTGTTCGCCAAAGAAGGACAGCCGTTGGCCATTTTCAAATTCGCCATGACGCCTTTCCCGGCCAAAAAAGCGGTTCAGCTCCTCATCACTCAAATCATCCACCGGCAGGAACGGAGTCGTGCTGAATAAACTTCTTGCCGGGGAAACCGGATCCTTCGCGTGCCCGGCGGGCGCATGCTGCTTGAACTCCAGCATCAGGCCGGGCAAGCGGGCAAGATCCTCATCGGAGGTGGCCCCCGGATGGTCCGGCAGATAGGTGCCCACAAATGCGCTATGATGAACCCCGCCGGCGGCCAGGCTGAAGGGTTTTTCCTGCAAGGCCAACACCGGCGATTCCCCGGCATAATCGCCCCCCAGCTTATCCGCCTGCAGCCCCTCCGGAATGCCGGTTTCCCGGCAGGTCTTGCCGTAAAATTGCATGCCATCCACACTGCCGGCCACCGCCGCGTTTTTGCATGCCAGCATCAGCCAGGGATGGCCGGTCGACTCCTTCATGTTCTGACGGCAACACGCCACCGCACCAAAGACCTTGTCCACGAGAATGCGCCGCTCCAGGTATTGGGCCACGTAATATTCGTTGATCAACCCGGCGTTCACCGGCTTCAGGCCTGCGTCCTGAACGTAAACCAGATCGAGTTCGACCGGCTGGTCAGACAGATTTTTGATGTCTACACTCCAGCACCAGCTCAAGCTGTTCTCCGCCAGCCGCAATCCGCACGTGTACTCAAGACCGGCCCAGCGTCCCCGGACGACAAAGGCGTCGTCGGTCATCGCCAACCGGCTGTTGCCTTCCGGGCCGAGCAGCGCAGCAAAGGCAAATGGCCTTTGCCTTCGCCTCAGGTAGAGGTTCGTCCCGGGCCGGGAAAAAGGGGAGGCCGCCTTGAGGCTGATCCGGATCGGACCCGCCTCGATGCTCTTTGGCGCGCCGTGTTCAAGAAATTCAAAGGCTAAACCGGGGGAATTCCTGAGCGTCATGTTATGGTGCGGAGACATTTTGTGCTGTTGGCTTGTCGGCCTGCCGGGCGCGTTCCTCGCTGCGCCGAGTTAAAAGATCTTTGATCTCCCGCGACCGTTTCTCCGTCAACGAGTAACCAAGGAGAAAGGCGATGGAAACGATGCTCAATAACAGGGGCAGCCCGATCTCGACGATCCGCATCATCAGGAGCGTATAGGGCGACTGCCGGGTCAGCGGAACCATCTCCTTTTCGATTGCGGCCAGCTCCTCATCCAGGAGCGGCATGGATGCCGCCGGGTTCAAGCTGGCCAGCCGGTCGTTCACAGCGGCCAGGGTCCGGAGGATCTCCTGGTAATGGGCCGCGCTGTTTTTGCTTTCCCGTGATTTGGATTCCAGGTGCGACATCAGCTCGAGGGAAGATATCCGGGCTTTTTCTAACTTGGCTTGCAGCGTCAGCGGGATGGCCTCAGCCGCCAGCTCTTTGACCCGGGAGTCCTGGAGCTGGGGACCCAGGCTCTCCAGCCGCAATCGCAGCCCTTCCAATTTGTCCGCCTCGGCCTTGGCTACGGACAATTCAGTGAGCAACGGTTCGCGCTGGGGACTTGGGCGTTCCGTCAGCCGGACGTCTGGCCGTGCCGGCTGGGCGGCCGAATTCCTTTCCAGGGATTTCACAGACTCCCTGGCTTCAGCGAGCGCGGCCGCGACCTGCGTTTTGATTTTAGCCAGCAATTCCGCGTTCGCGCCCCGGAACGCCTGATCACCGCCCCAGGCTTGAATCCCGACGCGAACTTCGGTGATCGCTCCCGCCAGGCGGTCGACTTGGGTAACCTGGACTTCGTCAAATGCCGTCAGCACAATCAGCGCGCCCGCGATGAAACTGGCGAAGGCCGTCCCCATTTTTATCAACCACCAGAATATCGAGTAGTAACTTCCCTCGGCGCGATAGCCCGTGTTTAGTTCGTCTTCATCACAGATATCGCCCACCATGGATGATCCCAGGGTGAAGAAAAACAGCATCCCGGCGGAAAGCAGGATCGTGGGGATGATAATCAGGTAGGGAAGGCGCGGATTGTAGCAGACAATCTTGGAGAGTTGGGCCAGGCTCATGAGCAGGATCGCAATCGCCAGGGTGTTCCGTTTGCCTAATCTCGGGCTGATCCAGTTCAGCGGGAACACGGCCAGCAATCCGGTGACGGCCCAGATGGTGCCGTTGATTCCCAGCAGATAGGCACCCACCACCTTGTTGCCTCCGAAAACGTAATATATCGGGATGTAAGAGCCGAGCAGCTGGACGAAATTGAACCCCATCGCCAGCGTGAAAATCGCCAGGGTCAGCCGGACAAAGTTCCGGTTTCTGGCGGTGCGTTTCATGTCCTGCCAGAAGGGGGTTTTTCCGTGCTTGGCCGCCTGCACAAATCCCGGCTCGCGCAATTGGTAGGTCCACCAGAACGAGAGCGGGATGATCAAAGCCGCGATCAGGATGGAGACATAGCGCATGCCGTCGGCCTCGTTGCCGGTGCCTTTGAAAAGCCTGAGGTTGGCAAGAGCAAAAAGCCAGGGGGTGCTCATGGCAAACAGATTGCCGACGAAACTCTTGGCGCTAAACAACCGGGTGCGCTCATGGTAATCCGTGGTCATCTCCATGCCCAGCGCGCCGTGGGGGATTTCAAAAATGTTGCAGGCCGTGAAAAACAACAGGAGGGAGAACAGAATATAAACCAGTTGAAATGCCTGAAAACCGGTTTCGGTCGGAAACCAGACCCGGACTCGATCCCCTTTGGGAATCCACCACATGACCACAAAAAAGACCGCCACCAGCACTCCGCCGATCAGCAAGTACGGACGCCGGCGCCCCCAGCGAGTCCGGGTGTTATCCGAAAGATGGCCGATGACAGGATCGGAAAGCGCATCCCACAAGCGCGGGACGATCAGGATGGCCCCGAGCCAGAAGGCGCTCAGCCCGAGGCTGATGTTTCCCATCAAACCCACAAGGATGCCCGCGATGTTGAAGAGAGCGATGGGAATGATACCCCCGGCGCCGTAGGCGGCCAGCTGTGAAAAATGAATGCGGTCTTCCGGCTTGGTTTGGTGAACCGCAGCTGTTTCCTCCGCTGGCATAATGTTTGGCAAAGTTGGTCATGAGGCCGTTTTCACGGCTGAACGGAACCGTCTGCATTTACTCCATCGCATTTGGAGCGAGCCTCGGGACCGGGCGCATCTTAGTTTTTGGAACCCGTTTTGTCCATCCCCCGCAACGGCGGCGATTCCGGCCAGCCGGGGACCGGAGTGCCACGTTGGCCGTGAATTAATTTGGTGTAGCATTAAGCCAGCAGCTCAACGCTACACCAAATTCAGACGCCACCGCCGCGCTTAAACATTTGATTATGCGCATCATTGCGCTCACACTTCTCCTCCATCACCAGCCATGAGAGCGAAAATTCATGACAGCTTGATTGGGATGATCCAGCAGGCACGTCTGGCCGAGGCAGCCAGACCGGCGTCTTTTCTCCCATGATCATCGCAACCACCAGGCTTCTCTCCACGATAGGTGTCCTGGTTCTGGCCATCTGCCCGGGCCAGGCCGAGTCTGTTGCTCCCACGAATGCACCTGTGGCCGAGCCGGCGCCGAAGCGGCTCGTCGTGCACGATTTCAACCGCCCCGATATTCAAAACAATCTCGGCGGCAATGCCGGACCGTGGAATTTTGACCCCGCCGATTCCAATTCGGCGTGCACCTACGGGCTCGATGCGCAGACCAAATGCGGCACAAACGGAAACTCGCTCCACCTCACCTACCGGCTCAATCCGGCCAAATCCTCCCAGAATGGGTTCTGGATGAGCCTGAACGGCCTCGACGCCCGCAGCTACGACCACCTGGAACTCTGGCTAAAGGGCGATCCGAAGCGGGGTTTTGCCAGGTCGCTTAAAATTGAAGTAACCCAGCCCAAGCCGGGCGCGCCCGGCCAATCGCTCAAGGGCAGCTGCGTCATCCAGGGGATCACCGATGAGTGGCAATGTTTTCGCATTCCCCTCAACCTGATGACCGGCATTGAGACTTGGAAGGATCTTAACACGCTCGTCATTGTGTTTCACTCGCGCCGGGAAAAAGTGTCAAAAGGGTCGGTTTTCATCGACGACATCGCCTTTGTCACAACGGGCGAGCCCGGCCCGTCCGTTCATGATAAGGTGCCCGTTCCGAAGAAGCGCGCGTGGGAACAGGCCCACGGCGGAGAAGTTGCGTCCTACCCCTTCATCATTCAGCGCCTGGCCGGATGGCCCACCAACCTGCTCGCGGATAAATCCGCGTTCCCGACGGATGACCGCGAATTTCTGCGGCGGGTCGCACGCGATACCTGGACCGGCATCGATTCGCTCTGTGACCGGGAACACCGGTTGCCGCTCGACCAGGTCAGTTTCGGCACCAATTCAGTTGATCCCGCGGAAAGCCGCGCCGGTGATTACCTGAATGTCACTGACATTGGCATCTACCTGCTTTCAGTCACCGCCGCCTGCGACCTCAAGCTCATCACCCGGGACGAAGCGCTTGAACGCCTGCGTCGCACGCTCGACTCGATTGAGACCATGGAATCCTACCAGGGGTTTCTCTACAACTATTACGACACGACGACACTCGAGCGCTCGAGCCAATTTATTTCATTTGTGGACAGCGCGTGGCTGACGGCGGGATTCATGGTGGTGCGCCAGGCTTTTCCGGAATTGCACCCGCGCTGCACCCAACTCATCGAGCGCGCCAATTACAGGTTCTTTTACGACGACGTCGAGCAGGTGATGAACCACGGCTTCTACGTCCACCTGAATTGCCGCGCCGAATACGTTTACGGCCTGCTCTACACGGAGTCGCGCGCCGGCAGCCTGATCGCCATTGGCAAGGGCGACGTTCCCGTGGAACACTGGTTCCAGCTCCTGCGCACCTTTCCGGCTGACGCGACCTGGCAATCGCTCCGGCCCCAGGGCCGCAAGCCAAAGACCGTGGACGGCTACACGACGATCGGCGGCTGGTACGAATGGAACGGTTTCCAGTATGTTCCGAGCTGGGGCGGCAGCCTGTTCGAGGCGCTCATGCCGACCGTCATCATTGACGAAAAGCGATACGGGCCGGACAACGTCGGCACCAATGATGTCATCCATGCCATGATCCACCGCCGCTATGCCCTCGAAACGTTGAACTATCCCGTGTGGGGAATGTCGCCCTGCTCCACCACGGCCACCAATGGCTACGCGGAATACGGCGTGAAGGTGCTTGGCGTTCGGGGCTACCCGGCGGGAGTCGTGACCCCGCACGTGAGCGCGCTCGCCCTCTATGTCACCCCGGCCGAGGTCATCGCGAACCTTCGCAAATTAATCGAAAGATATGACATCTACGGCCAGTATGGATTCTACGACGCCGTGGATCCGGTTTCCGGCGAAGTTGCCCATAAGTACCTCGTCCTGGACCAGGGAATGATTTTCCTCGCGCTCGCGAACTACTTGGGCGACCAATGTGTTCAAAAGCACTTCGCCTCCGACCCGATCGCCCAAAAAGTTCTCCCGATCCTCCAGGACGAAAATTTCTTCTCCAACTGAGCGTCGAGCGGGGGTGGAATCAACCGAAACCCTGCATTTTCCGTGGTCGATTTTGCCTGATTTGACGGGCCAATCATGCTGAATTCCCCATTACTCTACCCCGCTCTTTTGACGCCTTGGTGTTCGCCGGTAACAAATTTCTGACTGGTGTCCGAAAATGCCCGCTTCACGGCGCTGTCATACCCGCAGGAATATCTTTCGCCGGTACAGGAACCGGCAAATTCCGAACGTGATGGCCATCTGCACCAGCGCCACGGCAAGTTCGCCGTAGCGGCCCAGGCCGAGCCGGTTGAAATCCCCGCCAACGAAGCGCTGGGCAATTTGTCTGACATCGACAAGGTTACAGAACAGGTAAATGGTGATTGGGTTCATCCCGACCCACACGAACGGCTGCGCCCAGGCACGCCAGCCCCAGGCTTCGATGACCAGGTGAAAGGCGCCCAATAGCAGGCAGCTGTAACCGCAGGCCACCAGAACAAACGATGATGTCCAGATCTTCTTGATGACGGGAAACTGGAAATTCCAGAGCCAGCCGAGCGCCACAAGGATCAGGCCCGCCACCGCAAGCCAGGCGACCTTGGTCAAATCGCTGCGTTTGCCGTCACGCAGCAACCCCCCGGCAAATACGCCCAGCAGGCAGTTCGCAATCGCCGGCAGCGTGCTGAGCAGCCCTTCCGGGTCGTGGTCCCCATCCCATTTCCGCAGCGGCAAGTATTGCTTGTCCACCCAGTTGGCCAGGTTCTGCCCCTCCGCAAAGTTGCCCGCCGCGCCGCCCGGCACCGGGACCCAGGTCATGACCAGCCAGTACCCGACCAGCAGGCTGACGCACCAGATAATCCGGCCGCGGGTCTTGAAGAAACAAAAGATCAACCCGGCAAAGAAGTAGGCGATCGCGATCCTCTGGAGCACGCCCAATAACCGGATTTCCTGAAACGGGGTGCTGAGCCCGCCGTAATAAAAAACACCCAGCAGATACAGCAGCGCCGCGCGCCGCACGATGCGCACCGCGGCTCCCGCTCGGCCGTGCTGCTCAATCGTCCGGGCAAGTGAGAATACCAGCGACACGCCCACGATGAACACGAACATCGGAAAGATCAGGTCCTCGAAATGAAATCCGGCCCAGGCGACATGTTCCAACTGCGCGGCCAGTCCTCGAACCACGCGGCCGTCGCTCAATTTGGGCAGCGCCTCGACGAGCGCGTCCGCCCCGACAATCCAGAACATATCAAAGCCGCGCAGCGCGTCGAGCGACATCAGGCGGGCGGGATTCGCGGCGGCGCGTTTGGTCGCGGCCGAAGCAGAGGCCGGCGCGTTGGCCTTGGCTTGGGGTTGGTTCATGGAGGCGAGGTCGGGACGGATGGGGGAAGGGTATCGCCCGCTGCCTGCGACGCATATTTTTTGTAGAGCGCATGGCTCAGGGTGAAATAATCCCCGTGCGGCGCGGTGGCATATTCGCCATCGGCCGTCCTCGCAAATTCCAAGTCGTGTTCGCGCCATTGCTTTTCGAGCGCCGGGCGATCCACCGGCTTTCCCTGATTCAATTCGGCGAGGGTGGCATCGATGAGCATTTGCCAGCGGGGCAGATAGTAATCGCGCATCAAACCGTTCCATTGCCGGCCGGCGTAATCGGTCAGCCCCCCGCCCCAGATGGTGATGATGCTGCGGGCGTCCTTTTCGTAATACGCCTGCTCGGCGTGATGGGTGGCCCAGGACCTGGCGTCGTCAATCCATTTGCCCAGCAGGAACTCGGTGCGCGTGCCGAGCAATTGATCCATGTCGCGGCCCAGCGCCATAAATCGGTCGGCCGCTCGTTTAAATTCGGCGGCATCCTTCCGGTCATAAGCCTCGGCCATCCGGGCGCGCCAGGTTAACCCCAGGTTGCCAAGCGCCTGTCGGCCAACGTCAACCACATCGCGCTGATAAGAACTGGATTTCCGCGCGGCGGGGCCGGCCAGCAGCAATTGTCCCCAGGCCCGGAACAGGTCTTCGTTCTGATAGTTGACTCGAGCCGACAGCATACTGTGGGGCTCGCCGTGCAATGCCGGCGGCAATTGAAAAATGACTCCGTGTCCGCCGATGGGATTGCTTTCAATCAGGATCTTTTCACGAAGGATATTCCACGCCTCTTCCACGTGTGGATCCACACCTCCGGCGCGGGCGCGAGCTTCATCGCGCACCCAGGCGACGAGATCCAGGTTGGTTCCCGCCCAGATCCGGTCAAACAACAATTCGTACACGACGGGATTATTGAGACCTTCCAGCGTTGTGCCGACGCCGGTCAGGTTGGTCAATGTCAGGTTATTCATTGCCGCCGTGAGCCGCTGGTTGACCTTCCGGATCGGCCCCACCAGAGACGTATTGCCACCGAAGTTGCCCAGATAATCCCAGATGAAAGGAGCGCCATAGAATGCCCTGGTCTGGCGGAACAGTTCGCTGTTCTCGCACACGTAGTCGAGCAGAACCATGCGACCTGGCGGCACGGACCCAATCATGGCCGCGAGCCGCTCGTCGGTCCAGTGCCGGCGGTCAACCCCGAACGTCCAGGCCATCTGCAGCCAGATTGCCTCGGGATCCACTTCGGCCATGCCGCCGTAAATCGCGCGCGCGACACCCGCCAGATAGTCCGGCTCCCAGCTGGGCGGGTCGATTTCGTTGAACGGGTCGGTGCCGTAGTAATGGCTGGTGCCGTATTCCGCCTGTTGTTCCCGCAAAAACCTGACCTGGATTTCCTTGAAATGGGCATCCAGGGGATTCAGAAACCAGCAGCCATAATTGGTGGCAAACCCGCCCCAGCCCGGCGGGATCTGCTCAATTTTCATATCCGGTTGTCTCGCGTGCAGCGCTTCAGGCACGTGCCCGGCGAAAGCGCACAGCACCGGCTTCATCCCGAATGCCCGTTCGCGCGCCAAAATCCGCTTCTGCAGGTCACGCTGGCCGTCGATAAAACTTTGCGGCAGCGGGCCATCCCACCGGTCGATGTTGACCATGCGATGCCATGGCAGGTACGCCGGGCCGGTGAAGAAGGCACGAATCTCGTCATCGCTCAAGCCGTACGCGCGCCAGACTTTTTGCCAGATATATTCATTGCCCGTCTGGGCGAGCGGCAGATTGATGCCGTGGAGCGCCATCCAGTCAATGCAGCGTTCCCAATCGCGCCAGCGCCAGAAAGGCATCGTGTAACCGAAGGTGCAATAATTCAAAAAGAACCGCTCCTGGATCCGGGTCGTTTTGCGGATTTTTTCCGCCGGGAGCGGCAGTTTATGCGGAATCTTCACCGGATCATCGGCAAACCATGACACATCCACAAACGCGACACGCTTCAAGTACCAGTTGAAGGCAACCGCCTGCGAAAGCGGGCCGTCGCCGCGCAAAACAATTTTCCCGTCGCGGGCTTCGACTTCAAAAGCGTTTTCACCGGCGGATACGCGAGTGGTTTCGACGACAAAGTCCCGGCCATGCCCCGGCGCGATGCGGTCAATCAACCCGCGCACCGCCGTGTCGTCGTCCGCCGCCGATGCCGACAGCGCCTGGCAAATCAACGCGATACATGATCCGAATGCGAATATGCGCCTCCTGTGGGTCGCCAGTTTCTTCGTGACTTTCATAACGGAGATTGTCGGTATTGGTGGTAGCGCAGTTCGGCCGTCGTAGCGAGAAAAAGTTCGCGGCAATGAGGGGCGGGCGGGCGCCGAAGCGGTCGCGCATTTGACCGTCGCGCATCATTTCATGTGGGCGAAGTCCGGCGCAATCCGTATTATCGGCGGATGCCGGCGGGGTTGCAGGACAACGTCCGGCGCGGAGTCAAGCTGGTCGGCAGCCCGGGTGGCACGGCTCCCGACTTCGGCCTGGTCATGCTTTACCAATTGCGCGAGCGGCGGCGGGGCCGGGTGGAAAAATATTCCCGCGCGGAAAAGCAAATCCGCCGCCATAAGAATCCGGCCGCCAATTTGGGCTGGCCGGCCGACGTGAACAACATCGAATCCGCCGTTTCCAATTGAAATATGAATGACAAAAACGATGCGGCCAAGACGGGGTACAATCGCCTGCTTTTGGTGGTGGCGGGGTTGGGGGGACTGCTTTATGGGGTGGATGTCGGCATCATCTCCGGCGCCCTGCCCTATCTGGAGGCCACGTCCGGGCTGAACGCGGGGCAGCTTTCCTTCATCGTCGCCGCCGTCCTGCTCGGCAGCGTCATCGCAACCCTGTTCGCGGGAGCGCTGGCGGACGGGCTCGGCCGCCGGACCATGATGACCGTGAGCGGCATCCTGTTTGTCGTCAGCGTCCCGATCATCGCCCTGGCGCACGGGTACTGGCCGCTGGTCATCGGCCGGTTGTTGCAGGGCACCAGCGGCGGCCTGATCGGCGTGGTGATTCCATTGTATCTCGCCGAGTGTTTGAGCGCATCGGACCGCGGCAAGGGCACCGGCATCTTTCAATGGCTGCTGACCCTGGGAATCGTCGCCGCCGCCGTCATCGGCTTGTATTTCAGCAACCGCGTCGATGAAGTGGCGAAACTGGGCGATGCCGACAAGCTGTTTGCCTTCAAAGACGCGGCCTGGCGCGGCATTTTCTGGGTATCGCTGCCGCCGGGAATTTTATTCGTGATCGGCAGTTTCATGGTGGCCGAATCGCCGCGCTGGCTGTTCCGCAAAGGGAAAGCGCATGCCGCCAGGGCCGCCTTGCTGCGCTCGCGCCCGGAGGCTCAGGCAGAAATCGAACTGCACGAAATGGCCGACACCACGGCCGCCGCAAAGACCACCGCGGCGGGAAGGAAAATTAAGGATTCGCTGCTGCGCCGCAAATACCTCATCCCGTTCGCGCTCGCGTGCATCATCCTCGCCTGCAACCAGCTCACCGGGGTAAATTCCATCATCGGCTATAACACGGCGATCCTGATTCAAGCGGGTCTGGGTGACCGGCAGGCGCATTTTGGCTACGCACTTTTCACCGTCATCAATTTTTTGACGACGATCATCGCTGTCGTTTTGGTGGACCGCAAAGGCCGGAAATTTCTGCTCTCGCTCGGCACCACCGGTGTGGTGGTTTCGATGATTTGCGTCGGATTATTGTTTCATAAAGCGGAAAAGTCGCGCGTGGACGTGAAGGACGCCGTGCAGGCGATGGTCACAGCCGATCAAACGCTCACGCTCGCCTTCGATGAACCAACCGCGACGAATCTTCTGGCGGGAAAGATCACCCGCCGGCCATCAACGTTGGTCATCATTTATTCGTATGGCGGTTTCAGCGCCGCCACTCCGGCGGCGCGTTCCGATGCAATCGCCAGGCCCATTGAACTCGCGCGCGCCAATTGTGTTCCGCCAAATAAAGTCATCGCCTTTTTCTCAAACCCGTTCGCCGACCTCGACGCCGCGCGAACGGCGCCGCTGAAAATCGAAAACGCGCTCATTACGCCAGTTCCCTCCGCGCAAAATGGTTGGCTGACCGCCGGCTGCCTGTTCGTGTTCATGGCCTTTTTCGCCGTCGGCCCCGGTGTCTGCGTTTGGCTCGCGCTGTCTGAGTTGATGCCGACCCGCATCCGCTCCAACGGCATGAGCATCGCCCTCCTCATCAATCAGGCCGTCTCAACGACCATCGCGGCGGTCTTCCTGCCGACCGTCGGCAAATATGGTTACTCGACCATGTTCTTCCTGTTCGCCGGCTGCACCGTCGTCTATTTCATCACGGCGGCTTTCTTCCTGCCGGAAACCAAGGGAAAAACCCTGGAAGAAATTGAAGATTACTTTGAGCACCGGAAAACCTCATAACCCGCACCGACCCCATTATGAAATCCACCGTGAACCTCAAACCGCTCATCGCCGGAGTTTGCCTCTGGTTGTTCTGGGCAACGGTCTCTGTCTTCGCCGACGGCACAAACTCTCCAGCCATCATTCCGCTGCCGCAAAAAATGATCTTGTTGCCCGGCGTCTTCACTCTCACTGTCCGGACCCGCGTTTATGCCGATTCCGCCTCCCACGAGACCGCCGGATTCCTGGCGGCGCGGCTGCGTCCGTCCACGGGTTATCCGCTCAAAATTGAAATCAAGTCGTTTGCCGGCGCGGAGATTCCCGGCGGCATTCTGCTGACGACCAAAAATGCGGATACCAATCTGGGGCCCGAAGGGTATGAACTAACGGTCGCCCCAAACTCGGTCGTAGTGCGAGCGCCCGCGGAAACGGGTTTGTTTTACGGCGTGCAGACGTTGCTTCAACTTCTGCCGCCGGAGGTTTTCTCCTCGAATCTCGTCCGCAACGTGGCCTGGCAGATTCCCTGCGCGCGGATCGAAGACTGGCCGCGGTTCAAGTGGCGCGGCTTCATGCTCGACGTTAGCCGCCACTTTTTCACCAAGCCCGAGGTGGAAACCTTCCTCGACGCCATGGCGCTTCACAAAATGAACGTGTTTCATTGGCACCTGACGGACGACCATGGCTGGCGGATTGAAATCAAAAAATATCCCGATTTGACACGAAAAGGCGCATGGCGGCCGGGTGTCGGCTTCGGCTTCGACCCCAAATCCACCACCGCCTACGGCCCGGACGGGCGTTACGGCGGGTTTTATTCGCAGGACGACATCCGGGAAGTGGTGAAGTACGCGGCCGCGCGGCACATCGTCATTGTGCCGGAAATTGAAATGCCCGGCCACGCCACGGCGGCGTTGTCGGCGTATCCGCAATTCAGTTGCACGGGCGGGCCGTTCGAGCCGCTGATGGAAGGCGGCATCTTCAACGGCATCTACGATCCGGCCAAGGAGGAGACCTTTCAGTTTTTGGACGGGGTGATCGCCGAGGTGGCGCCGTTGTTTCCCGGCAAATACATCCACATCGGCGGCGACGAGGTGCCGAAAGAGACCTGGAAGAACAGCTCGGATTGCCAGGCGCTCATGAAGCGGGAAGGCTTGAAAAATGAGGAGGAATTGCAGAGCTGGTTCACCCGCCGCATCGAAAAAATTGTCAATGCGCACGGGCACTCGATGATTGGCTGGAGCGAGATTTTGCAGGGTGGGCTGGCCCGGAATGCCGCCGTCATGGACTGGATTGGCGGAGCGAAGGAAGCCGCCAGCGCCGGACACGACGTGGTCATGACGCCGACCGCGTTTTGCTATTTCGATTTTTATCAGTCAAGCAATCACACGGCTGAGCCCAAGGCCGCCGCGTGGGGCGGACCACTCACGCTGAACAAGGTATATTCCTTTGAACCCATGCCCACAAATCTCCCGCCGTCGCTGCAGTCCTTCATCCTGGGTGCGCAGGGCAATCTCTGGACGGAGCAAATCCCAAATCTGAGGCACGCCGAATACATGACCTTCCCGCGGGCTTGTGCGCTGGCAGAAGTTGCCTGGTCAGCCAAAGACGCCCGCGACTGGTATGATTTCATGCGCCGGCTGCAAATCCACGTCCGGCGTCTCGACGAACTGAACGTCAACTATCGCCGCGCCGCCGTGGAGGTGCGGGAAGCCAATTTGTGGAAGTGAAAACAACAATCCGCCCTCCAGCTCCCGAGTCGTTGCCGGCAAATTGGGATTACAGAGACAGCGGGGAGAGGCGGAATGGGGCGGCAACCCGCCAGCTGCACAGTCATTTTGCGTGATTTTACAAGCCGTCAAACGTAAACCCTCGTTACTCTCCCCCGCCCTTCTTTACTCCTTTGGTGTCCCCGGAATGCGACAGTCAACTGTCCGGGGCAAAAGCTGCATCGGCCCATCGAGGTCCAGTCGTTTCAACTGGCGGCGCGCGGCGAACAACGAAGCGGTCAAATGTCGCCAAGGTCAGGTTAGGATACGGGTGGTTTGGGTGTAAAAGCATGAAGAAATGACCTGGGCTTTTCTCGGATGATCTCTCTATGATGTATTATTTTCTGCGCGGAATTCTGGCTTTTTAGCTTTCCTGCGCGTAGCGAGCCATCGGGCTGAAGTCACAATCACATCCTCACCGGTGTTCCATCGGTTTTTCGCCCAGATTCATCAACACCTGCGCAATCAATCCCGTCCACCCCGTTTGATGGCTGGCGCCGCAGCCGCGGCCGGTGTCGCCATGAAAATATTCGTAGAACGGAATGAGGTCGCGCCAGTTGGGATCGCGGTTGAATAGGGCGCAGTCTCCGAAAACCGCCCGTTTGCCCTCGCCGTCCCGGAGGAAAATGCGCGTCAATCGGCGCGCCAGTTCCTGGGCCACTTCGTTCAGATTCATCAGGTTTCCGGAACCGGTCGGGCATTCGACCTTGAACTCATCGCCATAATGAAGATAGAACTGCCGCAGGGCCATGAGGATGAGAAAATTGACCGGCATCCAGATTGGGCCGCGCCAGTTAGAGTTGCCGCCGAAGAGATTCGTTCGCGATTCGCCCGGCTCGTAATCCAGGCGGTATTCCCGGCCGTCGAGTCGCATCACCAGCGGATGCTCGCGATGATACAGCGAGACCGCCCGCACGCCGTAGGGCGAAAGGAATTCCTTTTCGTCCAGCATGTAGCCCAGCATCCGGCGCAACTGGTCGGCCCGCACCAGGCCCAGGATCAACGTGTTGTTCGGTCCGGGATGCACCATCGGGCCGACGCTCTCCACCAGTTCCGGGCGATGTTCCATGAACCAATTCCGCCGCCGCTCAAAAGCGGGATAGCGCCGACAGGCATCGGCCGAAACGGCGGACACGCCAAACATGGGCACGAAGCCCACCATGGTCCGGGCGCGAATCGGCACGGACTCGCTCTTGTCCGAAATGAGGTGATCGTAAAAGAAACCGTCCTGCTCATCCCAGAGCGAGCGCTGGGGATCGCACAGGCTGTTCATGGAATTCGCAATGTAGATGAAATGTTCCCAGAACTTGCTGGCGACGTCCTCGTAGGCCGGGTTCTTCTCGGCGAGGAGCAGCGCGTTGGACATCATGCTCTTGGCGAACGCCGCCATCCAACTGGTCCCATCCGCCTGCCCGAGCATGTAGCCCGGCGGCAGGTTGCCGCGATCGAACGCGCCAATGTTGTCCATGCCCAGGAAGCCACCTTGAAAAATGTTTTTCCCCAGCGCGTCTTTCCGGTTCACCCACCAGGTGAAATTGAGCAGCATCTTCTGAAACACCCGCTCGATGAAGGCATAATCCGCCACTCCGGTATGATGGCGCTCGATTTCAAAAACCGCCCGCGCGGCCAAAGGCAGGATCGGCGGATTCACGTCGTTGAAATCCCATTCGTAGGCTGGAATTTGCCCATTCGGATGCATATACCACTCCCGGAGCATCAGGAGGATTTGCTGCTTGGCGAAATACGGATCGATGTGCGCGAGCGTGACACAATGAAAGCCCAAATCCCAGGAGGCGAACCAGGGGAACTCCCACTTGTCCGGCATCGAGATCACGTCGCGCGTGAACAGATGCGTCCAGTCATGATTTCGCCCTTGGCCCCGTTCCGCGGGCGGGGGCGGCTGGGCCGGGTCGCCGGACAGCCAATCGGTCACTACGTAATGGTAGTATTGCTTTGACCAGAGCATGCCCGCAAACGCCTGGCGGGCCACCCGTTTCTCATCCGGCGTGAGTCGGTCCGGCAAGACAGCACTGTAAAACTCGTCGGCCTCATCGCGACGCTGCTGCAAAACAGCGCCAAAATCGGCGAAAGGATTCTTCGACGGCCTCCCGTTCCGCAATAAGACTAGACGCAGGTCAAGAGTCATGGTCCAGCCCGCCTCGAGGCGGCGCCGATAGCGGAGGGCGGCCTTTGTCCCGGTGGCCGCCGGGTTTACCGCGTCCCGCCGGCCGCCGACCACGTAATCGTGAAAGGCGTCCTTCACAAATGGCGTCGCCCGCGGCGTGCCCAGCAGCCGTTCCGTGTTGGTTTCGTTTTCGGTGAAGAGCAGGTCGGCGGCGACCGGACCATACAGGACATACTCACCCAGTTCCCAGTGTTTTGCCCGCAGTGAGCTCGTCCCCCTGGCTGCGCCCGACACCGGCGCGATGCCGGGACGACGATCGTCGCGCCCCCACCGCCAGGTGTTGCGAAACCAAAGCGTCGGCAGCACATCAATCGGCGCAACTTCCGAACCCCGGTTGGTAATGCTGATGCGAATCAGGAGGTCTTCGGCATCGGCCTTCGCGTATTCGACAACGACGTCAAAATAGCGGCCTTCGTCGAAAATGCCCGTGTCCACCAGTTCAAACTCCGGCTGGCTCTTGTCGCGCCGGCGATTCTCCTCGACAAGCCGGCAATAGGGAAATTCGGCCTGCGGATATTTGTATAGCATTCGCATGTAGGAATGCGACGGCGTGTTATCCAGATAAAAGTAATACTCTTTCACGTCTTCGCCGTGGTTTCCTTCGGGGCCAGCCAGGCCGAACATGCGCTCTTTGAGGATCGGGTCGCGCCCGTTCCATAGTGCCAGCGCAAAACAGAGATACTGGTGACGGTCACAGATGCCGGCGAGGCCGTCCTCGTTCCAGCGGTAAGCTCGCGAGCGGGCATGGTCGTGCGGGAAGTAATTCCAGGCTTCACCGTTGGCGCTGTAATCTTCCCGGACGGTCCCCCACGCGCGCTCGGCCAGAAATGGCCCCCAGCGGTTCCAATGCTCCTTCCGCTCTTGAGTCAGTTTGAGACGGGCGCCTTCGGAGGTGTCGTAAATGGTCATTGGCGAGTAAGAGGTTCGGGGTTCACAGAATCAGGGAAGGTCGAATTTCCGACAGCGCCCGCGCCCTGTCGCGGCCAGGCAGGTCGCCAGTCATCCCAGAGGAACTTCGCACGGCATGGAAAATGGGAATCATGGAACAGTCAGGTTTTTCGCAGGCGGATCCACCTGAATCCGGAACGCGGCATGGAATCGCCTGCCTGCCTCTACAAAGGTCAGCCCGCGCCCGCTGGCCAGCGCGTTGGAGGGGGCCGTCATCGGCTCCAGGGCGATGTAATCCTTGTCCGGCGGCGCAAAGATCTGCGCAAATCGATAACCGCCGAGACATTCAAGGCTGATCCGCAAACCAGCGCCGGCAATGGAAAAAACCGGGTTGTCCGCCTTCACGCCAAATCCGTGATCCCAACCGGATTCGCCCAGCAAGGCATCGGTTTCGGCGAAGTCTTCTTCCTTGTCCGTTGGAATGCCTTGCGGACCGGGCACCAGCCTTCGCATCGCCGGCAATCGCAGGCGCCAATGCGCTCGCGGCACACCGGGTATCCCGAAATAAGGATGGAATCCGAAGCTGACCGGCACGAGCGAATCCTCGCCGGCAATCAGCGTTGTTTCGATTGTCAGGCCGTTCACCGCGATTGACACCCGCATTTCGAGTTGGTGCGGGAACGGGAAGATCGCCAGCCATTCCTTCCGGCCCCAGTCAAGTCGGCCCACCAGGCGGTCCACCGTCGCCTCGGAAACCTCCCAAGGCAACAAGGCCCAGGGCACCCCATGCATGGGCAGCCGTTGGTCATCCCAATGCAACAGAGAAGAATCCGGGTCGAGGACGACAGCGCGTCCCGCGACCTGATATCGGGGGCCGGCCAGGCGGTTGGCCCAGGGATAAAGCAGGGGGATGCCCGCGGTGCTGCCTTTCGCTGCAGCCGCATCCAGGTCCTCCACCCGGCGGAGCAGTTCGACCCCGCGCCATCGCAGCGAGGCGCCCAGCATCCCGTAGCGCGGCAGAAACCAGGCGTCCAGATCGCCAGCAGCCAGACGGTGTGCTGTTGGATCGTTCATGATGCGTTGCGCGCCGGTGGGTTTCTGCCAGCGCCGGCTCTATTTCTTTCCAACCAATTGCCTGGCGACAGCGACAATCTGGTCCGGTTCAAATCCGAACTTCTTTTGGAGTTCCTTGAGCGGCGCCGAAGCGCCAAAGGTTTTCATGCCGATGACGCGGCCGGCCGTCCCGACGTAGCGCTCCCAGCCAAAAGTCGATGCCTGCTCGATCGCGACCCGCGCCGTTACCTCTGGCGGCAACACGCTGTCGCGGTAAGCCTGCGGCTGGAGTTCGAAAATGTCCCACGACGGCATGGAAACGACACGCGATTTGATGCCTTCCGCCAGCAGCTGCTCGTGCGCCTGGAGGGCCAGGCTGACTTCGCTGCCCGAGGCGATGAGGATCGCCTCGGGATTTTTGCCGGGCGCGTCGGCCAGAACATACGCGCCCTTGGCGACCCCGGTCGCCGGCGCGTACTTGTTGCGGTCCAGCGTCGGCAACGGCTGCCGCGACAGCGCAAGCACCGCCGGCTTGTGGCGCAGCTGCAGGATGTACCGGTAGGCTTCAACCACTTCATTGGCGTCGCCCGGCCGCAGCGTCACCAGGCCGGGAATGGCGCGCAAGGACGCCAGGTGCTCGACCGGCTGGTGCGTCGGGCCGTCCTCGCCGTCGCCCATGGCGTCATGCGTGAACACCATGATCGTCGGCAGCTCCATCAGCGCCGAGAGCCGGAGGGCCGGACGGGCGTAGTCGCTGAAAATGAAGAAGGTCGCGCCGTACGCTCGCAGTTTGGACAGGGATAGGCCGTTCACCACCGCGCCCATGGCGTGCTCGCGAATGCCGTAATGCAGGTTTTTGCCGCCATAACTGCCGGCTTGAAAATCACCTGCCCCCTCAAACTTCAGCGTGGTCTTGTTCGACGGTCCCAGGTCGGCCGAGCCGCCGAGGAGCCACGGAATGTTTTGCGCCAGCAAGTTCAGCACCTGACCCGAAGCGTCGCGACCGGCAAGGCCCTTCTCGTCGGCGGGAAAGATCGGCAGGTTGCGGTCCCAGCCGGCCGGCAGCTCGCGACGCTGCATCTGATCAATTTCCGCTGCCTGGGCCGGAAATTGTTTGCGGTAGGCGGCAAAAAGTCCGGTCCATTTCTTTCGCGCTTCCGCGCCACGCTTGCCGATGCCGGCCTTGAAGTGGTCGTAAACCCCGTCCGGCACGAGAAATTTTGCGTCCTCGGGCCAGCCATAGGCGCGTTTGGTCAGTTTGATTTCGTCGTCGCCGAGCGGTTCGCCGTGGGCTTCCGCCGTGTCCTGCTTGTGGGGAGAACCATAGCCGATGTGGCTGTCCAAAATGATGAACGTGGGTCGGCCCTTGGTTTGGCGGAACGTCACGAACGCCTGTTCCATCCGCTCGACATCGTTCGCGTCGCCGACGCGCAGCACATTCCAGCCGTAGCCGAGAAAGCGCGCCGCGATGTCCTCGGTGAACGCAATGCGCGTGTTGCCCTCGATGGTGATGTGGTTGTTGTCGTAGACCCAGCAGAGGTTGTCCAAGCCGAGGTGGCCGGCGAGCGAGGCGGCCTCCGAGGCGATGCCTTCCATCATGCAACCGTCACCGCAGACCGCGAAGACGTCGTAGCCGAAAATCTCGAAGCCGGGTTTGTTATAGCGGGCCGCGAGCCATTTCTGGGCCATGGCCATGCCGACGCTGGTGGCCGCGCCCTGCCCCAGCGGCCCGGTGGTGGTTTCCACACCCGAGACCCAGTGGTATTCGGGATGCCCGGGCGCCTTGCTGTCGAGCTGGCGAAACCGGCGGATGTCGTCGAGCGATACGGATGGCCGGCCGACGGTTTCATAATCGGCGTTGACCGCCTGGACACCGGTCAGGTGCAGCGCGGACCAGAGCAGCATCGAGGCATGCCCGTTCGAAAGCACGAACCGGTCGCGGTTCGGCCAGATCGGATCCTGGGGATCGAACTGCATCACCCGGTTCCAAAGCGTGTAAACCAGCGGCGCCAGCGCCATCGGCGTGCCGGGATGGCCGGACTTGGCGGCTTGCACGGCGTCAATGGACAAGGTGCGAATGGTGTTGATCGCGAGGAGGGCAATTTTGTCGTCGGGCATAAGTTTTGAACGGGTTAATTTTTTTGTGCTGACTGCCAGGCGGCCACTTTGCCGAGCCGCCGCAAATGGCGCGGTGCTTGGCTGAATTGCGCGGTGAGAAACGTTTGCACCAGATCCCACGCCACTTCCGGGCCGACCGTGCGGCCGCCCATGCAGAGGATGTTCATGTGATCGTCCTCGACGCCTTGCTTCGCGGAGAAATGGTCGTGGATCAGACAGGCGCGAATGCCCGGAACTGCGTTGGCGCAAACCGACGCGCCCACGCCGCTGCCGCAAATCGCGATGCCGCGCTCGACTTTTCCCGCCGCCACCGCCTGCGCCAGCGGCAGGACGAAATCCGGGTAATCGTCGTCCGGCATCAACTGGTGCGCGCCGAAATCAACCACCTCGTGGCCGCTGGCGTTCAGGCGTGAAACCAATTCCTCCTTTAACGCGAATCCGCCGTGGTCGGTGGCAATGCCGATGCGCATAAAAATCCTTCAGTTTTTCGGGGGGGGCATTGCCGGCTTGGGTTCGGGGGGTGGCCAGATGCAGGACATCAACCAGGAGACGCCAAAGCCCACGAAGCAGCCCAACAACACTTCGCCGACCCGTTGTAAGCCGATTTTCAGCGCCGTCACCTCCGAATGATGAGACATGCCCGACGCGATGACGATGGCGGCGGTGATGGGGGCCTGGCGCCACATGACCTGCACCCGGACGACATAGGTGGACAGCAGGACCGTGGCGGCCAGGGCGAGCGGAAGCTTCCATTCCCGCGACCCGCCGAAGACCAGGAAAATCAGACCAACCGCACAGCCAAGGAGCGCGTTGATGATGCGCCCCCGGAAAGTCTTGGCGGCTTGCTTGATCACCGGATCGCTGGCCGCAATCATGGAACTGATGGCCCAGATGGGGTTCAGGTCGGCGGCCAGGTGGAGCACCACCCACAAGATGGTGGTGGCGATGAAAACATTGAGGGCAAAGTGAAACCCAAGCCAGTCATCCTTGATGTAACGTTCCAAAAATTTCATGGCTTGCCCTCCGTTTTTGCTCCGAGCGACGCAACTGGCTCGCCGCCAGCCCTCGCCCCCGCAGGACCGTGCTTCACCCGTTTTTGTTTGAGCAGCGACATTTGCTGGTCCTGGAATTCCCGGGCCAGCGTCAACATGATGCCGGTGGACCAGGCGAATGTGAGCAGCCCCGCGACGGCAATCATGCCCTCGAGCAAGCGCCACCGCAGGTGCAAGTTGTAGCTGCTGCCCAGAGTGGTGTAATCCATCAGGGCGAAATCGTAGCAAAGGCTCGCATTGGCCTTGGCCTCCGTCGTGGTGTTCACGGCGTCGGTCCAGAGGAAGAACCCGGCCCGGGCAAAAACTTCAATCAGGCGAACGAGGAGGATCATCCAACTGGCCACGACCAGTAAAATCATGCCCTTGGTAAACGTGGGCATCGGCTCGAACCGTAGCTTGAAGAAACCGCTCGTGCGGAGCACCCCCAGCATGCCAAAACCATGCAGAACCATGGTAATGGCGACCAGGGTCCCTCCCCAGAACAGCTCTTCCACTGAGGTGACGCATTGCGGAGACGTTGGCATGGGCATGATTAGCTTGATCGGCAGCTTACTCGTGGGCCGCCGGCGCGTTTCCCTTGAGCCGGTAAACAGCCCCGGTCTTGGTCGTCCCGGGCGACACCCAATCGCTGGCGACGTGCTGCAACGAGCAGAAAAAGTCCTTACACCGCTTCATCGCCTTGTCGTGTAGTTCATCACGCTTCCGGAATTTGCACTGGTAGGCGAACTCGCCCACGAGCTGCTTCTGGTCGCCGCGCGTTCGCCACACCGCCACGTTCGATTTGGCTTCGATGCCCTTGCCAAAGTCCAGCATCCCGATATCCAGCAGCACTTCCTCGACCGCCGTTGCATTGACCAATTCGATCCGGTCCCGGGGTGAAGTCTGGAGAATCTTCAATGCCGGTAGCACGCGCAATATCGTCGCCATGGAAGTGCGGTCCTTCTGTCGCACGGCGCTGAGGGGGAATTCGATGTTGTGGGAGAACAGCAGTCGGTAACCGCCAATCCGGTCCTTGAGCGGCAGCGCCTCCGCCTTGAACTTGACCCGGTAGTCGCCGGAAATGTCCGGACGCACGTCTATCTCCGCCGCCTTTTGCATATCCGGGTGCCGGAACTTGAAGACGATCTCCGGGTCGCCCACCAGAAAGCCGTCCTGGTAGGTGATCCGCCGGCGCAGGATGAAAGCGTTGTTGTAAAGCCGGAAATCCTTGGTGTCCAAAAAGAGCACTTCCCGGATCTGGGGCCGCTGGCCCTCAAACTCCGAACTGTCAAAGTCCACATCCCTCTTCGCGGCGGTCTTGCGCACGAGCTTCGCGAACTCATTAAAGCATTCCACCGACGTGAACCGTTCGCCCTTGAGGATCACCTTGCATTCCAGGTAGTGGACCTCGTCGAGCGGACTGCCGTCGGAATAAATTCCCTGCTGCAAATCGGCAACCCGACTGGAAGCCGGCGTGTCTTCTGATTTCTGTGATGTCTGAGATTTGGTTTTCATGATTTTTCTCCGCTGGCCGCTGCATCGGCGAGCACCACGGCATTTTCACTGCGAATCCGGCCGGCCGGGATGGATACGTCTCCGTCGCGCAGTCGCCGGAGCATTCCCGCTTTTTCGGCGCCGGTCGCCAGCCAAAGAATGCTCCGTGCGCGGTTCAATATTGGATAGGTCAGCGTCATGCGACGGCGACCCATGTAAACACCGGTCAAGGCCACATCGCGGTCCATGACGTCCAAAACCGGGTCCTGCGGAACCAGCGAAGCCGTGTGGCCGTCAGGGCCAAGCCCGAGATGCGCCAGATCAAGCACCGGCGGCGAACCGGCAATCTTCTTGAGCGTCTGCCCGTAGCTCGCGGCAGCGGCATCCAAATTGTTTTCCTCCACCGGCATGGCGTAGATATTTTCGGGCGGCAACGGGGCATGTTCAAGCAGGCTCTCGCGCAGGTGGGTGAGATTGCGATCCGGATCACCGGCCGGAGCGATGCGCTCATCCACCTGAAAAACGTGCAGGCTTCTCCAGGGAACATCCTGATCTGCCAGCGCCCGGAGCATCTGCCACGGCGTCTTCCCGCCGCTGACCGCCATTACAAAACGCCCACGGGCGGTCACGGCCGCCCGCGCCTGGGCAGCGATGATTCCTGCTGCTTCATTCGCGACCGCATCCGCATCGGCCAGAACCTGAATCTTCATGGGATTTTAATGGACAACCACGGGATTTTGCCAGCCGCCCCGCGGCGTGACATGTTGCCCGACCTGAGCCGGCCCCCAGGTCCCCGGCTCATATTCATAAACCGGCGTGCCGGCCTTCAGCGCCGGGTCCACGATGCGCCACGCTTCCTCGACGTAATCCTCCCGCGCGAACAGCGTGGCATCGCCGGCCATCGCGTCGCTGAGCACGCGCTCATAGGCGTCCATCTCGGCTGCCGGGGGGTGCGCCACTCCGCAAATTTCCGCTATCTCGCCGGCGGATTCCGTCAGCGGCTTCATGGTATTGAACCCCATCGCGATGGTGATGTTTGGACTGATGCGCAGCCGGACATAGTTCGATTTGAGCCCGTAGCCGTGGTACATCGTGGGCGGCTGGCGCAAACGCACGACAATTTCCGTGCAGGTGACCGGCAGCGATTTGCCGGCCCGGATGTAGAACGGGACGCCGCGCCACCGCCATGAGTCCACCTCGAGTTTCAGCGCCGCGAACGTCTCGACCTTCGAATCCGGCTTGACCCCCGGCTCCTTGAGATAACCGCGGAATTGTCCGCGCACCAGGTTTTCCGGCGCCAGCGGCAGCATGGCCTTCAGCACCTTCACCTTTTCGTCGCGGATGGATTCGCTGTCCGTGCGCACCGGTGGCTCCATTGCCAGGTTGGCCAGCACTTGGAACAGGTGGTTCTGGATCACGTCGCGGATGGTGCCGACGCCGTCGTAAAACGCGCCGCGGCCCTGCACGCCGAAATCCTCGGCCATCGTGATTTGCACGCTTTCGATGTGCTGACGGTTCCAGAACGGCTCGGTAAACGCATTGGCGAAGCGGAAGAACAGCATGTTGTGCACCGGCCGCTTGCCGAGGTAATGGTCAATCCGGAAAATCCGCTTTTCATCGAAAGTCTGAAGCAGGATTCGATTTAATTGCCGGGCCGACTCCAGGTCACGACCGAACGGTTTCTCGACGACCACCCGCGCGGTGTCCGGCGCGCAGCCGGATTTGCCCAATTGCTCGACCACGGTGCCAAAGAGGACCGGTGGAATGGCAAGATAGTGCGCGGGCCGCTGCGCCGTTCCCAACTCCTTGCGGATGGCCTGAAACGTGGCCGCGTCCTCGTACGCGCCGTCCACATAACGCAGCAGGCCGGCAAGTTTCTGGAACGCGTCGGGATCGAGCCCGCCATGCTTTTCGAGGCTGTCTTTCGCGCGGGCCTTGAGCTGGTCGAGGTTCCAGCCGGCCTTGGCCACGCCGATTACGGGCACGGTCAGGTTGCCGCGCTTCAGCATCGCCTGCAGCGACGGGAAGATTTTTTTGTAGGCGAGATCGCCGGTGGCCCCGAAAAACACCAGGGCGTCAGAGTGGTTGTTGTTCATAGGTTCAATTATTTGGCAGGTTTTTCCAGGTGCCCGCCGAAACCGAAACGCATCGCCGAAAGCAGCTTGTCCTGGTAATCCGCCTCGCCGCGGGAGGCGAACCGCTCGTAGAGCGCGGTCGTCAGCACCGGCACCGGCACGCCTTCATCAATGGCGGCCTTGATCGTCCAGCGGCCTTCGCCGGAGTCGGAAACCCGGCCGGCGAATTGCGAGAGGCTGGCGTCCTTGACCAGAGCGCCGGCCGTCAGATCCAGCAACCAGGAGGCAATGACGCTGCCGCGGCGCCAGACCTCGGCAATCTCGCCCAGGTCCAGGTCGTATTGATAATGCTCCGGGTCGCGCAGCGGCGTGGTTTCGGCATCCACCTCGCCCTGTTTCTGGCCGATGTTCGCGTCGCGCAGCACGCCCAGTCCTTCGGCATAGGCGGCCATGAGGCCGTATTCGATGCCGTTGTGCACCATCTTCACGAAGTGGCCGGCGCCGTTCGGGCCGCAATGCAAATAGCCGTTCTCGGCGGTGCCTTTGTTCTTCGGCCGACCCGGCGTGCGCGGAATATCACCGAGGCCGGGAGCGAGCGTGGCAAAAATCGGGTCGATCCGTTGCACCACGTCCTTTTCGCCGCCAATCATCATGCAGTAGCCGCGTTCCAGGCCCCAGACGCCCCCGCTCGTGCCCACATCCACGTAATGAATTTTCTTCGGGGCGAGTTCCTTCGCCCGCAGGATGTCATCCACGTAATACGAGTTGCCGCCATCAATCAGGATGTCGCCCGGCTCCAGCAGCCGCGCCAAATCAGCGATGGACTTGTCCACCACCGCTGCCGGCACCATCAGCCAGACCGCGCGCGGTTTTTTCAGTTGTTTGACCAGGTCGGCCAGCGAACCTGCCCCTTTGGCCTGTTCCTTGACCAATTCCTTTACCGTGTCCGGCGAACGGTCGAAGACGACGCATTCATGGCCGCCTTTGATTAATCGCCGCACCATGTTGGCACCCATCCGTCCGAGTCCGATCATTCCGAGTTGCATAATTTGAATCCTTTCTCGTTTGGTTAAATGTTATCACTTAAATTCTCTCCGCTCAGGTAATGGAAGCTTCATAAATGCTTTGTATGGACTCATCGAGCGACGCGTTGAACTCCTCATCCGATTGATTTGCCGACAGCCCCTCGACCAAGGCGCGCGAAAAACTGGCGACGACACCGTGATTCCGGCGGAGGCGCTCGTTGCCTTCCTGCCGCGAATAACCGCCTGACAACGCCACGACCTTCAGCACCTTCGGATGCCCGACGAGTTCGGCGTAAAAGTCGTCCCGCTCCGGCAATGTCAGCTTGAGCATAACCATTTGGTTTGCCGGCAGTTGGTTGAGCTTTTCGAGAATGGCCGCTTTGAGCAACGCCTCCGCTTTACCCTTGTCCGGACAATGAATGTCCACTTCCGGCTCGATGATTGGCATCAGGCTGGCCGCGAGAATTTGCGCTGCCACCTCGAATTGCTGCGCAACGACGGCCTTGACGCCGGCGGCATTGGCCTGGTTGATGACCGAGCGCATCTTGGTGCCGAAGATGCGCCTGGGGCTGGCCTTCTTGAGCAATGCTGCCAGCCCTGGCATGGGCTTCATCAGCTGAACCCCGTCCTTCTCCGCAGCCAGCCCCTGGTCCACCTTCAGAAAAGGCACCACCCGCTTTACATTCCACAGATAATCCGCCGTGGGCTGGCCCTGGATATCCCGGTCCATCGTCCCCTCGAACAGAATCGCGCCGAGAATGCGGTCGCCGTTGAAACTCGGGCTGGTGATGATGCGCCCACGCATCTGGTGCACGAGGTCGAACATCTGCGCCTCGTTGGACCAGGCATTTTCCTTGAGGCCATAGGCCAGCAGCGCCTTGGGCGTGCTGCCGCCGCTTTGGTCCAGCGCGGCGAGAAAGCCAGCCTGGGTCCTGATTTTCCGTTGCTGTTGTTCCCTCGAAGTAATCGCGCTCATTTCGTGCCTTTCATTTTCCGGTAACGCCGGATGAGGTTGTTTGTCGAACTATCGTGGTTGAGCTTCGGGAGCGCTTTGCTTTCCAGCTCCGGGATGATGCGCTGCGCCAGCGCCTTGCCCAACTCGACCCCCCATTGGTCGAACGAGTTG
>DATJOW010000106.1:0-30845 GCA_035506715.1 Candidatus Acidiferrum sp. | reverse complement strand
ATTAGAGATAATCAAACAATGGAGCGCCAGCACCGGGCTATTTCAACATTATTCGGCGATTCAACTACTGAGCGCATAGATAGTAATCCTGAAGCCTGCCTTCAGAGTCAAAGAACAACCAAGTCATTGTGTTTGCGGTCGTATGGAACAAAAGCACAGGATAATGCTCAGCAGCCTGACGCACTTTGGGGATGGAAACCCGCTGTTCCAAAACCCAGCGATTGGTGCTGCCAACAGAATATTCCTCAAAGTCCAGTTTAAGTGTCTGAACAACCTGCTCGCGTGTCGCGTGAGCCTGAAGCAAAGGGCGGAGCACAGACTCTCGTGCGTTCCACTCTTGTCGTGCTTCTGCTGAGGTAAACCAAGCGATTAGAACAAAGGCGCAAACAGCCAAAACCGCCAACGAGAATAATGCGATTAGCCATTTTCGGAGATTGATCATGCTTGTTATAAGTTCATCCGATGGTGACCTTTTTGGGAAAAACGGGATCTACAGGAAATAATGGCTAAACAGGCCCGCACTCTTTTCACGCACTTAAACTGGATTTCTCACGGTAGCCGGTCAAGCCATTCGTTCGGGGTCCAAGCCGCCGGCGCATTTCAATCTTTGAACCGCCTCTCGCGGAGCGAGAGTTCATGGTAGCCGTGAGGATTTATCCCACGGAACAACCATCCCGCGTTCCCCAGCGTCACGCAGCGACGGTTGAAATGATCCCGAATATGTTTCACCCGTCGCTCCGCGACGGAGACCGTTTCACGCCGTTCTCCGTGGCTTGAACAGCCACGGCTACCGTCACAGGTCGCTCCGCGACTGTTTAAAATTTGAACCGCAACTGACTTGTGTCTAACCCGCGCCCGATTGTGCCGGAGCATTCTGCAGGGAAAAAGTATTGCCAAATCCCCGCCAAAAATTTACCGATGAACCCATGCGATCCAAATTTCTCTGCGGTCTATTTTTCATACTCGCCGCCTTCTGCGCGCTGGCGGCGGAAACAGCCTTGCCCTTCGTCAGCCCCATGTTCGGCGATAACATGGTCCTCCAACGCGGCAAACCCAATGTCATCTGGGGCTGGTCGAAGCCCGGCGAAAAAATCACCGTCGCCATCGCCGGCCATTCAGCCAGCACCACCGTCGGGCAGGACGGCCGCTGGCAGACCAAATTTGAACCGCCGGCACCCGGCGGC
Organism: Candidatus Acidiferrum sp.; assembly: GCA_035506715.1. Taxonomy (GTDB): domain Bacteria; phylum Verrucomicrobiota; class Verrucomicrobiia; order Limisphaerales; family UBA11358; genus UBA11358. Next base: position 29,661 of record DATJOW010000106.1, on the reverse strand, counting down.
CCGTACACATTGAAAATTTGGAGCGCGACCGAGACCAACGAATTCCACGAAGTCCTGGTGGGTGACGTCTGGCTCTGCGGCGGGCAATCCAACATGGAACTAGGCCTGAGCCGCGCCCGGAATGGCGTGGAGGAAATCAAGTCCGCCAATCATCCGGAAATCCGGCTGTTCCGGGTGCAAACGCATGTGGCTTACGCTCCCGCGACAGTTCCGCAGGGGTCCTGGAAAATTTGCTCGCCCCAAACCGCCGGCGAAAACGGCGGCTTTTCCGCCGTTGCCTACTATTTCGGTCGCAAACTCCAGGACGAACTGCATGTGCCCATCGGTCTAATTCAGGATTGCCTGGGCGGCACGCCGGCCGAAAGCTGGATGAATCCTGCGACGCTCCGCCGGCTCCAGGATTTCGATCAACCCTTGGACGAGATCGTGCGGCTGCACGCCAAGGGCGGGCCGGAGTACGGCAGCTTTCTCATGCACTGGCTCGACGAGTATGACGTCGGCAACAACAAGTGGCAGGCAACCGACCTGGATGATTCGAGCTGGAAGTCCGTGCAAATTCCCGGCGGTTTCCAGGAATTGGGTGTGCCTGACGCGCCAAGCGTTTGCTGGTTCCGGAGGGAAATCGTGCTGCCGGACCCGCTGCCGGCGGGCAAAGCGACCATCTTTCTCGGCGTGATAGAGAAAATGGATACCGTTTTCATCAACGGCCGTTGGGTCGGGGCCAGTTCGTGGGTGGAAAATCCGCGCGTCTACCAGATCGGCGACGGCGTTCTCAAGCCCGGGACCAACCTGGTGGCCATCCGCGTTTTCAAGTTGAAACCTGACGGCGGGTTCCGGACCAAACCCGACGACCTGCGCCTGGTGCTCGGCGATAAAACCGCGATCCCGCTCGCGGGCGAATGGAAGGGCAGGTTGAGCGTGGACGCCCGCCCACCGCACCCGCTGCCGTTGATGTGGGAGAATTATCCGACGATGCCCGCGGTGCTGTTCGAGGGAATGATTCAACCGGTCGCGCCGCTCGCGATCCGCGGCGCCATCTGGTACCAGGGCGAGGCCAATTTCACGCGGGCATTTCAATACCGCACCCTGCTGCCGCTGATGATTGGCGACTGGCGCCAGGCGTTTGGCCAGGGCGATTTTCCGTTTTACATCGTCAGCCTGCCTGCGTTCATGCACCGCCGCGACCATCCCGGCGACGACGCTTGGGCCGAACTGCGCGAGGCGCAGGCGTTGACGGCGCAAACGGTCAAACACTCCGGCCTAGCCGTCACCGTGGACACCGGCGACGCCGATGACATCCATCCGAAAGACAAACAACCGGTCGGCGAGCGGCTAGCGCTGGTCGCGCTGGCCAATGAGTTTGGCGAGAAAGTTCCGTATACCGGGCCGACGTTCACCAAGGCCGAGCGCGATGGTAACGCCATGAAAGTTCACTTTGCGCACACCGATGGCGGACTGGTGGTCAAGGGCGGCGAGTTGAAGGAATTTTCCATCGCCGGCAAGGACCGCCAATGGCATTGGGCCGATACCAAGATCGTCGGCGACACCGTGGTGGTTTCTTCTCCCGAAGTGAAAGAGCCGGAAGCCGTGCGTTATGCCTGGCAGGCCAATCCGGTGGCGACGTTGTACAACGGCGCCGGCCTGCCGGCGGTGCCGTTCCGCACGGATCACTGGCCGCTCAGCACGGAAAAGGCCAAGCCGTGGTGACGAGGCGGGCGGGTTTACGCCAAGGTCGCGGCTGGAAGCCGCGGCAACTCGCAGCCAGGTTGGCCGCGCTGCGTAGCGCACGCATCCTGCGTGCAGGTGACGGCGGCATCCTGCCGCCGGTTCAGAAAGCATTCCCCTTGCGTCCTTCAGCCCGGTTCACGCCATTTTCCTTTTGCGGGGCTGCTCCTGCTAATTTCCTTTTTGCATCCGTGCCCATCTGTGCTTATCTGTGGTTCAAGTTTTGGCCATGTTGACAACGCTGCGCATCAAGAACCTCGCGCTGGTGACCGACCTCACGCTCGAGCTCCAGCCCGGCTGCAATGTCATCACCGGCGAAACCGGCGCCGGCAAATCCATCATCATCGGTGCCCTCAACCTCGTCCTCGGCGAACGCGCCGACCGCACCCTCATCCGTGCCGGCGAGGAAAGCTGTTCGGTCGAAGCGGTTTTTGATGTAAAAGCGCTTCGATGTAGCGTTCGGCCTGCGGCCGAAACGAGTCGGGCCGCAGGCTCGACGCTACAGTACTTCTTGGAAGAGAACGGCTTGGAACCTTGCGCGGACGGCCAGTTGGTTCTCAAACGCACCTTCACGGCCAACGGCACCAACCGCCAGTTCGTCAACGGTTCGCCCACGACGCTGGCCACGCTCGGCGCCATCGGCGAATGGCTGGTGGACATTCACGGGCCGCACGATCACCAGTCGTTGCTGAACCCGGCCAAACAACTCGCCATCCTGGATGCGTTCGGCAATCTGGAAAAGGAGCGCGAAGCCTTCGGCGAACGGGTCCGCCGGCGGGCGGCAATCGAAGCCGAAAAATCCGCCCTCGTGGTGGATGAAAAAACCTACGCGCAACAACTTGACCTGCTGCGGTTCCAGGTCCGGGAAATCGGCGACGCGCGATTGCAGCCGGACGAGGAGGCGCAAGTTGAAAAAGCCCACAGTCGTGCCAGCAACGCGGCAAAGCTGCTGCAATTGAGCCAGGCCGCGCTGGATTTATTGGCCGAGAACGAGAATTCGCTGCTCACCCAGGCGGGGGTGATCGGCCGGACGTTACAGGAGCTCCAGCGCGTCGATGCCGGCGCAGCCAATCTGGTCGAGCTGCACGCGCAAGCCGTCGGCACATTGCGCGAGTTGCAGTCCGAACTTTCCCGGTACGTTGACAAGGTGGACGTGGACCCGGCGCGCCTGGCTGAGTTGGAAGACCGGCTGAACCTCATCCACTCGCTCAAGCGCAAATACGGCGCGACGCTGGCCGAGGTCATCGCGTTCGGCGAGGACGCGCGGAAGAAATTGCAGTCGCTGGAAGGCCGCGATGCCGAGCTGGCGCGATTGAACGACGAATTGCGCAAACTGGATGCGGACATTTCAAAGGCCGGCCAATCGTTGTCCGCCAAGCGCAGGAAAGTAATTCCGCATCTGGCCAAGGCCGTGGGCCGGCAACTCGCCGATCTCGGCTTTCAGCAGAGCAAGTTTGATGTGGCCATTGCAGAGGCAGGGTCATCGCGCTGCGATGACCGGACGGCGCAGCGCGCCGTGCCTACCAGCACCGGCTTAGACGAAATTGAATTTCAATTCGCGCCGAACCCGGGCGAGCCGGCGCGGCCGTTGCGGGCCATTGCGTCCTCGGGCGAGATGGCGCGGGTGATGTTGGCGCTCAAGACCGTGCTGGCGGCGGAGGACGAAATCCTGGTGCTGATTTTCGACGAGGTGGATGCCAATGTGGGCGGCGAGACGGCCAACGCCGTCGGAGAAAAGATGAAACAAATTGCCGCCCGTCGCCAGGTCCTGTGCATCACGCATCTGCCTCAGGTGGCCGCCCCGGCTGATGCGCATTACGTGGTGACCAAACAGGTAAAGAATGGCCGGACCGTTTCGGAGATCGAATTGCTGGATAAAATAGAGCGGGTTGCCGAACTGACCAGGATGCTGGGCGGGCAGGGTGACGCCGCCAGGAAACACGCCGAAGCGCTGCTCAAATGAACTAAGATATTGGAATTGAGTAACTTATGCGTTTCTGGCCTTGTAACCAGTTCTGGTGACTCGCCGGGGACAGGGATTGAGGTATGATACTACCGTTGTTGCCGATATAGATTTTAGTTCTCAAGAGTGTGCAAGGCCGGACCTGTTGTCCGGCCTTTCTTTTTTTCCTCATTCGGAACCGCCGAGCGTCTCAGAAGCGCATCGAGATTCGAGGCGGCCTCTTTGATCCAGGTTGGCACGGAGCAAACAAACAGAAACAGCAATCCCGCGAAAATCAGCCAATTCGAAGCATCGTGCGCCAGCGGGGCGGCAAAGCCCAGGTGGGCGGCGGCGGGCCGCTCCAGCAGCATGGACCATAGCGACAACAGGATGATCGGCACCAGCCCGCGGGCGACGCGGGAAACCGGCGCGGCACTCCGTCTGGACCAGAAAATCAATTGCGGAATGACGAACAACAGGAACACCAGACGGTAATCGCCGTTGTTCCCCAGCAAAAAGGTACCGATAAAAACACCGGCGCCCACGCGAAAGGCATCCAACGTCCGGGGATCATTATCGGTGGCATCCGTATGCCAGAACTTCCGGCTGCAGATACCAAACAGCGCCAGCATGAGACAAGCAACGACGGCTGTGTAAGACAGCTCCGCGACAATGATGCCCTCGTAAGTGCTGTTGTCCGCCTTCATCCACAAGGTATCGATGCCATAAGCGTGGAACGGGTTCTGGGGAGTCACGTGGCGAATCACCACCAGGTCGGCATAGGTGGCCGCGGCATAAACCAGGGCGAAGACCAATGCGACCAGCCCGGCCTTGATGGCAAATGCCTTCTTTTGATTCAAGACCAGACCCATTCCGAACCAGGGGAACAATTTTAGAACAAACGCGAATAGAACCAGCCCAACGGCCAGAACCCGCGGTCCGGCGCCGGTTTTTTTCATGCAGAAAACCGCCGCCGCCAGCAGGAAGAACATCAGCAGATCGATGTTTCCCCGTTCCACTCCCAGCATGACGGCCGGCGAAAACGCGGAACCCAGCAGAACGGCAGCGGTGGTTTTGTCCAGGGTGGCCGGCGTGACGAGAACCAGGCCGATGGCGAGCAGCGTGGCCAGCGTAATTCCAAAACCGACGGTGTGGCTTTGATTGACGCCAGCCAGGGAGAGCATTTCCCAGATGCGCGGGTAATTCAGTTCCCGTCCGAGCGGCTCAATTCCCAGGGCTTTGGTTTCCGCCGAACGGGTGATGACACGCGCGTCGGCGAAGCAAGGATACATGGGTTGGACATTCCATAAACGCCATGTTTTTTCCCAACCCGCCAACGATGAATAGGTGATGATGAGACTTGTTCCCAGGCCAAGGCCGGCGAGCAGCAGCAACTTCCCGTTCATGGTCCGGCTCCGGGAAGAGAGGGACGCCCGACCCAACGGACGTCAAAGCCGGTTGACTGCCAGGAATGCCATCGGTCCGGTTCCATCAAATTGACCTTGTTGCAATCGGGCGGGCTTGTCCAGACCGATTTTTTACCGCCGACCTGGTCGGAGCCGAACACCTGGATGGTTACTGCGGCGAACGTTTCCGGCCGAGGACAAGGCTGTAAACCGCAAGGCCGGCCGCCCAAGCCACACAACTCCACCCGAACCAGTCACCATGCCGGTTGTAAAAGGTCGGATGGCGTTTTACGCCCACCGGGACATCAATCGTCATGGCGCCCGGGCCATAAATTGTCCCGGCCGCGTCCTTGAAAATCTGGCGCAATCGACCGGTGGCATCCGCCCAGCACGTCAGACCGTTGTTGCAGCAGCGCACCAGGGGCACGCCATTTTCCACGGCCCGGAAAACCGCGGTGACGGCCTGCTGCCATTGCGCCGCGCCTTCGCCAAACCAGGCGTCGCTGGTCAGGTTCACCAGGAAATCCGTGTCATCCCGCACATACGCGCGCGCCAGGTGCGGAAACACATCCTCGAAACAAATGAGGGTGGAGGTGACCGCGCGGCTTGGAGCGCCGGACATTGGCTCGGCGGGTCGGGCCGTTTCAGTTGCTTCCGGGCGGTCTGGAGACCCGCGCTCCATTTCGAGTTCAAACGGCACCGCGTTGGTCCCCGCCGCAAAGCCGCCGGTGATGGGCGTGAACCATTTGACGAACGGCAGCCACCGCACCAGGGGGATGTATTCGCCGAAGATGACCAGATTTTGTTTGTGATAGACGTTGCGGAACCGTCCGTCCGGACCGAAGAGAAACGCGGCATTGAAGTAATCCAGGTCATTCCGGCTTTTGGCATCAGCCCGCGGCGCGGCATCGTCGGCGTTGAAAATCAGCCAGACCCGGCGGGTGCCGGTCAGGTTCGTGATGGCCGCGTAACTGGCCAGATCGAATTCCGGCACGGCCGATTCCGGCCAGATGAGCAGGTCCGTCCGGTTCGTCAGCGCATTTTCGGAAAGCTCCAGCAGCTGCCGGAATCGGTTCGAGCCGGCGGCCGGGTCCCAGATCAGCGACTGGGGAATGCTGGGTTGGACGAGGGTGATGCGCAGCGTGGCGGTTCCCTCAGGTTGCCCGTTCAATCGGGCGAAACCAACCGCATACACCACCGCCACCACGGCCAATGGCAAAAACGTTTCCGCCTGCCAGGCGAACCGCGAGCCCGGCTGCCGGAAAATCATGCGCCACGCGGAGTACAGCGCCAGCGAGAGCCACACGACCAGGAACGAGACGCCGTAAACGCCGGTCACCGACGCGATTTGAATCAACGGAATCAACTGATACTGCGAAGCGCCGAGGGGGTCCCACGGAAACCCGCTCCACAGCCGGGCCTGGACCATTTCCAGCGCCACCCAGGTGGCCGCGCCGCCGAGGGACCACAGGGTGCGTCCCGTCCACGGGCCGCGCTCCGCCATTCTCGTCCAGCTCGCCGCGACGAGCCAGACCCAGAGCGCCGGGAACAGGGCGAGATAAGCCGCCAGCGCCGCCCAGCCGAGAATCGGATACCCGGTCACAGGAATCAGCAGGAGCCAGCCCAGTGAAGTCAGGAAAAATGCCAAGCCGGCCACATACCCGACGCGGAACGCATCGCTGCCGCGTTTGCCGCTGGCGGCCGCCATGAGCACCGCCGGCGCCACCCAGGCACCGCCGGCAAAGCTGATATTCGGGAAGGCGCACGCCCACAATAATCCGCCGATCAGTGCAACCAGATAGCCGCTGGTCCAAAACAGTTCGAGGCAGACACGTTTGGCCGTCGCCAGTCCGGAATAGCCTTCAGCGAAAACCGGGCCCACGGCGGCGCAGTTCGCCGCGGCGCGTTGCACGCGGCGGCTGGCATTGACGACGATGGCCTGGCGCGCCCCGCGCCACACCGGCAAATCGGCCATCGAATTCCCCGCGTAATCAAATGCCCGTTCGCCGAATCGGGCAATGATCGCGCGCAGCTTGTTTTGGCCGCGCAGATTTGTTTTGCCGTCGCTGGCAAGCACGTCATCGAAAACCCCGGCGTGTTCGGCGACCGGTCGCGCCATTTTCAAGTCGGAGGCCGTGGCCAGGATGATTTTGCCTCCGGCCCGCTTTTGTTCGCGCAGCCAGGCGAGAAATTGTTCGTTCCAGGGCAGGTCGGCGGGATTGATTTGAACCCGCGCGGCCAGCGTCTGCTTCAGCCAGGCGCGGCCGCGGGACCACCAGAACAGGATTTGAAAAATGGCAAAGGGGTTGCGCCGCAGGAGGCGCGCGAGCGATTCCCACATCAGGTCGGTGCGGATGAGCGTGCCGTCGAGGTCAACGACGAGCGGGACATTTCTTTGTTCGGCCATGCCGCGGGTATGCTGACGGAATAGCTTGGCCGCTGGCAAGACTTCAACTAGACTCGGCGGGTGAAATTCACGCTGCGCAATCCGTTCGGCGTGCTCGGCCTGGTGGTGCTCTGGCGGATCGCGCTGCTGGTGTTTACGGCCCAGCCGGTTCCGGCGAATGACGCGTACTATTTTGACGGCGCGATGGTAAACTGGCTTCGGCACGGCCATTATTTCAATCCCTGCCTGGCGTTGGCCTTTCCAATTTCCGGCAGTCAGGTCTTTTCCGCCTATCCGCCGCTGTATCAAGTCGCGTTGCTGCTCTGGATGCCGGTCTTCGGCACCACCGCCCTGTCCGCGATGGCGCTGCACCTGGTCCTGTTTATCGCCGCTGCCGTCCTGACGGTCATCATCGGGAAGAAGTTTTTTCCGGACGCGGCCGGGCTGGCGCTGCCGCTGCTGTTGCTATTGGGCATTACTTTCAATGACCGGCCGGAGGACCTGGCCCACAGTTTCGGGCTGGCTTCGCTGTGGCTGGTGGCGGCGCAGTTGTCGCGAGCCGCCGGCCGATGGTGGCTGGCGGCCGGCGCGGCGTTGGCGTTGCTGCTGACCTTGTACACGTCGGTAATTGTCGGAGCCTTCTATTTTGGGGTCGGCTTCATTACGTGTGCCGTCGCGTGGTATCGGGGCCGGCGAAGCCTGCTGTTCTTTCTGCCCTTTGTCGTGGGGGCCGTGCTGTTTGCGGTCATCACGGCGGCCATTGCCCGCGTGGAGCCGGTATGGTGGCAGGGATTTTTGGAGAACGGCCGGCAACAACCTCTGATGGGCGGATTTCGCCTGCCGCGAGGGGTTGACCTGTTCAAACTCATCCGGACCGTGCCGGTCTTTTTGCTGGCCGCCGCGCTGGCGCCGCTCATGGTCGTGCGTCGGCGCCAACTGTCGCGCAACAACGGCGTGTGGTTCGATTTGTGGGTGGGAATTTTTGTCATGGGCTGGGTGCTGCTCGGCATCAACCTGACGCTGCTGGCGCCGAATTATATTTTTTACGTCCTTTTCGCCCAGGTGCTGCTCGCCGCCGGTTTGCTGGCGCTGGGGGAGCAACTGCTGCCCGGCGCTCGCATCTGGCTGCGCCGGGCGCTGTGGGGCTGCGTGGGGCTCGTTGCCATCCGGGCGATGGGCCTGACCACCTGGGGCGCGGCCTGCGCCGGGAAGAACAGCTATGCCAGCACGCAAGCCATCCTGCGCCGCGAACTCGAACCGTTTACGATGTCGCCGGCTCCGGTGATCATATCTTCGCCGTTTTTATACGGCACTTGCGAAATGGGAGTTCAAAATGCCATCCACACGGACTGGTATTTCGTCCATGGTGTAGGGGCGCCGGCGACCGCCCTGGACAGTTTCGTGCGGCTGCGTCCCGCCCGGCTGGTGCTGTCCCAATTCGACTATTACCGGACGTTTGCGCCGCTGCTGGAAGCGTTGCGCGCCCGGCCGGGACTCGTGGACATTCAGGTGCGGGATTGCACGGCGGTGCGGCCGCCGGATTCGATGGCCTCGTGGCAGCGTGTCGTCCAGCACATTTCCTGGGCGCCGGTGATTGTGGATCTGGAGTGGAAGCCGGCTACGCGCTAAGCGCGCGGTTCAGCAACGTTTTTTCGCGCCCGCCATAATTCAATTTCAACGCCTCCGCGCGGGCGGCGTCAGTCATTTTGCCCCAGGATTTGCGAAGCGCGTTGACCATTTTTTCATCGTCGCTTTTGGCGGCGAGACCGGCGAACTGGAATTCCAGAAACACCAGACACAACGCATCCTCCAGCACGCGGGCTTCGGGCTGGGCCGGAAAATTTTTCTTCAGGTTCAGCTCCTGTACCTGGCGGACCATCTCCTCCGGATACCCGGCTTCGCGCAAAATGGCGCCGGCTTTTTGGGCGTGGAATTCCTTGAGCGCGGCGCGCCATTGCAAGTAACCGGCGCGGGTCATGGGGTAGGATTGGCGCGGAATCTCCCACCGGCAGAGATGCTGGCAGCGCGCGGCCAGGCGCAATGCTTCGGAGGCGTCCGGGCAAAGGCGCAGCACCCAGCGGGTGAGCCGATGCGCGTACAGCCATTCGCGGGGATGCGCCGCGCCCGCCTCGTCCTCGGTGTTCGGGTCGCGCGCGTTTTCCTCGTCAAAGCGGCGCAGGGCCGCTTCGAAGCGTTGGGCGTCGCGGGGCTGAGAGGTTCCGGCCACGAACGGGATTATTTCAAGGACGGGTCCGGGCGGAAAGTGGATTTGCCGCCGGCCTCAGCGCCGGATGCTTTCCCGGTAGCGCTTGGCGGACATGCCGGTGGTGCGTTTGAAGGCGATGCAGAAGCTGTTGATGCTCTGGTAGCCGCACATTTTGGCCAGCGTCTCGATCTTGTTGCCTGATTCGGCCAGGAATTTTTTGGCGCGCTCGATGCGGACCCGCTGCAATTCCTGGCCGGGCGTGCGGCCGATGTGTTCGAGAAACGCCTTGTGCATCCCGCGCCGGGACATGGCGGCCACGGCCACCAGGTCCTTGACGCAGATGGGCTCGTGGCTGTGTTCCCAGATGAAGCGCAGGCTTCGCGCCACCCCCTTGTGTTTGATGGCCAGAATGTCGCTGCTCCGGCGCGCCACCACGCCCCGGGCGGGGACGCGGATGGGCGCCGGCGGCGGCGGCTTGCCGCTCATCAACTGGTCGAGCAATTCGGCACCGCGGTAACCCATCGTTTCCAGATTGGTGTCCACACTCGAAATGGGAATGTGCATCGCGTCCGGCGCGAGCAGATAATCCTCGGCGCCGACGATTGCCACCTGCTCGGGGATGGTCAGCCCCAGATTTTCACAGGATTCCAGGACATCCACGGCCTGCTGATCGTTGGCGGCAAACACGGCCAGCGGCCGGGGAGCGCGCTTCATTTCCGAAAGCAGCCACTTGCGCTTGCGCCGCCATTCCTCGCGGCCGGTGGCAAAATCCGGCGAGCGGTGCCAGCGCAGCCAGGCGCAGTCCCGGCCGGCCGCTTTCAACGCTTTCACAAACCCTTCGCCGCGTTCCTCGTACGACCAGTTGTCGGCGTCGCTGTAAAACAAGAAATTGCTGAAGCCGCGGGAAAGAAAATGGTCGGCCACCAACTGGGCGGCGTGGGCGTGGTCCTCCAGGACGCGGGCGAATTTCAACTGCGGCCGGCGGAGACTGAAGTCCACCGTGGGTCTCCGCGTGGAGAGAACGAACTCCGCCAGGTCATCACCCGCTCCCAGCCACGCCAGAACCCCGTCGCCTTCCCAGCCCCAGGGGATTACCTTTTCCCTTGCCAGGTCGGCATACAAATGCCAGCCGTGCTCCTGGGCGTATTTCTCAATGCCTTGATGCAGGCGGTAATCATACCACCCCAATGCCAGCAGCACGCGCTTTTGTTTTCGTGGCATGGACCGGTTTCATTATAAATCGAGCGTGCATTTTTTCAAGGAGATTTTTGAAAAAAGTGCGCCAAGCGACTGGGTGTCAAATTCCTGCGCGCCTCAAAAAAACCAGCCGCCGGCAACGGGGGTTGGCCGGCGGCGTAAATCCGAATCGTGCCGAGGTCAATGATGGTGGCAGCCGCAACCGTGGCCGCACGAGCCGCCGTCCAGATCGTCCGGAGTGGGCAGCCGGCCCAGCTCGAGCGTCTTGCTGATATGCCGCTGGATGGAATGCTGGAGTTCGTGCAGTTCCTCCTGCGCGTCCAGAAAGCCGCGCGCGACGGAATTCTTGAGCAGGGCGTCGCGGTGCTTTTCGAAATCGGCGATCTCCGCTCCCTCGAGCGGCTGCGACTGCGCCTGCTTTTCCTGCAGGGCCTGGCCCTTGCTCATCACGGTTTCGTACTGGCCGCGGGCCTTCGCGTCGGCCATGAAAGTGTCAATCCGCTTGCGAATGGAAATCATCTCCGGCTGTTCGATGATGGTCTCGCAAAGTTCCCTGGTCTTTTCTTCAATTTTGTTCGGCATAAGTATAATTTCCGGACAGGATAAACCAGGACAAGGCGAAAAGCAATTCCGTTGACAACCGCGGTCTGAGTCGCTAAATCCTGCGCCAATCCTTATGCAACCAATTCATCTCGCTTGGGTTGATTACACCATCCTGCTGGCTTACGTCGCCTTCGTCCTGGGGATCGGCTGGGCGCTCGCCCGCTACATGAAGAGTTCCTCGGATTTCCTCATCTCCGGGCGCTCGATTCCCACCTGGGTGACGGGCCTGGCCTTCATCTCGGCCAATCTCGGCGCGCTCGAACTGGTGGGCATGGCGGCCAGCGGCGCCAAATACGGCATCGCCACCAGCCATTTCTACTGGGTGGGTGCCATTCCCGCGATGATCTTTCTCGCGGTGTTCATGATGCCGTTTTACTACGGGTCCAAGGCGCGGTCCGTGCCGGAATACCTGCAAATGCGGTTCGATGGACGGGTGATGGCGCTCAACGCCATCGCTTTTGCCGTAATGACCGTGTTTGCCTCAGGGATATCGATGAATGCCCTCGCCAAGCTGTTAAACCAGTTGCTGGGTTGGGACTATAATTTTGCCTTGCTGATCTGCTCGGGCGTCGTGCTGGTATATGTTTTGAAGGGCGGATTGACTTCAGCAATTTATACCGAGGTGCTGCAATTCTTCATGATTGTGCTCGGCTTCGCCCCGGTGGTTTACCTGGGTCTGAAAGATGTGGGCGGCTGGCACGCGATGAATCAATCCTTGCAGACGGTTGCCGCGAATCCGGCTGCCCTGCAATTGAAACCCGTCGGGGAAATATATCAGGCCAACGCCTGGACGGGCGCTTGGAGACCTTTGCTGGGTGGACCGGAATGCAATCCGATGGGTGTGGATTGGATCGCCATGGTCTTCGGGCTAGGCTTCGTCTTGAGCTTCGGCTACTGGTGTACGAATTTCCTGGTCGTCCAGCGCGCCATGGCGGCGAAGAACATGACCGCTGCCCGCAATACGCCGCTCGTGGCCGCCGTGCCCAAGATGCTTTTCCCCGCCTTGGTTATTGTTCCTGGCATGATCGCCATTGCTTTGGCCGTGACACCCGGAAAAAATTATCGTCTGCCGCCGCCGCCGATTGATTCGGGTCGTTTTGCCGCCGCAGTGGAAGTCCTGGCAAATGCTCCATCCCAGGAGTTCAGCGTCACCTACAACGGGATCAGCGACGCGATTGGGATGAAGATGAATAAAGACAAAATTCAAGCCCTGATCCAATCGGACCTGGTTGCCGCGCTGCCGGCGGTAATCAGTTCCAAACAGGATGCGCAAAAGGCGATCCAGACGGACCGGGCCACCTTGAAGCAGTTGAAACGTGGAGGGATGGCGTCTGCCGGCGACATCGCCAACGCTGAAAATACGGTGGCACAGGCCCAAAACACCCTGGATATGGCCGACCGGAAGTACCAGGAGGTTTCCAGCAGCCTGAGCGAGCGCTTGCGTGATGCAGTTATGGCAAATGACTACGACGGAGTTATTTTCTCTCTGGTCAAGCGCTATTGTCCTCCCGGGTTGTTGGGTTTGGCGCTGACCGCCCTATTGGCGTCGTTCATGTCCGGCATGGCCGGCAACGTGACCGCCTTCAACACCGTCTGGACTTATAATCTCTACCAAGCTGGCCGACGACAGTTTGTAGATACGCCCCGAGCATGCACCCTCGATTACCGGGGAGGCAAGGGAGAGGAAGTCGTTTTGACGCCAAAGGAGCCAGCGGATATCCATTTTCTCTGGATGGGCAAATTCATCACCGTGGTCGGCATCCTCTTGAGTATCGCCTGCGCCTACTTCGCGAAGCAATACAACAACGCCATGGACATCATCCAGCTCGTGTTCGGCTTCGTGAACGCGCCATTGTTCGCCACTTTCCTGCTGGGCATGTTCTGGAAACGAACTACCGCCACCGGCGCGTTTTACGGCTTGTTTGGCGGTATCGCCGGCTCAGCCGTCTTTCATGCGTTGACCATAGCCGAAGGCAACGCCCCTGGACTCAAAGGCGGTTATGCTCACGTGGTCCGCGAGTTCCCAAGCGAAATGGCACAGAACTTCTGGCTTGCCAGCTTCGCTTTCATCGCTTGCTTCACTCTGACGCTCGCCATCTCGCTGGTAACCCAGAGGACGAAATCGGACGAGCAATTGAAAGGCCTGGTCTATTCGCTGACGCCAAAGATCAAGGATGAAAATCAACCGGTCTGGCAGCGGCCGGCCGTCGTTGGTGTGGTCCTGCTCATCGCCTGCGTCATTTTAAATTTCATTTTCTGGTAAATCCGAAATCATCAATCATCACTCTTAAAACATAAATTTTATGGGACTCGACATCCGCTGGCCAATCGGCCTCATGTTCACGCTCATCGGCGCTTTGCTGATGATCACCGGCGCGGCGACCGGTGCCGACGCGCGCTCGCTCAACATCAACATCAACCTCTGGTGGGGGCTGGTGCTGCTCGTCTTCGGTGTTGCCATGCTGCTCGGCGCCGTGCGGGGAAAGAAGACGCCTCCGGCCAGTTGATTCAGCTGTTGTCGGGTCGAGCCTCTGGCTCGACAGTTGAGCCGGAGGCTCAACGCTGCACCAAAACACCAAAGTACCTGCGGCTTTTGTTGTTTTCCTGAAAGTCCTTTTCGTGCTATACTGCCCGGCAACGGTTCATATCAAAATGCATTTGATTTGCGACGAACACCCCTCGCCCCGCTGGGCGGGGAGAGGGTGCCCGAAGGGCGGGTGAGGGGAGATTGGTACCGCATTGAACGCAGATTCGTATTAACGATTATGACGCTGAAAGAACTCGCCAGCCAGGCCACCCAACAATTCAACAAGATTTACGGACGTCCGCCAACCTGGATTGCCGCCGCACCCGGCCGCGTCAACCTCATCGGCGAACACACCGACTACAACGACGGCTTCGTCTTCCCGATGGCCATCGAGCGCTACACCGTCATCGCCGCGGACCGCGCGGCCGATGGCGCCAAACAAGTCCGGCTCAGCTCGACCGTCAACGAGCAACCGGTTGTGGTTGATTTGTCCAAGCCGCTCAAACCGCTGCCGAAAGGCGAGTGGGCCAATTATCCTATCGGTGTCATCGCCGGCTTCCTGGCCCGCGGATTGAACCCCGGCGGGTTTGACGCGCACGTTGCCTCGACGGTGCCGCTGGGCGGCGGTTTGTCCAGCAGTGCCGCGCTTGAAGTGGCCACCGCCACTCTGCTCGAAATTATCACCGGCAAGACACTCGACCCGGTGGAAAAGGCGCTGTTGTGCCAGAAGGCCGAGCACGAATTTGCCGGCATGCCGTGCGGGATCATGGACCAATTCATCTCCGTTCTGGGCCAGGAAAACCGCGTGCTGCTCCTCGATTGCCGCTCGCGGAAAACCGACTTGGTGCCCATGACCGATCCGGCCGTGGCCGTGCTCATCATCAACACCAACGTCAAGCACGAGCTGACCGGCAGCGAATATCCCACCCGCCGCAAACAATGCGAAGCCGCCGCGAAGCTCCTGAGCGTGCCGTCATTGCGCGATGCCACCGCCGACCAGTTGGAAGCGGCGAGCGGCAAGATGGACAAGGTGATTTACCAGCGGGCGCGGCATGTCATCGGCGAAATCGAGCGCACCGTGCATGCCGCCGAAGGTGTGCGCGCTTCGAACTGGCCGACCGTCGGCCAGCTCATGTACGCCAGCCACGAATCGCTGCGCGACGATTACGAAGTCAGTTGCCCGGAACTCGATGCCGTGGTGGAAATCGCCGGGCGCATCGGCGTGAAAGGCGGGGTTTATGGCTGCCGCATGACCGGCGGCGGATTCGGCGGCTGCTGCGTGGCGCTGGTGAAAAGCGATGCCGTGGACGCCATCTCCCAAAAAATTGCTGCCGATTACAAAAAGAAAACCGGCATTGACCCGACGATTTTTGTTTCCCGTCCTGCCGCCGGCGCCACGGTAATCAAAGGCGGCGGCACGGGCAGCCAGGCCGCGCGCACCCGCAGTTCCGCGCGCCTGTCCACTCCGGCCTGACCTGTAACCGCCGACGTGAGGAGGCGGAGGGTAGAAAGGGTTTGGTTCAATTTGGAGTGCGGCGACAGGTCGCCGCTTTGAAAGCGCGGACATGTCCGCGCAGTCCAAAACAGAATCCCAACGGGATTCAATCCTTCAGCCCAGGGTTGGAGCGACTTGCCGCGTCGTAGCGCAGCGAAGACGGGAGCGACTACCCTGGGTTCGCGTCCCGGATTTATCAACCCCACCGGGGTTGCATCGTCGTTTCGCGGCGATTTGATTCAACCCATTCAGGGTTGATTCCGATTCGTGATCCACACCCAGCGTAGGCATGATTTCATCGTGCCAACACTGGGCTGAATGATGAAATCCCTTTGGGATTTTCTATTGGAATTAAGAACCGGCAACCAGTCCGTGCGCACCCGTAGTTCCGCGCGCCTGTCCACTCCGGCCTGACCCGTAACCGCCGACGTGAGGAGGCGGAATAAATCGGCCGGCGGTTTACTTTCTTGAAGGGGTGACGCTGCAAAGAGTCCTACTAAGTGCGGCCCATCTTCTTATAAGACCTACGGCTTGAACAATCGGTCATCTTGGCCAAATCGGTGATCTTTCGGAAACAGTTTCGGAAAATCCGCTCGAACCTCTTTATCAACCCATGCCCGCTCGTTCTTGGGACGCGGCTCATCGGGCAGTAAAGAAAATCTTTGACCTGTTGCTGCGCCTCTGGGCAACCAGGACGCCGTCATATTCGTGTGAGGAGGAGAATGTCGATTGAAAAGGCGAACGGGCCAACCAGCGAGAGCAAGTGGCAAGCGACGCGCGTGGGCAAGGAGAAGTGGGCAAGTGTGAGGCGATGGCGTTCGGCTGCCAGGATGATAACGGCAATCATGACCAGACACAAAGTAAAGACGGGAAACGGAAACGGCAGGCGCTCGGTTCGGGCGAAGCCCCAAGGCCACAAATACACCAGATCGTGAAGCAGTCCATTCACTGCAAAGGTGACGATCAGGCAAAGTGGTCGTGGCGCAAAACGCCGCAACGGGGCAAAACAGAAGTACGCCAGAAAGTAGCCAACGAAGGGATTCCAGTACTGCCAGAAGCGAGTGAAATCTGAGGCTCCAAACGCCCGGGAGAACATATGCCCAAGGCACTGTCCGCGTGATCCGGGCCCAAGTCGAGCATACAAATATCTGGCAAATGAAGGTCGGGACGAGTGCATCACGGCAAACCGATAATGGACGGCGTATTTTGCAGCCTTTCCTTCATCAGAGGTTGACCGTAAGCCGGTCGGAAATCGTTGTCCATCGTAATGGTGCCTGATTCTGGTGCTTGGGTGCACATCGAAATCGTGCTCGGCTCGCGGAGCGAGCCTTGCCGGCAGCCATGGGTTTTATCCCACGGAATCGTACGTCCATAGGTACGGCGTCGCGTCGCGACGCTTGAAATGATGACCGTCTCGGATTTCAACCGTCGCTCTGCGACGTCATGGATTGACTTTCCACGCCGTGGCTTGAACAGCCACGGCCACCATCACCCGGTCGGTCCGCAACCAGTTAATAATTGACCGGCACCCTTTGAACCATGAACTGCTCCCGGCAAGCGCAACCGTTCAATCCCCCAAACACGTCCCCACGCGCCGGGCGGTTTCCACCCACGGATGGCCGGGCGGGACGGTCTTGCGTTTGCCGGCCACCTTGATGAGCGGCACCGGCTCCGTGCTGTCGCCGCGTGCCGCCACCATCACGCCGTACACGTTCTCGTGAATCAAATCCGCGCAGCCGCTGCCCAGCCGCGTGGCCAGCAGCCGGTCAGCCGGCGACGGCGTGCCGCCGCGTTGCACATAACCGAGGATGGTCACGCGCGATTCGAGATGGGTCAGCTCTTCGAGCTGGTGCGCGAGCCGGAGCGTGTTCCCCACGTGCTTGGCTTCCAGCGCGGCGAGTTCGAGCTTGGCGTCGTTGCGCTCGTGCGGATTGCGCGCCCGGTCCCGGCGGGTTTCGGCGGCGGCAAAGGCGCGCGCGTCCTCGGCGCTCATCGCGCCTTCGGCCACCGCCACGATGCTGAAATTCGTCCCGTGCCGGCTGCGCTGGCGGATGGCCGCCGCAATCTTGTCCACGTGATAGGGAATTTCCGGGATCAAAATCACGTCCGCCCCACCGGCGATGCCCGCGCCCAGCGCCAGCCAGCCGGCGCGGTGCCCCATGATTTCGGCCACGATGATGCGGTGATGGCTGTGGGCCGTGCTGTGCAGCCGGTCAATCGCCTCGGTCGCGATGTCCAGCGCGGTGGCGAAGCCGAACGAGTAGTCCGTCATGGCCACGTCGTTGTCAATCGTCTTGGGCAGCGACAGGACGTTGAGTCCGGCTTCGGCCAGGCGCAGCGCGCTTTTCTGGGTCCCGCCGCCGCCGAGGCACACGAGCGCGTCGAGCCCGTAGCGGGCGTAGTTTTTGACGATGACGTCCGTCATGTCGCGGCTGCGGCCGTCAATCTTCATGCGATGCGGCCGGTCCCGGCTGGTGCCGAGGATGGTGCCGCCGACGGTGAGGATGCCGGCGAGCGTGTTGCGGTCGAGCTTGATGCGCCGGTCGGCGACGAGGCCGCGAAAGCCGTCGCGGAAGCCGACCAGTTCCATGCCGTAAAAGCCGAGGGCGGTTTTGCCGACGCCGCGGATGGCGGCGTTCAGCCCGGGGCTGTCACCGCCGGCGGTGAGGATGCCGATGCGTTTGGTCCTGGCCATGGTCTCCGCCCCATTTGAACCAACAAACCGGGATTGTTGTCGAGAAGAACTTTTAAAAAATATCAAACCGGGCGCATCCGCGCGCCGTTCTTGGTCCTGGTCGGGCCATCGCGCTGCGATGTCCTCGCGTGTGCAGTGCGAGTGGAACGAATGTTCCCTGTTTCCGCGGAAACTGCGCTGCCAACGCGACGCGGACGACGCGGCGCGTCGTCCCCACCTGGAACAGCGCAGGAATGCGCCTCGTCAAACCGGCGAGTCCGGTTCCCAGCCATGTCCGCCGTAGGCCTGGGGCCGGTTGCGAAGCCAGCGCAAACTGAGCAGGCAGCCGAACCACCCGGCGAGAGAAATGGCAGCCCCCATCAGGAAGGTGTGGTCGGAATAGGCCAGGCGCACGCCGTGACGTCCGGCCTTGACGGGCACGGCCTGGAAAGCATGATTCGCGCGCAGCAGCGGCGCCGGCTGGCCGTCCACGGTGGCCTGCCAGGCGGGATAATAAGTCTGCGCAAACACCACGATCGTCGGGGCGGGGGATTCCACTTCCACCTCCACCTGCTGCGGGCGGAAACGGGAGCTGATGATCCGCACGGCGGCCGTGTTCGTGGCCGCCACGAACCGTTTGGCCTCCGGCGGGAGGCACACCGTTTTCGCCGCATTGAAATTGGATTGAGTGAGCACCGACAGCACGCCGGGATCATCCAGGTAAACCGGCTTTTGCCCGGCGGTGATGAACGGTAAAAATGTCGGGCGAGCCTGCCATTTGAACAATTCGCCCGGGGCCGTGATTTGCGAAACGCCCAGGAAATCCTCAAGCGGCGGGAAATCGGCGTTGGTGCTGGTGTAATAGAGTGACAGCACGTCGTCGATTTCGCGCGGGGTGAGCGAGAAAAAGCCGTCCACCTTCGGCACGCCGTCCAGCAGGTTGACGTTGGCGCAATAGCCCAGGCGCTTGGCCAGGAAGTTGTCCTTCGGGTCGTTCGCGGCGAACCGGAGGAATTCCCGGGCGGCCCACGGCGAGACCATCGCGCGGGATTCGCCGAACGCTGGCTGCGGTTTCATGTTCAAGGCCGCGCGCGCGAGGTTTGGTTGATACACCTCGGGCGGCACGGTCGGATTTTGCGTAGGCTCGTGCGTGAACACGTCGAGCCACGCGACCGCCATCAACAGCACCGGCGCGAGGCGGCGAAGACCCGAATCCAGTTTCCGTGTCAACACCAGCAGCAGCACGCCCGTGATCACGAGGAACGCGGCGCGGGACAAACCGTTCATCAGCGTGGCCCGCACATCGTCGGTTTTGAAAGGAAACCAGGCGGCCCAGACCAGGATGCTTCCCAGCAGGATGAACAGGACTGCGCCGATGGAAATCACCTGCCGCGGCAGTTGCGGGGCGCGGATCAGCCCAAACGCGGCGAGCAGCGGCGCCAGGAACGCCACCAATACCACGTACTTGATGGGATAAGTCATGAATCCCAGTTGGGGGATGAGCTTCCGCAACCCGGGATAAACCGGTGTGTTTTCGCCGAGGGCAAACGCCAGCGCGACGACAGCCAGGCCGGCCAGCAGCCACACGCGACGTTCGCGGACGCAGAGCACCGCCAGCGCGGCCAGCCAGAGCGTGGCCATGCCGAGGTAATACGACGACGTCCAGTACTGGTCGTTCTGGAAAAACACGCCCTCGGTCCAGGTCCGGCCGAAGGCCATCGGCACCAGAAAATTCACCCAGCCCCAGCCAGGCATGGACCAGCGGGTGTCGGCGTAGCCACTGCCCCGTTGCGAGAGCAGCAACAGTTCGCGGAACGGCAGGAGTTGAATCGCCGTCAGCGCCGCCACCAGCGCGACCACCAGCGGAAAACTCCAGAGCATGGCCAGCCGGGGTGTTTCGCCCCTGACAAACTGCCGCAGCCAAAGCGCCAGCAGCACAGTCCAGGTGAACAGGATGATTTCCGGTCCGCCGGCGAGCATTTGCACGGCGCCGGCCATGGCGGCCAGAATGATTCTCCGGCCGGTGCCCGACCAGGCGGATTCCACCGCGAAAACGACCCACGGCATCCAGGCAAGCGTCGCCAGGTGGCTCGGCCACATGAGCAGGTTCAGCGTCAGACCGTTGAACGCAAATGCCACGCCGGCAAACGCCCCGGCGAAGGAGTCGTCGGTCCAACGGCGCGCGAGGAAGTACATGCCCAGGCCGGCGAACCACAGGTGCAACAGGCAAAACAGGCCGAGCGACCACGGCAGCGGCAACAGCAGATAAAACACCGCCGGCGGATAAAGCGGCATGGTGTTCCACTGCGCGAGGAACGGCACGCCGCAGTTGTGGTAGGGGTCCCACAGCGGCAGTTCGGCATTGCGGTAGCATTGCTGCTGGAACGACGCGAGCGGGTAGGCGAAGAATCCGTAATCCCGGACGGCAAACGTTTCCAGTCCGGTCAACACCTGCGGGAAGGTGGCGGCGATGAGCAGCCCGAGGAAGATGGCGAAACGCCACGGCGTGAACCAATCCACCGGGCGGCCGGCAACTGTTTGACGTGTAAATTTGACGGAGGACATGGGTCGTTGCCGTTGAGTTTATTCGCGAACCGAAACCGGCGGCAAGTATTCACCGATGAACTCGCGTTTCCACCAGGCGCCGACAGCGCGGCGTTGGGCGGGGTTCGTGAACTGATAATCGTAGAATTCGGCGCGCACGAAGCGCGGCGGCCGGTCGGGAAATGGATTCTTCGCGAGCAAGGCCAGGACTTCGGGCGAGCCTTCCAGCAAACGCTGGCAGAAATTCAGGAACCAGGGGTTTTGCCGGGCATCACCCAGCGCCGCAAACCACATCTGCCAGTCCAGCCGCGGCTGGTAGGGCGCGACAAAGGCCGGCCGGCGGTCCTCGTCGCCGGGTTTGTATTTGAATTCGTAGGTCAGCCAGTTCGTGCCGTCGTTGCTGCCTTGAACGACGATCTCGCGCCGGTCTGTGGTCATGACGGCGAACAATCCGTAACCGTTCAGGGTGCGCAACGGCGCAAGCCAGGCGTTCGCAACCGCTGCCGGGAACAGCCAGCCGGGTCGCAGCCCGGCGGCCAGGTTGACTTGCAGAAAATAAATGGCCGCGACCAGGATGGCGAGGAGAACGGTCACGGCTTTCGGCCAGCATGCCTCGGTGTCAGGTGACGAGTGACAGGTGACACGGACAAAAGCCCGGCAAAACTTGGACGGCACAACTTTCATTAACAGCTGATCATCCAACAAGAGCAGGCACAGTGCCAGTGTCAGCCAGTTGAAAAAGGTATAATTGCCGGTCAGCAAAATGAGGATTTGGAGACAGGCGAGAGCTGCACCGCCCAGAAACCGCAACCGGCGCGGGGCGAAAATCAGGAACGGCGCGCCCAATTCGATGGCGAACATCATGGCGCAGGAAAACTCTTGAAACCGCACTGGCAATTGGTGGGCGTACCAGCCGATCCACGTCGGCAGCGGCTGGGTTTGATAGTGATAGGTCAGCGCGGTCAGTTGGCGCCAAGTCGGGTCGCCGCTCGCCAGTTTCACGCACCCCGACGAGAACATGAGTTTGAACAGGAGCAGCCGCAGGAGCCAGAGCAAAACCCGTGGTGGACAGGTTTCAGTAGGGAGCCGTGGCAGCCATTGTCGCGGCGCGAAGAAGATCGCCAGAAAGCCCGTTTCGAGCAGCAGGTTGTCCCATTGAAAGCCGAGAAAATCCTGGCCCACCGTCACGAGCGACAAATACAACAGCCAGAGCAGGGCCAGACACGGCGCCGGGGCGATGCCGATAATCAGGAGCCCGGCCAGCACCGAACCGGCTGCGCACAGGAAATGAAGAAAGCCGTCGGACGCGCTGAACCAGCAAAGGGTCGGCCAGAAATAGTAGCGGTCCAGCGCAATCCCGCGCGCGTCGCAATGCTGGGTCACGGCGGACAGGTATTGGTCGGCCGGCAAAATGCCGTCGTGCCCGATCAAGCCGCTGATTTGGATCCAGAGCGAAACGAACGCAATCAGGTAAATCACACCCAGCGCCCGGAGAAAAATCCAGCGGGTCAGAAAATAATCCGGCGGCCCAAGGTGCCGGCCCCAGAACCAGCGGGTGAGCCGGGAGAACAGCGTTCGGTTCTCCGCGACCCGCCGGTAAGCCCATTCCGTGAGGTGCGCGAACGATTTCGATTGTTCGTACCAGCGCAATGGCCATCGCCGGTTGGGGCGGCAGGCCAGTGTGCGGAACACGGCTTCCGCGCCGGAAAAAACCACACCGTTGGTATCGATGAGCTGAACCGCGGTCGCGAATTGTTCGGGAGGGATTTCCGGGAATTGCGCGGCGATAACCGGGTCCTGCGCGGGCAGGTAATCCACGTGGTCGCCGGTGATGTGCTGCCAGCGGCGGACCCACAGCGTGCAGAAGTTGCAGTCGCCGTCGAACACCAGCAGCGGTTTCGTCGGCGGCTTGGCGACCCGGACACCCCTTTGCATGATGCGACGTTAAACCAGCCGGGCGGTAGCGTCGAGCCTGCGGCTCGATTTTGCCCGGGAGCGCCGGCGTCCCGCCGGGGAATGATCGATTCAAACAGGCCGGCGAGACGCCGGCGCTCCCAGGGACGATGTGCCCGCTTCACCATGCTGCGGTTGACGCTAACCCGCTCTGGTCTTACGCTGTCCGCAGATTTATGAGCGAATTGCAGAATTCCCTGCTGGAATTGATCCGGCGCACCTCGGCGGAAATCCCCGACGACGTCAACCAGTCCATCCTCGCCTCACTGGAACAGGAAAAGAAGGGCACCATCGCCGAGAGCGCGCTGAAAATCATTGACCAGAACATCCAGCTCGCCAGGCGCAAGTCGCAGCCCATCTGCCAGGATACCGGCAGCATCCTGTTTTACGTGGATGGCCCGGTCGGCTTCGACCAGATCGCGTTCGAAGACTCCGCGAAGGAAGCGGTGAAGCTGGCGACGAAAAAAGGCTTTCTGCGCCAGAACTCCGTGGATTCACTCACTGGCGTCAACGATGGCACGAATGTCGGCCCGGGCGCGCCCGTTTTTCATTTTCATCAGCATCGGTCGCCGGAAGTGAGCGTGCGGCTGGTGCTCAAGGGCGGCGGTTGCGAAAACGTCGGTGCGCAATACTCATTGCCCAATGCGAAGCTCAACGCCAACCGCGACCTCGATGGCTGCCGCAAGGCGATTTTGGACGCCGTGTTGCAGGCGCAGGGCAAAGGCTGCGGCCCGGGCATCCTGGGCGTGTGCATCGGCGGCGACCGTGCCACGGGTTACGAGATGAGCAAAACGCAGTTCCTCAGAAAAATTCCCGACCGCAATCCGAATCCGGAACTAGATAAGTTGGAACAGGACGTTTTGAAAACGGCAAACGAGCTTGGCATCGGCCCGATGGGCTTCGGCGGCAAAACGACGTTGCTGGGGGTGAAAATCTGCGCGGCCAACCGGCTCCCCGCATCCTATTTCGTCAGCATCAGTTACATGTGCTGGGCTTTTCGGCGCCAGGGCGTGACGCTGGGCCAACACGGGACCATAACAGAGTGGTTATATTAGCCTGATTGGACGTGAACAAAACCCTTTCAATTTTTCTCGGCATCGCCCTGTTGATTGCGGCGTTGGCATTGGCGGTTCACCTGGTGCTGATCCGGCCCGTGAGCCGTGTTGCCGAAAAAGTCGTCGAGATGCCCGTCAAGATCGCGGGCCAGATGTTCGATTTCGGCCGGCAGGGGGTGGATGCCTTCAAAGCCATCTTTCAGTCCCAGGTCACCGTCACCTCGTCCACGACCGTTTGCGATGCCATGCCGATCGCGGAGCTGGCCGTGCTCCGACGCAACATCCGCGAGATTGTGGATTACAAGAAAACCGACCTGTACAGCACCAAGCGGATTATTGCCGACCAGACTTTCGTGGCTAAAATCGGGTTCGACCTGGCGGCCAAATTTTCCGCGACCTACGAACCGTCCAACCAGACGGTGACCATCCTGCTGCCTGAGCCGAAAATTTTGTCGCTGGAAACCGTCAACCCGGAGGCGAACTATTACCTGGAGGCGGACGGTTACATCAACAAACTGACCACCGCCGACCACCAGCAGTTGCTGATTCAGCTCAAGGAAAAAGCTCGCAGCAGCGCCGAGGCGGCCGTGGCTTTGGGCGACGCGAAGCAGATGATCGAAACCCGGTTTCAAGACCTGTTCCGGGCGTTTAACGTGAAGGTGGTCGTCCTGTTTGCAGCACCTCCGCCCAAACCGAAAAATTAACCGCCGCTCAAAAACCAAGCCGATGCCATGATTCCATTATCCCATCCGTTCACCGAAGACAAAATCCGGGCCTTGAAAGTCGGCGACGAGGTGCTGATTTCCGGCGTCGTGTTCACCGGGCGCGATGCGGTCCACAAATATTTGCATGAAGGCGGCCGGCTGCCACCGGGGGTAAACCTGCGCGACGGCATCCTCTACCATTGCGGCCCGGTTGTGCTGAAGCAGGACGACGGTTCCTGGAAGGCCACCGCCGCCGGCCCGACGACGTCCATCCGCGAAGAGCCGTATCAAGCGCAAATCATCAAGGAGTTCGGCATCCGCGGCGTCATCGGCAAGGGCGGCATGGGCGACAAGACGCTGGCGGCGTGCAAGGACTGCGGCTGTGTGTACCTGCACGCGGTGGGCGGCGCGGCCCAGGTGCTGGCTGAGTGCATCAAGAAGGTCCGTAACGTGTATTTCTACGAAAAGTTCGGCGCGCCGGAGGCCATCTGGGAATTCGAGGTGCGGGATTTTCCGGCGGTGGTGACGATTGACGCCCACGGCAATTCGCTGCACAAGGAAGTCTTTGCCAGGAGCCAGGCGGAGCTGGCGAAGCGGGTGTGAGCTATACGGTAGGGCCGAGCTGCCGCTCGGCCGGCTGCGCAGCAGCGCAGCCCTACCAGTTAGAATTTAAAATTCCATTCCCGCGTGGCGTATTTCTCCCTCGCAAGCATTTTGACTTTCTCCAGCGGCGGAGGTTTCAACGGATCCTCCGCCTGCCAGGCCTCGCGCAGGGCGGCTTTCACTTTTTCGGCAGGCACATTCAAATTCATCAGAAACCGCTCGTGACTGCGGTGCTCGCGGTAGGCCGGTTGTTGGGAGGGCAGGGGCAACAGCGCGCTGACGAGCGCGAGGTCGAAGTGCAACAGGAACGTGCCGTGGAACAGCAGGAAATGCTTCCGGCGACGCTGCGAGTTGCCGGAGAATTTGCGGTCGCGGGTTGCCAGGTCGGTGTGGCCGCGGATGGCGATTGCGGATTGCGGATTGCGGATTGCGGATTGAATGGCCGCGCGGTTCCGGCGCATGATGAACTGGTTGGCCACGGCGATGTTGTGCAGCGGCCCGTCGGCAGTGACGCGCAGGATCAGCGCATAATTCAGACAGCCCGGGCCTTGGAGCACGGTGCCGCCGCCGGAACAGCGGCGATAAATGGGAACGACTTTGGCTTCACAAGCTGCAACATTGACCTCGGCTGATATCCGGTTTGCATAGCCGACGACGACAAAATGTTCGCGCGGTTCCCAGAAGCGCAGCAGTTCCTCGCCGTGACCGGCCTCGCACCAATCCAGCAGCGCCTCATCCGCGGCGAGGTTTTCGGCCGGCGATGAAAATGTCAAATCCAGCAGTTTCATCATGAGGCGCTGGTTTTCAATTGGAGCGTTGTCGGGTTGAGCCTGTGGCTCAACCCGTCGAGCCGCAGGCTCGACACTACAGCAATCAGCACATGCCTGATTTCGCTGGTGCTGAGCGTGCAATTTTGATTCAATGTTTTCGGCGGTTTTTTCGTTAGGAGAACATTGCTTAACACAGTGAAGCCTCACAAAAAAGAAATTTACGGTTCCCGTTCCGCCGGCGCGACCGGCAAAGGCAGCGACGACAAATGGGCGGAGTCATTGTCGTCCGTGTTTGAATTGGCGCTGGAAAACCAGGGGCCAGAGCGCACGGCGCAATTGCTGGGACAACTGGCCGAACGCTTGCGCGCCGCATCGCCCGCCGCCGGCCGCGGCTTCAACACGCCGTATGTCAACACCATTTCCGCGGACCGGCAGGCGCCGTTTCCCGGCGACCGCGAAATCGAACGCCGCATCAAGAGTTACATCCGCTGGAACGCCATGGCCATGGTGGTCAAGGCCAACTCGACCACAAACGTGGGCGGCCACATTTCGACCTACGCCTCGGCGGCGACAATTTACGAGGTGGCCTTTAACCATTTCTTCCGCGGGCGTTCGGAGAATTTTCCCGGCGACATGATTTATTTCCAGGGCCACGCAGCTCCGGGAATCTACGCGCGCGCCTTTCTCGAAGGCCGGCTCAGCGAAAAGGACCTGCAGAACTTCCGGCAGGAACTGGCCGAAGGCGGCGGGCTGTCGTCGTATCCGCATCCCTACCTGATGCCGGAATTCTGGCAGTTCCCGACGGTCTCAATGGGATTGGGCCCGATTCTGTCGCTGTATCAGGCGCGGTTCAACCGCTACCTCCAGGCGCGCGGGCTGGTCCACTGGAAGGACGAGCCCAAGGTTTGGGCGTTTCTGGGCGACGGCGAGTCGGACGAGCCCGAGACGCTGGGTTCCGTCACGCTGGCGTCGCGCGAGGGACTCGACAATCTCATCTGGGTCATCAACTGCAACCTGCAGCGGCTGGACGGCCCGGTGCGCGGCAACGGCAAGATCATCCAGGAGCTCGAAGCCGCCTTCCGCGGCGCCGGTTGGAACGTCATCAAGGTCATCTGGGGCTGGGAATGGGATGAGTTGCTGGCCAAAGACAAAACCGGCCTGCTGGTCAAGCGCATGGAAGAATGCGTGGACGGCGATTACCAGAAATACTCCGTCGAGCCCGGCAGTTACACGCGCAAACATTTCTTCGGCAAATATCCCGAGCTGCTCAGCCTGGTGAACCATCTCACCGACGAACAAATCCAGAAGCTGCTGCGCGGAGGCCACGACGCGCGCAAGATGTACGCCGCCTACAAAACCGCCGCGGAACACAAGGGCCAGCCGACGGTCATCTTGGCCAAAACGGTCAAAGGTTACGGCCTCGGCGAGGCTGGCGAAGGCCGGAACATCTCGCACCAGCAGAAAAAGATGAACGAGAAGGAACTGCGCGAGTTCCGTAAGCGGTTCAACATTCCCATTAGCGACGACGTCATCGCCGAAACGCCATTTTTCCGTCCGCCGGCGGACAGCCCGGAAATGAAATATCTGCACGAGCGGCGCAAGGCCCTCGGCGGATTCTTGCCGGAGCGCAAGGTGAATCCCGCGGCGGTTCGGCTCGAAGTGCCCGACCGCGACAATTTCACCGAATTTTTCAAAGGCTCGACCATGGCGGCTTCGACGACGATGGCGTTCGTGCGGTTGATTACGATTCTGCTCCGGCACAAGGGCATCAGCAAAAATATCGTGCCGATCATTCCCGATGAGGCGCGCACGTTCGGGCTCGACGCCTTGTTCAAGGATATCGGCATTTACTCGTCCAAAGGACAGCTTTACGAGCCGGTGGACCGCAAGTCACTGCTCTATTATCACGAGGCGAAGGATGGGCAGATTTTGGAGGAAGGCATCACGGAGGCCGGCTCGATGGCGTCGTTCATCGCCGCGGGCACGAGCTACGCGACCCATGGCGTGCCGATGATTCCGTTTTACATTTACTATTCGATGTTCGGTCCGCAACGCGTTGGTGATCTGTTCTGGCTGGCTGGGGACATTCGTGCGCGGGGATTTTTGCTGGGCGCCACTGCCGGTCGCACTTCGCTCAACGGCGAGGGCTTGCAGCACCAGGATGGGCACAGCCTGCTGCTGGCCGGCACGGTCCCGACCTGCCTGCCGTACGACCCGGCGTTTGCCTATGAACTGGCGGTGATTGTGGCCGACGGCCTGCGCCGGATGTTCGTCGAGGGCGAAGACATTTTTTATTATCTGTCGCTGTACAACGAAAATTTTCCCATGCCGCCCATGCCCGCCGACGTCGAGGACGGCATTTTAAAGGGGCTGTATCGTTTCAAAGCCGGCCTGGAAATTACTGGCAAAGGTAGGGCTGACCTGCCGGTCAGCCTGGACGCGCAGCAGCGCGTCCCTACCATGAAAGCGCACATTTTCGGCAGCGGCACGATCATCAACTCGGCGCTCAAGGCGCAGGAAATTCTGGCCGAGCGCTACGGCGTGTCGGCCGATGTCTGGAGCGCGACGAGCTACAAGCTGCTCCGCTCCGATGCGCTGCGCTGCCAGCGTTGGAACATGTTGCATCCAGCCTCCGCTCCGAAGAAATCGTACCTCGAGAATCTGCTGGCGAAAGAGCAGGGGGTGTTTGTGGCGGTGTCGGACAATATCCGGACGGTGCCCGACCAGATTGCGCCGTGGGTGCCGGGCGGATTGATGACGCTGGGAACGGACGGTTTTGGTCGCAGCGACACGCGCGCCCGCTTGCGCCGCTATTTTGAAGTGGACGCGGAATCAACCGTCATCGCCGCGCTCTATGCCTTGGCGGAAAAGGGCCAGGTGGAACGCAAAGTTGTGGCCCAGGCGATCAAAGATCTGGGCGTGAATCCGGAAAAGATGCAGCCGCAGATTGTGTAGACGATTGTAAACAGCCGCCGAGGTAACGAGGCGGTGGGTAGGGCGGCGCTGCTGCGCCGCCAGCCGCGCGCCAGCTCGGCCCTGCCGCGCAGAGTCAGCCTATCGTCCCCGCCACTTTCCGCTTTCCTTCCAGCGGGCTTGTTATAAGTTCCCGGCTGCTATGAACACAAGGACACTACTTCTTACCCTGGCATGTGTTTCCGGACTGGTTTGCGCGGCGTCGGCCCAGGCGCCCAAGGTCGATTTTCCCGCCGCCAGCCCCGCCTGCACACTCAAACAACGTGTCGGCTTGACCGACTTCGAAATCGTTTATTCCCGCCCCGGTGTGAAGGGCAGGACCATCTTTGGCGGCATCGTGCCGTATGGCCAGGTCTGGCGCACCGGCGCCAACCAGGCCACCAAAATCACTTTCAACACGCCCGTCAAATTTGAGGGCACCGAGATTCCTGCCGGCACCTATGCGCTATTTACCATCCCCGGCGAACAGGAATGGACCGTCATCCTGAACAAGAACGCCGCGCAGTGGGGCGCCTACCAGTATAATACGAACGATGATGTCGCGCGTTTTAAGGTAGCGCCCGTCACGCTGCGGGACACGATGATTGAAACGTTCGCCATCGAGTTCAACCGCATCAAAGATGAATCAGCCTTGCTCGACCTGGTCTGGGACAAGACCGTGGTGCCCATTCGGATCGAAGTTGATGTTAGTAGCAAAGTGGTGCCGCAAATCGAGGCGGCCATGGCGTCGCCGGACAAAAAGGACGCCGGGCTTTATTTCCAGGCGGCCACGTTTTATTACAATCATGGGTTGGACCTGAAGAAGGCGCTGGCCTGGGTGAACGCCGGACTCGAGGGCAATCCCCGGATTGCCTTTGAATTGGACCATTTGAAAGCCCAGATTCTGGCCAAGCAGGGC
>DATJOW010000105.1:0-2227 GCA_035506715.1 Candidatus Acidiferrum sp. | reverse complement strand
CACTTTTTCCCGACCAATGACTTCGCCCGGCATCTCTCTGCCGAGACGGCCGAGACGTGCAACACTTACAACATGCTGAAGCTGACGCGGCAGCTGTTCGGGTGGAACCCCTCGGCGACGCTCATGGATTTCTACGAACGCGGGCTGTACAATCAAATCCTCGCCTCGCAGGACCCGGACAGCGGCATGATGACGTATTTCGTCCCGCTCCAGGCAGGCCGGTTCAAAACCTATTCGACGCCGGAGAACTCCTTCTGGTGCTGCGTGGGCACCGGCATGGAGAATCACGCCAAGTACGGCGACACCATTTATTTCCACGGCACCAATACCCTTTATGTCAACCTGTTCATCCCGTCGGAACTGAACTGGCGCGAGGCGGGGGTGACTGTGCGCCAGGAAACGAAGTTCCCCGCGGCGGAGACCACGAAACTGACCTTCCAGTGCGTTTCACCCGTGCCGTTTGCACTCCAGCTCCGCCGTCCCGCCTGGGCTGGCGATATGACCGTCCACGTGAATGGGAAGAAACAAAAAATCACCGGCCCGCCAGGATCCTATCTCGTCATGGACCGCACCTGGAAGACGGGCGACCAGGTTGAGGTGCAATTGCCGCAGCATTTGCATATGGAACCGTTGCCGGGCGACTCAAATTCCGTCGCGTTTCTGTACGGTCCGCTGGTGCTGGCGGGCAAATTGGGGACCAACGGATTGCCCGGTCGCGGCCAGCAGGCGCCGAACCAGTTGGATTTCGCCAAACTGCCTGTCCCGTCGGCCCCGGTTTTTTCAGACAAGGCCAGTGCCGTGCTGTCGCAGATCAAACCGGTGAAAGGGGATGTGCTGGGATTTCGCCTTAAGCCGGCAGGGGGCGCGCCGGCGATTTCGCTGATTCCGTTCTACCAGTTGCACCATGAACGGTATGCCGTCTATTGGCCGATCGGCGACCTGGCTCGCGCCACCGCCGGCACGACCAATTCGATCCCCTGAACGGCAATCCGGGCGCCTGCAGAATATCGGAAGAGCGCAAACCCCGCATCCCGCTACTCATCGGACGCCGACGCGCGTTTCCGCTTGTCCACGGCCTGGCGCAGGAGATATTCGATCTGGCCATTGACGCTGCGCAATTCATCGGCCGCCCATTTTTCCAGCTCCTTCCACAAATCGGGCGAAATGCGCAGCAGAAACGGTTTGCGTTCCTCACTCGGCATGACGGCTTATTGATACAGCGTGCCGGTGTTGATGACGGGAGACGCCTCGGTCTCGCCGCAAAGGACGACGAGCAGGTTGCTCACCATGGAAGCCTTGCGCTCTTCGTCAAGCTTCACGACGTCCTTCTCCGACAATTCGCGCAAGGCCATGTCCACCATGCTGACCGCGCCGTGCACGATCTTCTGGCGCGCGGCAATCACGGCTTCGGCCTGTTGTCGCCGGAGCATGGCCTGGGCGATTTCTGGCGCGTAGGCCAGGTGCGTCAAGCGCGCTTCCTCGATCACCACGCCGGCTTTGTCGAGCCGCTCCTGCAATTCCTTTTTCAGGGCGGCCGCCACTTCGTCGGCGCTCTCGCGCAAGGTGGGTTCGTGCTCCTCGCCCCGGTCGTAGGCGTACAGGCTGGCGATGTGGCGGATGGCCGCTTCGCTCTGGATGTGGACGTAACTCTCGAAATCATCCACGTCGAACGCCGCCTTGGCCGTATCCTCAACCCGCCAGACAACCACGGCGGCAATTTCAACCGGGTTACCCCGTTTGTCATTCACTTTGAGCCGTTCGCTGTTGAAGTTGCGGGCGCGCAGGGAGATTTTGCTGCTGAGTTCGCCTCCCGGCGGAGCGGTGCCCGCCTTGGCGCTTTCCGATGCGCCGCCCGCCGGCCGCGCCTGGCCGCGCATCCGTGAATAAAAAGGGTTTGCCCACCAAAAGCCGCTCTGGCGTATGGTGCCCTTGTAAGCGCCGAACAGAATCAACACGCGCGCTTCATTCGGCTGCAAGGTAAAATAACCTCTCAGCAGCACGACCGCCACGACCTCGACCAGAATGGGCACCAGCCATAGAAGACCGGGATCGGCATGGGATCTCTGTGCGCTCACGATCAGCCAGATGAACCACGCGACCGCGCCGAAGATCAGCGCCAGATTGACGACCAGCATCAGCCAACCGGTGACGGCTTGGGCTTGCGTTTCGTTACTTACCGACTTCGCCGGACTTGTATTCATAATGTGATCTTTCTTGTGTGTTATCG
>DATJOW010000104.1:0-20947 GCA_035506715.1 Candidatus Acidiferrum sp. | reverse complement strand
TTGGGTGAAAAAGTGGGGACGCTGGTGACGGGATGAAGCGTTGCTTCAAAAGCACCAAATTCCAAACTCCAACCCCCAAATTCTGAGCCTCAAGGAATTAACGCGGCCCGATTTCAAACCCATGACACGCAAATGAAACATTTGGTGCTTGGTGCTTGGTATTTGGAGATTTTTTGACCCATGCCTGAACTCCCGGAAGTCGAAGTGCTGGCGCGCCATTTACGCCCGTTGCTTCGTGGGCGGACCATTCGCGGCGTGACCGTGCGGCGGGCAAAAGTGTTGCGGCCGACTTCGCTACAGCAACTCCGCGAAACCTTGCTGGGGGCAGAATTCACCGGGCTGTCGCGGCGCGGCAAATATCTCCTCTTTCAGTTGCGTGCCGGGACCGGGCAAAAGCCCATCATCTTGCTCGGTCATCTGGGGATGACCGGCCGGATCTTCCTGACGCGCAAGCATCGGCCGCTGCCCAAACACGCCGCAGTGGCGCTCGACTTGGGCAATGAAAATCTGGTTTATGAAGACACCCGCTATTTCGGCCGGTTGACCCTGGACACTGCGGCCGTGGAGCGGCTGGGACCTGAACCACGCAGCGCCGGTTTCAAGCCGGCGGACTTCGCCCGGTCATTGAAGCAGTCGCGCCAGGCCATCAAAATCAAGTTGCTGGATCAAACACTCGTCGCCGGCATCGGCAACATCTATGCCAGTGAAGCCCTGTTCCGGGCCCGGATTCCGCCGCGCCGGCCGGCGCACAAGCTGACCGCGCGGCAGGTGGACCGGCTGTGGCGGGCCATTCGCGCCGTGTTGCGCGAGGCGATCGCCGGCGGCAGCACCGTGCCGTTGAATTTTGGCGGAAACCGCACGGATGAATTGTTTTATTTTGGCCGGGCCCCGGGAACGCCGGATTACTACGAAGAGCGGTTGCGGGTTTACGACCGCGCGGGGCGGCCTTGCCCGGCTTGCGGCCGCTCCATCCGGCGCATCCGGCAGGGCGGGCGCAGCACCTTTTATTGCCCGAACTGCCAGCGGGCATGATGAATCGGTTTGACGGAAAGGAATCGGGCTGGTAGGCTTTGTACTCTTTTGGGTTCCAGAGTAGCTCAATGGTAGAGCAGCCGGCTGTTAACCGGCGGGTTGCAGGTTCGAGCCCTGCCTCTGGAGCCAGTTTTTCTCCCGCGCGGCTTTTTTTTCCAGTGGTCCGGCCGCGAATACAGGCCCAGGCCTGGGAGCCCGCCATCCCGCCGAAACCGCAGGATTTTGCAGGCCGGCATGGACTTTACAGCCCGGTTGCGCACGCAAACCAGAACCCTCCGGGGAGGGCCGTTCTACTGTAACCGGACTTGCCCATTTCCCGTCCAAGAATACAATCGTTTGTAACAATTTTCTGAGGAGATTTCACCGTTATGAGACTGGTTGTGAAAGTGGTGGCGGGGATGGTGTTGCTTTGCCTTCTTGACGCACATTTCGCAAAAGGCGGTGCCCAAGGCACCGCGTTTTTGTACCAGGGCCGGCTGAACGATGGGACCAGCCCCGCCAATGGCAGCTACGATCTCACGTTCACGCTGTACGAGACAAATACGGAGGTGCCGATGGTCATCGCCGGTCCGGTCACCAACGCCGCCACTGCCGTCGTCAACGGCTTGTTCACCGCAACGATTGATTTTGGCACCGGCATCTTCGACGGCAGCAGCTACTGGCTTGAGATCGGCGTGCGCACCAACGGCGGTACGGATTTCACCACGCTCGTTCCGCGCCAGCCAATCAGCCCGACGCCCTACGCGGTCTTCGCGGGCACGGCGGGTAATTTGCTCAGCACCGTTCAGGCCAGCCAGTTGACCGGCACAATCCCGCTCGAACTCCTGCCGGCGGCCGTGGTGACCAACAATGCCACCGGCGTGAGCCTGGATGGCGACTTCACCGGCAGCCTGGCGGCAAGTTCCGGGTTCGCCACCAACATCATCCTTTACGGGACGACCAATTCCCGGGCCGTGAAGATTCAAGGCGGCCATTATCCCTCGGAATACCAAATCGGCTCGACGAACAATGGCAACGGCGGAAACATCCAGGACATCTTTCTGCGATACAGCGATTGGCGGAACGTTGTCTGGTACCGGACCGGTGTCACCACGAATCGTTACCACCCGCAAAGCCCGTTCGTCGAAACCGAGATCGCGGTAACCAACGCCGCCAACGAGACGGGCAACGCCAAAGCCTACTGGCAGGTGTCGGTCTGGGACCGGCGCGCTTCCGGCGGCGGACACAATGCCGTCGCTCAGTGGTATGAGTACGATTGGAACGGCGGCAGTCCCAGCGGATACAACTTCGACGGCAAGCCCAATGTGGTTTCCATCAATCTGGATGATGGAGTGAACTGGGCGGGGAACATCGTCTATACGATGTACACTTACGATTATTTGATGCTCTACAAGGGCATCCAGGTGAGCAATCACCGTTGGGATGACGGGAACGGCAACATCCTCGCCACGAACTTGGTCGGGCCGGTGCAGGCGCCCTATCTGGTCAACACCGGCTTGTCCCCGGTCATCCGCAGCAATGCAACCTACATCGCCAGGGCCTCCATCATCGGGCGCGGCGATGTGATGTTGCTGTCCTGGTCCAACAACGCCACCCCTCCGGTTTCCGGTGCCACCGTAATTACGATTACCAACCTGTGGAATGGCAGCCTGCCGACGACGACGAATACCTTGTTCGTGAACGGTGTCACCAGCGCCAGCCTCAACTCCCCGTCCGGGGCCGCCGCCGCCCCGAATACCTATTGGTTCATCGCCGACCCGGCTTCACCGTCCAACAGCGTGACCGTCGTATCCGCGTCGCCATCCGCCAACACAGCTTACAGCGTCTGTTTCCGGGTCGATAAAATCCGCTGACCCCCTTAGGAGTTATGAAAAAATCGATTGTCACGCTCAGCCTGATCCTCGGCATCGCCTTGCTGGTGGATGCCTTTGAACTGAAATTCATCGACACAATCCATCAGCGCGGCGCGGCTATTGATGTGTACGTGGTGGTCAATTCGACGAATGACGCCGACCCGCCGCGGACCCGGGTCATCTGGTACGTGGATCAAAAATCAACGGCCGCCCAACCCGACGGCAAGTTCTGGCCAACTGCCTGGACCAACACGGTTCAGTTGACCAACGTGGCGGTCGGGGACATGGTTTTCAAAAAGAACTACCAATAGACCGCGCGTCGGTATTCAACGGCCCGGCAGCATTTCCCCCTGCTGTTGCGGGAGCCAGCCGATGCGGCCGGAACCATCGGTCACCTGCACCCAGTCATTGCGCCGGTCCAGCACCGCCAGTTCGGCGCCGCTGTGCGCCGTAAAGGCGCTCTGGGCATCGTCAAACGGCCCGCTGCGGGCCGTGGCCTCCGGGGTCACAATGACGATGGTGTGCCGCGAGAATTGCAGGACCGCCTGCGCACTCAGCCCGGCGCCCGACAGCAGGGTCACCAGCACCGCGAACCGGGTCAGGCCCCGCAATGCCGGCCGGAGCGCCGGGCGCAGCTGCCCGGCAATCAGCAAGGCGAACATCATCCAGGACACGACCAGGGTGAGGCCCGTCCACTCATTCAGAGTGAGGGTGCCCAGGCCGTTGGCCCAGCGGCTTTCGCGCCGCGTGGGGCCGCTCACCTGGCTGCGGGCGAATTCCAGGTTGGCCCGCACCTCCGCGTCGCGCGGCGCCAGCTGGGCCGCCCGGCGATACGCGGCGATGGCGCGGCCCAGGTTGCCGGACTTGAATTCGGCATTCGCGTAGTTGAAATACAACGCCGGGGAAACCTGGCCGGCCTGCAAGAGTTTTTCATAACCGGCGGCGGCCTCCGTAAACTTGCCCTCGGCGTACCATTTGTTCGCGTCGCTGAACCCCGCGGGCGCCTCGGCGGCCGGCAGCCGGCCGGGAAAGACGCCGACCACCAGGGCGGCGGACCAAACGCACAGAAGCTTTTTCATGCCCGCACCTCCTGCACTCCGCGCACGGCGTTTTCGAATTGGGGAATCACCGCCGCCAGTTCGCCGCTGGTGCGCAGCGGCGCATAGCGCGCCTGGTTGCACAGTTGAAACAATTCCCGCAAACCGGTCAACGTCGTTTCCGGCGCGCCCAGCCGGACAAGGCGCTCGTCAATCACGGCCTCGGTGATGGAGGACGCGGGACAATCCAGCCGCTCGCCCAATTGTTCCTGCAAGAGCCGGAACAGGGTCGCAAAAAAGTCGTCCGACTTGTTTTCCGCCGCGAACCGCCGCAACTCCGCCATGCCCTCGCGGAGGAGCTGGGCGACGTAACGTTGCCGGCGCAGCCGGGGATTGTTCGCCAGATGATCCGCGCGTTTGCGCCAGACCACGGCCGCCAGCCAGGCCAGCACCGGCAGACCCTGCGCGACCAGAAAACCCGGCCGCATCAGGAGAGGCGCTCCCGGTCGTACGAGGGTTCCGAGTTGTTCCTTGATGGGCAGGATGTCTCGCGGCGGCGGCGCCGGCGTGTTCGGCGTGTTCGGGGGGGCAATCACCGGATTGGGGGTTGCGCCCGCCGATTGAACAGCCAGTTGCACCGGCGGCTCCGCCAGCGTGCGGTAGGTCCCGGCCTCCGGGTCGAAATAGCTGAAGGAAAACGCCGGCAATTCGCGAATGTCCGTGTTCTGGGGGGCGACGATTTGCTCGAAGGTCTTGGTGCCCTGCAATCCGAGCGCATCGCTGGTCTTCAGGTTTTGCGTGGGTGGAAAAGTCTTGAAATCGCGCCAGGCCGGCTGGTCCGGCAGCAGGACCGAGTCGAGCGTCCCCCGCCCGGAAATCTGAATGCGGACGGTGATGGGATCGCCGACGGCGACATTGGTGGGACCGGCGCTGACGGCCATGGAAAACTGGCCCACCGCGCCGTTGAAGTTCGCGGGCCGGTCCTCGGCCGGCAGCGGCTGCGAAACCAGGTTCAGGGTTTCCGTGGCCAGCGTGATTTGTTTTTGTTCGCCGCCGAACATGCCGAACGCATCGGGAAACTGGCCGAAAAACGGGTCCCGCTGGCGATTGGCGGACGGAAGCACAATCAATGCGTCGGCCGTAAAGGGCCCGACGCTGACCGGGCCGGATTTGACGATGTTCAGGACCAGCGACAGGGGAATGTCGGTGTACAGCCGGCTGCCGATCTGCACCTGTTGCCGGCCGCCTTCAACCATCTTCCCGACCGCCACCCCCTCGGCGGGCGTGGCGGTGAAATGAAAATTGGCGAAGTTGCGAACATCATCCCGCAGATAAATATCCAGCCGTGCGGCCAGCACTTCGCCAGCATAGACCTTCTCCTTCGGCAGGGTGAGTTTCATGAAGGCGATCTCGGAGCCGGAATTGATGGCCTGGGCCGGTGGCGCATTCGGCTGAGTCACCGTCAGCTTGAGGGGCTGGCAGGTCAGGGGCTGTCCATCCACCATGGCAGTCATCCCCGGGATGGTGAAGATACCGACATGGGTGGGGGCAACCGAGAAATGGTAGGTAATGGTCGAACTGGTCTGGCCGTTGATGAAACTGAACTGGCTGGACGGCCCGACGTAGGCAATTTGCAGGCCGGGCACGGATGTGATCTGAGGCGTGCCTTTGGGTTGACTGCCTTCAAACGTCAGCGCCAATGTCGCCGATTCGCCCAAGGCAATCGTGTCGCGATCCAGCGAAGCCGTGAACGTGGTGGCGCCTGACCGGGCCACGCCGAGGCTCAATGCCGCCAGCACCATGAAGGCGCCGTGGACAAACTTGTTTTTTAACCAACCGTCCATCTTTCCAAAACCGCTCAGAAAATTCAGAAAATAGACACTTCCCGGAGCAAAATGTTCATGCTTCAAACCGTCTTTAACAACGCAGCAATCAGGCCATCGGTGGTGTGTTCCTGCGCTTCCAGCGCGGGTTCCAGCCCCACGGCGCGGATTGCCTGGCTGGTTTCCGGACCGATGGAAGCCAGCTTGAGCGCGGGGAATTGCTTCAACAATTTCTGCAGGTCAAACCGCGCATGAAAATGCTCCACGGTCGAGCCGCTGGTGAACGTGATCCAGTCCGCGCCGTCTTCGAGCAACCGCGCTCCCGCGCCGGCCGCGTCCTCGGTTTCAGCCACGGTCCGGTAAACGGCGATGTCATCCACAATGGCGCCGAGCTCCTCCAGCGCCTGGAGCAAATCCGGATTCGCCGCCTCGGCGCGCAGCAGACAGATTTTCAGGTTTTCGACGCTCTCAAATTTGGCGATGGCGGCGGCGACTTTTTTCCCGACCGCTTCGTCTGGTATCACGTCCACTTCGAGGTGCAGCTCGCGTAATTTGGCCGCCGTGGCCGGGCCAACCGCCGCGATCCGCACGCCGCCCAGGTCGCGCAAATCCTGGAACCGTTTGAAAAACAAATCGAAAAAGGCGGTCACGCCATTCGCGCTGGTGAAGACCAGCCAGTTGTAGGCGTGCAATCCAAGCAGGGCATCCACGATGTCCCCCCTGCCCTCGGGCGGGACGGTTTTGATGGCCGGAATTTCCAGCACGTCCGCGCCGAGCTCGGCGAGTTTCCGTGAAAATTCCCCGGCCTGGGCGCGCGCGCGGGTGACGACGATGCGCCGGCCAAACAGCGGCCGGTGCTCGAACCAATTCAGTTTTCCCCGCAACTTCACCACGTCGCCAATGACCGTCAGCACCGGCGGCGATAGTTTTGTTTCTTGGGCCAGCCCGGCGATGGTGGCCAGCGTGCCGGTGACGGATTGCTGGCGGCCGGTGGTGCCCCAGCGGACCATGGCCACGGGCGTCTCCGGCGGCAACCCGTGTTCCATGAGTGATTTTGTCCAGTCGCCGATCTTCTCGGTGCCCATCAGCACCACCTTGGTGCCGGGAATTTGGGCAATCTGATCGTACCGCAGGCTGGTTTTCTCGTTCGCCGGATCTTCGTGGCCCGTGAACACGGTGAAACTGGAGCAATGCTCGCGGTGAGTGAGCGGAATGCCGGCATAATTCGGGGCCGCGATCACGGAGGAAACGCCGGGCACGACCTCGAACGGAATCTTCGCCGCCGCCAGCGCCTCGGCTTCCTCGCCGCCGCGGCCGAAGATGTAGGGATCGCCGCCTTTGAGCCGCACGACGCATTTGCCGTCGCACGCCCGGGCAATGAGCAGCGCGGTGATTTCCTCCTGCGGCATGGACATGTTTTTGCCGCGAGCGATGAGCTCGGCCGCGGGCTGGGCCAGCCGGAGGAGGTCGGGATTCACCAGGGCGTCGTAGAGCACGACGTCGGCGCGGCCGAGCAACTCGGCGCCGCGCAACGTGAGCAAGCCGGCGTCGCCGGGGCCGGCGCCGACGAGATAGACTGTGCCTTTGGCCTTCACGCCTTCAGTTTATCCGTCTCGGCCCAAGGGGCAATGAAAGAGGCAGAACCAGGGGGCCATGTCAAATCAGGCCGCGGGTTTGTAGCACCCGGAAACCCGAAGCATCGGCACCGCAAGGCGGAATTCCTGACCGCCCCCCCGGCCCACGCTCCGCCGAACCTGTGTACACATAATGCCTTGTTGAATCAGGTGGACCCGGGTGATATTGGTTTAGGCATCAAATCATCAGCAATGAAGTTGTCAGCGGGGTATATCCATCCGACCGGTGAGTCAGTCCTGAGCTTTGTCGCAAAGGCGCCGACGCGCTCGTTCCTTTTTATCATCCTGGTTCTGGCCGGCATGCTGGTCGTTGGGCTCCTGAATTCCGAGGCGGCCACCGGCATCAGCACCTGGGCCAACGGCGACACCACGGGCGTCTGGAGCAGCACCAGCACCACGACCGACTGGCGCAGCACGGTCGTCCCCAACGCGCCGGGCTGGATCGCCCAAAGCGCCACCGCCAGCGGCAACAGCGGCACAGTGACGCTCGACCTGAATGCCACCGTCGGCCAGTTGAACAACGGCGGCAACAGCGGCGGCAACCATTTCACGGTCAATGGAACGGCGTACACGCTCGTCCTCGATGGCACCGGCCTCGGGGTCAACAAGTTTGGCGATACCGACGTGGCCGCACTGTACCACGGCTCCAGCATCAATGCCCTGATCGTTCAACCCAGCCTCGTGATGTCCAACACGGACCTGGACATCGGCACCACCTACGGCACCACCGGGGCCGGCGCTTCAAACGTTGTCGGAGTTTTGGGAGTCACGACGTTGAGCAACGCCGGCAACACCGGCAATCCGGGTGCCGCCCACAACCTGTTCATCAAGGGCGCGGGTGCCAAAGCCGGCATCAACACCGTGGTCATCAACAGCCGCATTGGCACCGCCGGCGCCGGGATCGTCATCTCGAACATCCTGGGCAGCGGCAACGTATTGCTGGCCGGCACACTGGGTCCAGCAGTGACCAATCTTTATCAAAATTCCACCGGCAGCGTGTTGTTCCTGTCGGGCACCAACAACACCTATTCGGGCAACACGGTCATCACGGCCGGCACGCTCAAACTCGGCGCGACCAATGCCATTCCGAGCGGCGCCGCCGCCGGCAACGTGACTGTCAACGGGATGCTCGACCTGAACGCGTTCAGCGCCAGCCTGAATGGCCTGTCCGGCGCCGGCATCGTGGACACGGTGGCCGGCGGGTCTCCCGTGCTGACGGTGGGCGGCAACAACACCAGCGGCACCTTCAACGGCGCCATCCAGGACAGCGCCGGCACGTTGTCCCTGGTCACGGCCGGCGGGGTCACCACGTTGAATGGCGCAAACACTTACAGCGGGACGACCCTGGTCAGCAACGGCTGGTTGCTGGTGAATGGGTTGCTGGGGACTAATGCGGTGATTGTCGGCACCAACGCGTACCTCGGCGGCGGCGGCACCATTGCCGGTTCCGTCGTGGTCCAGTCCGGCGGGCACCTGTATCCGGGAGCGGCCCTGACGGTGAACGGGGACCTGACGCTGGCGTCCGGCAGCTTCGCGCTGATGAAAGTGGCGACCGGCGGCACCGGCGACCGGGTGACCAGCGGCGGCACGGTCACCTATGGCGGCGCACTGACGGTCAACAACGTGGCCGGGTCGCTGGTCGCCGGGGATCACTTTGCCTTGTTCCCGGCCGCCAACCATGCCGGCAACCTTTTGAGCCTCGCCTTGCCCTCGCTGAACCCCGGGCTGATCTGGAGCAACAGCCTTTATCGGGACGGTTCACTGATGGTGGTGACTGGAACCGTCACGGCGGCGGCGGTGACCAACCTGCCGGCGACGGGCGTGCAGGCGACGGCGGCCACGCTGAACGGGCGGGTTGTTTCCACCGGCAACCAGGTCCCGACGGTCACGCTGTACTATGGCGCGGTCAACGGCGGGAGCAATCCGGCCGCCTGGAGCCGGAATGTGGTGGTGGGATTGGCCGACGGGAATTTCAGTTGCACGGTGACGGGGCTGACGGCCAGCGCGGTTTATTACTTCACGGCAACCGCCACCAACGATGCCGGCCTGGTCTGGGCGGCCCCGGCGCAATCGTTCACCACGTTGACGGTTTATCCCCCGACGGTGGCCAACCGGTCGGCGACCGGCGTGATCGATACTGCAGCGACCTTGAATGGCCAGGTGCTCTCGGCCGGCAACGAGGTCCCGATGGTCACCATGCATTACGGCCCGATTGACGGCGGCGTCAATGCCGCCGCCTGGAATCAAAATGTCGTTCTGGGATTGCAGGCCGGGAATTTCAGCTGCGCCGCCATCGGCCTGTCCACCAACACCCTTTATTACTTTGCCGCTTCCGCCTCGAACTCGGCCGGCACAACCTGGGCCACGCCTTCGCAATCGTTTACCACCCTGGCCACCTATACGCCAATCTCGGCCTTTCTGCCGCCGCGCTCGCAAATTCTGAGCGACATGGTGCTGGCCAACAACTATTTCACCAACGAATGGCCGGTCCCCGGCTGCAGCAGCTGC
The DNA here is from genome assembly GCA_035506715.1 of Candidatus Acidiferrum sp. Classification (GTDB taxonomy): domain Bacteria; phylum Verrucomicrobiota; class Verrucomicrobiia; order Limisphaerales; family UBA11358; genus UBA11358. The sequence continues at coordinate 11,060 of DATJOW010000104.1, read as the reverse complement.
CTGCCCGGAGCGCATCCGAGCAGCATCTGGACCCGGGCGACGTATATCGAAGGCGCCCTGACCCTGTACCGGATCAATCTCGACCCGAACATCTACAATTATGCCGTGCAATGGGGCGCCTTTCCCGACTGGGGATTGCGCTCCGGGGACGCCAACACGCTGCCCGACGATCAGGGTGCCGGCATGGAATACATCGAGCTGTACCAGTTCGACACCACCCAGACCAACCGGCTGATCCACATCGTGAACAACGCGAATTACTGGGTGAGCAACAATGTGGGCCTCGCTTCCTGGACTTATGTGGATTCGCTCCACATGTCCATGCCGGTGTTCGCCAAGCTCAGCGTGCTGGATTCCAACATCATCAGCACGCTGAAATCCAACGCCCTGTACGCGCCTCAAATGTACGCCTGGTTTCATAACATCAAGAGCGTGTACGGCCGCTCCAACGGCCTCTATAACGCCACCGATCATCTCTGGTGGCGCGACACGAATTTCATGGCGAACTATCTGGCGTCGGACGGCACCATCCAGAAATGTTACTGGTCGCGGGGAAATGGCTGGGCCTTCGCCGCGCTGGCCCGGACCCTGGAGGTGCTGCCGGCCAGCGACCCGCATTTTGCGGAATATCTGCAGACGTTCCAGGAAATGGCGGCGGCCCTCAAGGCCGCGCAGCGGACGGACGGCTTCTGGAATGTGAATCTGGGCTACACCAACGATTTTCCCGGACCGGAATCCAGCGGCACGGCCGGCTTTACCTACGGCCTCGCCTGGGGCATCAATCACGCTTACCTCGACGCCAAAACCTATCTGCCCGCGGCCATCGCGGGCTGGAACGCCCTCGCCAACGGCGCGCTCCACCACACTTCAGGCCCCAACAACGGTTTCCTGGGTTACGTGCAAAGCACCGGCAGCCAGCCATCCGACGGTCAGCCGGTCACCTACGACGGCGTGCCGAACTTTGACGATTATGGGCTGGGTTTGTTCCTGTTGGCCGGCAGCCAGGTGTACGCCCTCAGCTCGTCGCCGGGCATCGTGCTGGCGCCGCCGGTCCTGACCAACAAGGAGGTGCGGCTCGACTTCACGGTTATCAGCAGTCTGACCAATGTCCCGCTCAACCTGCTCCAGGCCGGTCAGTTGGATTCCGGCTGGATCACCAACCGGACCGCCACCTTCACGACCAACATCGCCGGCCTGTCGTATCGGTTCACCGCCACCAACAACGCCACCGCCAGGTTTTATCGCATCCAGGCCGGCCTCTGACCTGAATTTCTCCGTCGGCCTGGCAGCATTCCACGTTCATTTCCCCGTCCGTCTGTGGTTGCAGCCCGCGGGCGGCTCGTCGAAGGCGGGAAGGCCGTCGAGCCCGGCAACGCCGTTTCAATGGATTTTGATGTAACCCGCCTGGCCGTGCTCGTCAGCGCACAGCCGCCTCGCGAGGTTGATTTGCCGGACGCTGTTGACGCAGGCCGCGCGGCGGGCGGCCGGTTTGGCCCGGCCCAGCACGGGCAGCCGCAGCGCCGCCAGCCGGGCGATGATCGCCATCACCCCCAGCAACTCGATGAGAGTAAACACTCGTTTCATGATGGGGCAGGCTGAATCCATGGGTAAGCGCCGCCGGGAACCGCACCGGACGCAAGCCGAAATTAATGCGCCGCGAAGGCGGGTTCGGGTTGCAAAACACTGGGCCGCGGTTATATTTAAAGCTATTCTGAAAAACTTATCATTGATATTAAGCCTGCTGGCGCTCACGCTCCGGCCGGCCGCCGCCCAGGTCGGCGTCTGGACCTATCACAACAACAACCATCGCGACGGCGCCAATCTGAACGAGCGGATTCTGAACCTCACAAACGTCAGCGCGACGACGTTCGGCCGGCTGTTCTCCTACCCGGTGGACGGCTACGTTTATGCGCAACCGCTTTATCTCCCGAACGCGGCGATTTCCGGCCAGGGCACGCACAACGTCCTCTTGATTGCCACCGAGCACAACACGGTGTACGCGCTGGATCCGGACAGCCCGGGCGGCTTGCTGCTCTGGAAAACCAACCTCGGCGTGGCGGCCCTGAGTGTGACGCCTACGTTTACGAACAAGGATTTTGGCACGCGCTACAACGGCGGCATGTATACGGACATCATGCCGGAAGTCGGCATCACCGGCACACCGGTGATTGACACCAACACTGGCACGCTCTACGTGAACGTCTTCACCGGCGAACGCTCCGGCAGCGTGACCAACTATTTCCACCGGCTGCACGCGCTGAACATCGCCGACGGCACGGAGCGGAGTTTCAGTCCGGTCGCCGTCACCGCCTCGGTCGCCGGCAACGGCCGCGACAGTGTCGGTGGCAAGGTGACGTTCACCGCGAAGCAGGAAAACCAGCGCCCGGCGCTGACGCTGGCCGGGGGCATCGTCTATGTCGCCTATGCCGGCTATGCGGACACCGACCCGTACCACGGCTGGGTCATCGGGTTCAATGCCACAAACCTGGAGCAACTGACCAATTACACCTTCAACACCACGCCCAACAGCACGACCGCAGCCTATGGCGCGAACGCGGCTGAGGGCGGCATCTGGATGGCCGGCGGCGGGCTGTCGGTGGATGACAACACCAACCTGTTCTTTGAAGTCGGCAACGGCACCTTCAACGTCACGAACAATTCCGGACGGACAGAGTACGGCGACAGTTTCATCAAGCTTTCCACCACGAACGGGCTGGCCGTGGCGGATTATTTCACGCCCACGAACCAGTTCGTCCTACAGCAGAACGACACCGATCTGGGCTCGGGCGGTCTTTTGATGCTGCCGGATCAATCGGGCCCGTTCCCCCATTTGTTGCTGGGGGCTGGCAAAGGAGGGAAAATTTATGTCATCAACCGCGACCAGTTCGTCACCGGCAACAATCATTTCGATCCGAACAACGGCGCCGAATCCATTGCGCAAAGCGTCAGCGGCCAGATCAACGGATCGTTCGACACCCCGGCCTGGTTCAACGGACGGGTTTATTATGCGGGCAACGGCGATAAGTTGAAGATTTTTACCGTGACGAGCGGGGTGCTGTCCGGCAGCCCGGTTTCCACCGGCTCGCGAACCTATGGCTTTCCCGGATCGACGCCGACCATCTCGGCCAACGGCACCAACAACGGCATCGTTTGGACCCTGCAAATGGGCACCCCAGCCGTGCTGGTGGCCGGCAATGCCACGAACCTGACCACCGAACTGTACAACACCACCCAAGCGACCGGGAATCGGGACCGGCTTGCCAACGGCACCAAGTTCGCCTTGCCGACGGTGGCCGACGGCAAGGTCTTTGTCGGCGGCTCCAACTCCGTCTCCGTGTTCGGGTTGCTGGCGGGAACCCTGTCGTTCAGCGCGCCGGCCTATAGCGCGCCCGCAGCCGGCACCAACCTCGTCATTACCGTCAACCGGGTCGGCGGCACCAACGGCGCGGTGCAAGTCTCCTATGCCACGGTGGCCGGCGGCACGGCCTCAGCCGGGGTGGATTACACCAGCGTCTCAGGCGTGCTGAACTGGACCAACGGCGAGGCCGGCGCGAAAACGTTTGCCGTGCCGATCCTGACCAACAGCGTCGTTCAATCCAACGTGACGGTGAATCTGGCCTTGAGCAATCCCACGAACGGCGCGTCGGCCCTGGGACTGCAACCCACGGCGGTGCTGACCATCACCCAGCCGCCGATCAGCGCCTGGAAACTCTACTATTTCGGCGCCAACGCCAACACCCCCGCCATCGCGGGAGACTCCGCCGACCCCATGCAGGATGGCGTTGTGAACCTGATGGCCTACGCGTACGCCTTCAATCCGCTGGCCGTCAACACCAACCCGTTCACGGGCGCACTCAGCGGGAACTGGTTCCAGCTTCACTTCCCCCGCAACACCGGCGCGAGCGATCTCACCTACCTGGTCCAGAGTTCGGCGACGCTGGCGACCTGGAGCAACCTGCTGACCTTCACCGCAGGGAGCGGCTGGGTGACCAATCAAGCCGGGGTAACGGTGGCCGAATCGGCCACCAACGGCGTCCCGCCCAATCAGTCGGTGAATGTCACCGTTACCGCCGCCACCAACGTGCCAGCCGCCCTGAGCCAGTTCCTGCGCCTGGAAGTGAATCGGTAAGCCTACACCCTTCATTTCCACGGCCGGGGCCCGCCAGCCGTTCGGGTGCGGCGCGGTCCGATCGGTTGAAATTTTGATTTCGCTTTCGCCCCTTTCAGTGGTACTCATCCGGCATGGTCGGGCCCGCTCAAAAATCCGATAATGGAGCAGCCAACGACCCGCCCAAATACGGCAAACATTGGTCGCAAGGGGCCGGCATGGCCTTGCTCCTCAGCCTTGGATTCTGGGCGCCGATTTATCTCGAAGTGGAGGATCAGTGGCCGAACGCCTGGTGGAGCGACTTTGCCCTGGCTTTCATCATCTCCGCCGCCTTCCTGAGTTTGTCCTGGCTTACCGGCACCCTGTCCGAGTATCTGGAGAAACGCGACCGGGAGGTTTCCCGGCCAAAGTGATGATCCGGCTCGCCACGCCGGCTGCCGCGGACGGGCGTTACTCCTCCTGCCCAAGTTGGACCTTGATTTCCCGGTGGCATCGGCTCAGGAGGTCAAGCAGGTTGTCACGCCAGGTAACCCAGACCAATGCCAAACAAAGGGCATAAATCGCCAGGGCATCAGCCGTTCCAATCCGGGGCGGCAGCAAGCCCGGCACATCTCCGGACACCTGGTAGGCAGCGATGACGGTATAGGCCACGGTGAAAAAATTGACAAACACCGACGTGAAGGCGGACGGTGTGGCGAGGTAATGATCGCTGGTCGCCGGAGCCGTCGCCACCAGGACGCACGTATAAAGGAGCAGGGATTCGAGCGCGGGCCTGCGCCGGTTGATGAAGGCAAAAACGCCCAGGGCGAAGAACCAGACGGTTTCGGCATTGAGAACGCTTTGAACGGCCGTCGGCATAAAAAAAGTGTAAAAATGCCCGATATTGAAGGATTTATACAGAAACACGTTATGAATGATTTCCGCCCGATCCGCAGCCCAGTAAGGCGCGAACCCCAACAGGAAAGTGACGACGGGAACGGCCAACACGAGGCATTTTTGCCAAAGTCCTTTTTGCTTTACCGCCAGCCAGAACGGAAAGGCGAACAGCAGATGCTTGGTCATCAGCGAAAGGCCAAGCACGGCCAGCCCGAGCAATTTCCGGCGGCCAACCGGACGGTCAAACTGGTCGCCCAATAGCAGCACGGCCCAAAGCCCCAGCAGAACGGCAATGTTGTCAAACTGATTGTGGTAGCCGTCCACCATGATCGAAACCGGGTTCAGGAAAAACAACGTCGCCGCCAGCCGCCCGAATTTCCGCCACAGCACGCAAAAAATGCCGACATCCACGGCGCTCAAGCAGCCGATCAGCAGCCAGCGAAAAACGGCCGGATCATGCCGCGCCAGCAAATCCAGGACATGCAGGATATTCCACCAGCCTGGCCCGAAATTATACCAGGTCGTGCTTGCATAGACGTCCTTTCCCTGTTCCACGATGCCCGCCACCAGGCACCAGGTCTCAAAGTCAAAGGTGTGGCCAAACGTCCCCAGCCAAAAGCGCGCCGCCAGGCCGGCCGCCAGGACCAGTCCCAGCCAGACACCAACCCGCCAATTGGACTTTTGCAGCGCGTTCATCGGTCTGATTTTCCAGGCCGGCCGCCCGGCGCCGGCTTTCATCCCCTCCAGCCGCCGGTGCGCAGATAGCGTTTGAGCTTTTCCTTGAGCGTTTCCCGGCCGCGGTGAATGAGTGATTTGGTGGCCGAAACCGAGCAGTCGAGGACCTCGGCGATTTCCTCGTAGCTCAACTCCTCCTGCCGGCAGAGCAGGATGGCGCTGCGCTGGTTTTCCGGCAATTCGGCCAGCGCCTCCTCGATTTTCTGGGCCAGCTCGCCCTGCAACAGCGCTTCCGGCGGCGCCAGTTGCGATTTATCTTCATACTGCCGTTGTGTCCCGGCCTCGCCCGACTCGTGGTCGGCTTGCGATTCCTCAATGGATTCGGCGGGATGCCGCGTCCGCCGGCGCAGTTCGTTCAGGCAAAGATTGCGCGCGATGGTGAACAGCCAGGTGGAAAACTTGGCCGTTTGCTTGTACCGGCTCCGGGATTTATAGACTTGCAGGAAAACATTCTGCGCCAGGTCCTCGGCCTCAATCTCGTCGCGCAGCGTGCGATAGACGAAATTCATCACCGGCTGCTTGTACTTTTCCACCAGTTCGGCGAACGCCGCCCGATCGCCGCGTTTGACGCGCAGCATCAGGACGGCATCGGGATCGGTTTGGGCCGGCATCGCCAGCCAGTTTCAAGTTTCAACTTGTAAGTTGCAAGTTTCAATCGGAACCAACTTGAAACTTGAAACTGAAATCTTGAAACTGAATCAGTGCAGGACCTGATCAAAAAAATCGAAGCCGATGCGGCCGCGCGGCTGCCGGCGCCGCCGGACAGCAGCACGGCGGACAAGCTCGCGCGCTACAAGGCCTTTCTCAAGGTCGAGACCCACCGGCTCAAATTGCAGCATCGCGCCGGCCTGGGCGGACGCGAAATCTGCGAAGCCCGCGCGGCCATCCTCGACGCCCTGCTGCGGCATCTCTGGACCGAGGCCAAACACAGTTTGTCGGCGCAGGCCCAGAAGGAATTTCCCCCGCTGGCGCTGGTGGCCATCGGCGGCTACGGCCGCGCCGAGCTGAATCCGCACAGCGACATTGACTTCATGTTTCTGCACGACGGCCAGATCGCCGCCAACCGGCCGCTGCCCTACCTGTCCAAGCTGATTGACGGCGTCCTGTATCCGCTGTGGGACATCGGCCTGAAGGTCGGGCACGCCGTGCGGAGCATCGAGGACTGCGTCAAGGTGGCCAACACGGACATGCAATCGAAGACGTCGCTCATCGAAGCGCGGCTGATCATCGGCAGCGAGGCGCTGTTCGGCAAGTTCCAAAAGTCGCTCGTCAACAAATGTGTCGTGGGCTTCGAGGAAAAATACATCGCGATGCGGCTGGAAGACCAGGCCATGCGCCGGGACAAGTTCGGCAACTCGGCCTGCATGCAGGAGCCCAACATCAAAAACGGCTGCGGCGGCCTGCGCGATTATCAAAATCTGCTCTGGATGACGTTTTTCAAATACGCCACGCGCTCGCTGAAGGAATTGCAGGAGCGCGAATTCGTGACCGGCGCCGAGCGCCGGCAGCTCGAGGCCGCCTACGATTTCCTGCTGCGGGTGCGGACGGAAATGCATTATCACGCGGGCCGTTCGCTGGACGCGCTGGGCAAAAACCTGCAGCCCGCCATCGCCCACGCCCTCGGCTACGGCGACCGTTCCCCCAGCAAGCGCATCGAGAAGTTCATGCGCGACCTCTACACGCACATGCGCAACATCCTGCTCATCACCCGCACGCTGGAACAACGCATGGCCCTGCTCTCGCCGCCGCAAAAGCGGCTGGCCGCCCTGCGCGCCTGGCTCCCCAAACGCGCCCGCCCGGTCGAGCCCGTGGACGGGTTCCTGTTCGTGGACGGCGAAATCCGCGCCGCGTCCAACCGCATTTTCCGGGATTCGCCGCGCCGGCTGATGCGGGTGTTCCTCCAGGCGCAGCAGCATCGGCTGCCCTTGAACCCCGACCTCGCCCAACTCATCCGCAACCAGCTCTCGCTGGTGGACCGCGACTTTCTCAACGACGAGCACGTGCGGGAGACGTTTCTGACCATCCTGGAGCGGCGCGGCAGCGTCGCCCCCATCTTGCGCGCCATGCACGAGGTGAACCTGCTCGGCAAATACCTTCCCGAATTCGGCCGCCTCACCTGCCTCGTGCAGCACGAGTTCTATCACCAGTACGCCGCCGACGAGCACACGCTGGTCTGCCTGGAACAACTGGACCGCATCTGGGAGGCGCAGCAGGAACCGTACAAGCACTACGCCCCGCTGTTTCAAAGCCTCGAACGCCCCGGCTTGCTTTACCTCGCCCTGCTCCTGCACGACGTCGGCAAGGCCGAGCACCACAAGAAGGGCGGCCACGCCGAGGTCAGCGCCACCATGGCCCTGCGCGCCGCCAAGCGGCTGCGCCTGGACGGCCCGGCCGCCGACACGCTCCGCGCGCTCATCGAAAATCATCTCCTCATGGCCAGCGTGTCCCAGCGGCGCGACTTGGACGATCCCGGCGTCATCCGCCACTTCGCCCGCCAGGTGAAAACGCCCGAGGTGCTGAACCTGCTGACGCTGCTGACGTTCGCGGATGCGCAGGGCACCAGCGACAAGCTCTGGAACAGCTTCAAGGATTTGCTGCTCTGGCAATTGTACGAACGCACGCTGGCTGTGCTCACCGGCGGCACGGAATTCGTCCGCGCCTCGCAAAAGCAGCGCGAGGCCCTGCTGGCCGAGGTACGCGGACTGGCGACCAAGGCCATTAGCGACGAGGAACTGAACGCGCATTTTGCCGCGTTGCCGCCGCGCTACTTCGAAATTCACACCGCGCCGGACATCGCCGACGACCTCGAGCTGGCGCACCGGTTCATGCACCGCCAGGTGCTGGCCGAGGAACGCGTCTTGTCGCCCGCCACCGCCTGGCAGGACGAACCCGACCGCGGCTACAACCTCGTCCGGGTCTGCACCTGGGACCGGGCCGGCTTGTTCAGCAAAATCGCCGGCACGTTCAGCGCCGTCGGGTTGAACATCCTCAGCGCCCAGATCTTCACGCGCAGTGACGGCGTGGTGCTCGACAAGTTTTTCGTCAACGACGCCCGCACCGGCCAGCTCGCCCCGGGCGGGGAACACGCCAAATTTGACGCCCTGCTTGAGCGGGTGCTGAACGGCGAACCGATCGACCTGGCCGCGCTCATCAGCCAGCAGGTTGTGGCGCGCCCGGTTTACCAGGCCTATGCCGGCGAGCGGCTGGCCACGGAGATCCACTTCGACAACGAGGCCTCCGACAACCGCACCCTCATCGAAATCGAGTCGGAAGACCGTCTGGGCCTGCTCTACGCCCTCTCGCAGACGTTCACCGAACTGCAGATCGACATCGCCGGCGCGCGCATCGTCACCGAGCGCGGTGCGGCGCTCGACAGCTTTTACGTGCGGGAGCTGGACGGCCGCAAGGTGGAGTCGCCGGAGCGGCAGGCGGTGATCGCCGACCGCCTGCGGGAGGCCATCCGGCAGCTGGAAGCGGCGGCTTGAGTGTCGGCGGTGGCGCCTTGGTCTGGCGGAGCTTTGAGCCGGTGGCTCGACAGTTGAGCCGGAGGCTCAACGCTACACCAAATTGGATGACATGGGTTGGCAAACCTGTTGCCAGGCGCCGGCGAATCTGGTAAAAGTCAGTCAGCTTCAACGCAGCGGGCCATGCCAGTGGGGTCTTGAAGAGCCGGAGGCGGGCTGGCCGCGCCGCAGTCCCGCAAAGCGGGACGGAGGCGGGTGTGGTTCAGTGGTAGAATGCGGGCTTCCCAAGCCTGAGATGAGGGTTCGATTCCCTCCACCCGCTCCAATTCATTCTTCACGACAGTCTGCGACAAAACCGGACAAACCCCGCCAATATCAATGGTTTCTTGAACCTTTGCCCCTTCGGCGCTCGCGTCAGCTTGCGCCCCGTTTTGACCCTCCGGGCCAGAAATCTGTGCGCGTATTTGTGTACACCCCAGCCGCGGCAGATTCTTGATCGAATCGTAAATCGGCAACTGCATTTCGTCGGTGTAAACCTTCGCCGTCAATTTAATGTCGCTGTGCCGCATCAACTTCATGGCGAACCGTTGCGCGATGCCATTCCGTTGTAGAAAGGTCGCCCAGGTATAACGCAGCGCGTGGAAGTCCGCATAGCGCCCCAACTCATCACGATAAGCGATGCCATTGGCTTCCCCATCCTTCTGCAATCGCCGCGCGCGCGGAATGCCTTGCGGAAAGACCAACCCGGTTGGCACCCACTTGGTCGGACGATAGGCCTTGAGCGCCTCGACGATTTCAGGAACCAGGCAGACCGATTCCTCCTGCTTGTTTTTCGCAGTTTCCGCGCGGACCACGATGCAGGGAGTTGCCGCGTCCAGCTTGACTTCGCCCCATTGCAGTTGACGCAATTCTTCCTGGCGCAATCCAGTCCGGGCCGCCGTGAAGTAAATGATGCCCCGTTCGCCCGACCCGGCCACCAGCTTGCGCAATTCCTCATCGCTAAAGGCCCGCCGCACCCGTTTCTTCTGTCCCCGTTCGTCCACTTTCGCGACCCGTTTCAACGGATTGAATTTGATCCGCCCCACCCGTTCCAACCAGTTCAGGAACGAAATCATTCCCTGCAAATAATGGTTCAACGTCCGGGCCGCGTCCGTCTGCCGCTGCCGCCAGGTGATGAACGAATCCGGCGTAATGTCCGAAGGCCGCTGCCAGTTGTTGTCCGTCAGCAGACGCACGATTCGCCCCTTGAGCAACCGCGCACCGCGGCCACCACGACCCGCCCGGCCACGCGTGACCAGATCCGCCTCATAATCGCTCAGGTGCTCCGCCAATGACCTCTGCGCCGCGTCTCGCACCAGTTTTGGCTCGATGATGCCCGCCGCCTCGCGCTCCTTCTCCTGGATGAATTCCTGCGCCCGTTTGGTGGCCACTTGCAGGTCGGTTGCGCCCAGCGATTTCCACCGGTCCACCGCCATGTCCCCGATCCGGTAACGCAGATAATAGCAGCGCGTCAGGCGCAGCTTGCCATTATGCCGTGAACGTCGTTTTTCAACTCGGAAAATCATGATTGCCTCCATTCATCAAGGTTTGAACCTGGCTGCACCTAAACCGACTGCCGCCCAGAATTTTCACGCGGGTCAACCGGCCGGCATTAACCAACCGGTCCACCGTGCGCAATGAGCAGGCCAGTATTTCAGCCACTTGTTTTTTCCTCAGCAGCTTTTCGTTTGAACCCTGTAATGTTGCCATAGTTGTCATCATAACCCCTTTTTGATTGCCCGGTTACTGGTCCAGATGAAGTCTCTTTAGACTTTCCGTCCGGCCACGCTCACCCTCCACCATTGCCTCGGTCCGCGTCAGGGTCTTCATATAAACGC
>DATJOW010000103.1:0-3927 GCA_035506715.1 Candidatus Acidiferrum sp. | reverse complement strand
CTAACTTGTAAGTATGCAACAAAACTGTTGAATAACACCGGTCATGAAAACTTCTCTAATGCATTTTAACTGGCTTGTCCAGCCGGATTTGCGTAAAAAAACTGTCAAATATGGAATCGGCAAATACCACATTCCGGCCCCGTGAAAGCCTCATTCCCAATCCCAAGCTGCGTCTGCGTGAGCAAGTGCAAGAGGTCATGCGGTTTAAACACTTTTCCCTGCGGACGGAATCGGCTTATTGGAATTGGATGCGGCAGTTTATCTTTTTCCACAACAAGCGGCATCCACGGGAAATGGGCAAAGCGGAAGTGGAGGCGTTTTTGACGCATCTGGCCAAGAACCGGAATGTGGCGGTGTCGTCTCAGAACCAGGCGTTGAATGCGCTGGTGTTCCTGTATCGGGAGGTCTTGCACCAGCCGTTTGACCAGTTGGGCGCAGTGGAACGGCCGCATCGGTTGCGGCGCATTCCGGTGGTTTTGAGCCGGGCGGAGGTAAGCCGGCTGCTGGAAGCGATGGAGGGCACGTTCGGGCTGATTGCGCGGCTGCTGTACGGGACGGGGATGCGGTTGCTGGAAGGGCTGCGGCTGCGGGTGAAAGACCTGGATTTTGAGCGGGGTCAAATTATCATCCACGATGGGAAAGGATTTAAAGATCGGGTGACGATTTTACCGGAGTCGCTCCAGGCGCCGCTGACGGCTCATTTGAAGCGGGTGGAGGGATTGCATCAGCGGGACCTGAAGGCGGGATTGGGCCGGGTCTGGCTGCCGGGGGCGTTGCGGGTGAAGTATCCCAAGGCCGACCAGGAGTGGATCTGGCAATGGGTGTTTCCGTCCAAGATGGTGTCGGTGGATCCGGAGAGTGGCTTACGCGGGCGCCATCACGTCAACAGCATGAGCGTGCAACGGGCCGTGAAGCAGGCGGCACGCATTGCCGGTCTGCGGAAAGCGGTCACACCGCACACGCTGCGGCACAGTTTCGCGACGCATCTGCTGGAGGCGGGAACGGACATTCGCACGGTGCAGGATTTGCTGGGGCATAAGGATGTGACAACGACGCAGATTTACACCCATGTCATGCAGAGGCCAGGGCTGGGCGTCAAAAGTCCAGCGGACAGTCTTTGACCTGCTTGGGCCGCTTTCATGACGTTAAGGTCTGCTGGAACCTTCGCGCATGGCTGTCCTTTAAGGAGGTTTGAGTACGACCCAAAATTATTCGGTGAGGTGTTTGGTCATGGCGCGTTTTCTTTGACCGCCTTCCCCCGTTCCATCTTCCGCTTGCTGCTCGCTGCTCCGGCTTTTCCTTCAAGGGTTTGATTTCCGCTCTCGCGGACCGATTTCATTCCGGCGACGAAGCGCAGGCGTCACGCCACGGAGGAGGCGCGCGAGTTCGCCACAGCTTTCCCTGTCATGCCGCCTGCACGCCGGAAAGAAATCACAGTCACTTCAGGCAAAGCCTCCGCGCAGGTGAAGCGAGCAGCATACGGCAGACGGACGGACAGCGGTTTCAAAAAAAAGCTTATGAATACACAAAGTTTATTGTTTGAAGCGTCAGCTCCAGCTCCGGTCCGGCCATCGTCGGTTTCAAAAACAGTTTCAGCCAAAATGGCCAAGCTGGGTGAGTTCCGGGTTTTGACCCTGCGGGAAACGCCTGCCTACGGCAAGGCCGAAACGCCCGACCATGCCGCCGACTACTGGCGCAAGCACATTGATACCGACCCCAGACACAATCCCGATGTGGAAACCCTCGTTTGTCTGGTCTTGAACACCCGCCGCGACATTCTCGGACATTTCATTGTGGCCACCGGAACGCTGGACACGATTCTTTGCCATCCTCGCGAAGTGTTTCGCCCGGCACTGGTTGCCAACGCCGCCGCCATTGTGGTCATGCACTGTCATCCCTCGGGCGACGCCACCCCCAGCGAGGCGGACATCAAAGTCACGCGGGATTTGATCCGCGCGGGCCAGCTTTTGAAGGTGGAACTGCTGGACCACGTCATCATGGGCACGGCCACCACCGACCGCCCCGGCCACCGCAGCTTGCGCGAACTGGGCTACTTCTTCCAATGAACGCTCCCGAACAATTCACGTTCACACTGGCCCGCGTGGTCAGTGTGGACAACCGCCGCCGCCTCGTGCTCCTGCCCGACCGCATGACCGCCGAAAACGAACTGGCCAAAATCAAGCGCCAGCACGGCCCGGCCTTCGTGTCCGCCAAAATCAGCAAGAACGGCACCGGCCCGACCGGCACTTATACCGTGGCCTACACCGTCCGCGAAACCCGAACCGAGGAATTGTTTTAGACCCCCAAAAAACGCGCCGGACACTTGACGTTATAACATTTGTGGTTACATTGCTTTCATGGTTCTGGAATTAAAACTTCGCAAGGTTGGCAACTCGGTCGGTCTCGTTTTGCCCAAACAGGCGCTCGCCCATCTCAAGGCGGGCGAGGGCGACACCCTGGTCGTGACCGAATCTTCGGAAGATGGATTGCAAATCCGTCCCAATCGCAAGGACTTCGCCAAGACGATGGCCGTATTTGAAAAGTTGTCGCGCCGTTATCGCAATACACTCCGCGAACTCGCCAAATGAAAGAGCCGTATTGGCTGACGCGCGAGGAGTGTCTGGCGCTGCATGAAATGATGCTGGCACAATACGGTGGCACCGAAGGTTTGCGCGATGAGAACATGCTGGAATCCGCACTGGCCAAACCGCGCCAGCTTTTCGCCTACGGCAAACCCAGCCTGGCCGATCTGGCGGCGAGCTATGTCTTCGGAGTGGTGAAGAACCATCCGTTCATAGACGGCAACAAGCGCACGGGTTTCATGCTCGGCGCGGGCTTTCTCGAACGCAACGGCCATGAATTCCACGCCAGCGAAGCCGATGCCGTCGTGCGCACGCTCGCGCTGGCCGCCGGGGAAATGTCCGAGGCGGAATATGCCGCGTGGCTGAAAGCCAATTCCCGGCGGGCGAAAGGTTGAGCGCCCGACCTGAATCGATTCCAACAGTTCAAACCGCCCCTCGGCGGAACAGTCGATCGTTGGCGTATGCTGTCAATTCTCTCCCGACGTGTAACTCAACCACGACTTGAACGCCGGTTGCGCTCGCTCGCCTGGAGGCTTGACCTTAATGTGCATACCCCGTCTGATTTCGCCGTCCGGGCGCACCTTTCGCTGATTTTGCAGAATGTCCTGCGCCAACATAAATGCGTCCACATGCGACTTCCGCACAATCTCGGTGGGCGGTGAGAAACAGGGCCACGTCCACGGCTCGCCATGCTCGTTTACCAAATTCACCCAACCGGCAACTTTGGCCAGCTTCAAATCGTCGTAATGCGGCAGCTCAATCAGGGCGATGGCCGGCTGCAAATGGTAAGCCCACTTTGGCCCGCACTTCTCCGCATACTCATCCAGGGATTTGATGTTCAACATGCCCGCCAGAAGCCCCAGCTTGGCCCGCCACAGCCTGCCGCCGCCTCCCGCCCAGGAGAAGTGCTCATTGCATACCCGTGAGACATTACGCGTGCTGCCCACCAGCCGCATCCCTTTGTCCTCGGGCCGGCGATGCTCAAAGCCCTTGGAAATGTATTTGGAGACATACACGGCCAGCGCTTGCGCCGTGCTGATGACCGGCAACAGGTGACACGCATCAAATTTGTAATACCGCGCCCCCTTTTTCTGTCGCCGGGCCTTGAATTCCCCAAGGCCGCACAGCCGCCGGAACTCTTTCCAGATGGCTTTCAGGTTCGGCGAGGCCAGCCGCTTGATGCCGCTGTAATAGACCGCCTTGCTGATTTTGCGGTCCCGCTTGTCCTTGAGCAGTTGATTCAGGGCCACCACATCCGTACCGGTGCGGATGTCCTCTTTGGTGACGACCACGACATGCGCGTGCCAGGCTCCGCGCTGTTGCCGTTCAAACACCCGGAGCCAGT
>DATJOW010000102.1:0-57162 GCA_035506715.1 Candidatus Acidiferrum sp. | reverse complement strand
GCCGTTGTTGCGGGCACTATAAATAGCCTGGAGTTCATCGGCCGAAAGGGCGCGGTTGTAAATGGACGCTTCATCAATCCATCCGTTCCAGCGATGTGCCGGGGCTTCCGCGTTCTCGCCAATGCACACCGGATAATTGTTTTGGGCAATCGTACCGGTGGCTGGAGCCGAAGCGTCTAACGCCCCATCCACATAGATGTACTTGTTCGTTCCGTCATACACCGCCGCCACGTGATGCCATAGCCCGTCGTTGATGTTTTTGTTTCCGCCCAAATCCCCGTTGCTCAAACCGGTGGTGCTGAACGCAATGGTGGAGGTCCTGCCGTAGCGGGCCAACCGCCAGGACGAGTTGCCCTTGGTCACGATCCCATTCCAATCCGGCGATGTATTGAATTGGCTGACCAGAATCCAAGCTTCAATCGTAATGCGGTTGGTGAAAGCGTGGAGGGAAGGCGAATCGGGTATGGCCACGTAGTTCGATCCATTGAGGGAAAAGGTCTGACCGACTTTGCCAAGGGTAAAACCGGCCCCATTGTTCCATACGCCGTGGTTGGTTCCGACACTGTCATTGGCATTGCCTTCCGCTTGCCACCAAGCCACCAAGCCGGTGGGCGGATTGACACATGGTGCTGGGGCTGTCGCCGGGTTCACTGTCAACAAGGCGTTGGAACTGAGAGCAAATCCATATGCATTGGTCACCAGAACCGCATAAGTTCCAGCTTGGCTTAGTTGGACATTGGGCAATATGAGTGAAGAGCTTGTGGCTCCATCGAGATTCGTCCCGTTAAAAGTCCACTGGTAACTCAAAGCCACCGGAGTGCTGACGACGACAGTGAATATCACCGCCTCATTCGCGTAAACGCTTTGATTAGTTGGCTGGGTTTGAATTATCAAAGGAGCCACGGTCAGTATCGCATTGGAACTGAGGATGGAACCGTAGGCGTTGGTGACCAGCACGGCATAATTGCCCGATTGGTTTAATTTCACGTTAATCAATGTCAGTGAAGTATTTGTGGCGCCAGTGAGATCCACCCCATTGAAACGCCACTGATAATTTAATGGGGTCGATCCGCTGGCCACGGCACTTAATACCGCCGTATTATAGAGCAGAACGATTTGGTCCGTGGGCTGAGTCTGAATTGTCGGCGGCAGGGCGGTGACTGTCAGTGTGGCATTGGAACTAAGGGCGGCACCGTAGGCGCTGGTCACCAGCACGGCGTAATCACCGGCCTGATCCAATTGCGTATTCGTCAAAATGAGCGACGAATTCGTGGCCCCATCGAGGCTGGTGCCATTGAAACCCCACTGATAACCCAGTGGTTGGGAACCTGCGGCCGTCACATTGAAGGTCACGCGGTCACCCGCAATAATCGCTTGGCTCTTCGGCTGCGCGAGAATCGTTGGCGGCAGCACGCACTTGCCGTTGCTGCGGGCATTGTAAATAGCTTGGAGCTCATCGGCCGAAAGGGCGCGGCTGTAAATGGACGCTTCATCAATCCATCCGTTCCAGCGATGTGCCGTGGCTTCCGCGTTCTCGCCAAGACACACCGGATAATTATTTTGCGCTATGGTTCCCGTCGCCGGAACCGAGGCATCCAACATCCCATCCACATAGATATATTTGTTCGTTCCGTCATACACCCCGGACACGTGATGCCATTGCCCATCGTTGATGTTCCGATTTCCTCTCAGATCTGTGTTGCTCAGACCCGTGGTACTGAACCCAACATTAGAAGTGTTGCCATAGCGAGCCAGCCGCCAGGACGAGTTGCCTTTGGTCACAATCCCGTTCCAATCCGGCGATGAACTGAACTGGTTGACCCTGACCCACGCCTCAATGGTGATGCGATTGGTTAAGCTGTGCAAGGAGGGCGAATCCGGGATGGTCACATAGTTCGAGCCATTAAGGGCAAACGCCAGGCCGACTTTGCCGAGGGCAAAGCCAGCGCCGTTGATCCACGCGCCGTGGTTGGTTCCGACGCTGTCATTGGCGCTGCCTTCCGCCTGCCACCAGGCCGTCAAGTCCGTCGGCGGATCAACACACGGTGACGGTGGGTTCACCGTCAGGACGGCATTGGAACTGAAAATGGACCCATAGGCATTGGTCACCAGCACGGTATAATTTCCGGCTTGATTTGTTTGAACATTGACCAATGTGAGAGAAGTATTCGTAGCTCCATCCAGATTCGTCTCGTTGAAACTCCACTGATAACTCAGTGGCGGAAAGCCGGTAGCCACGACGCCGAACGTTACCGTGTCATTCAAAATGACGGTTTGATTGGTGGGCTGCGCTGAGATGGCCGGAGGCAGATCAACCACCGCTAACCACGCTTTGGCGCTGTTGGTCAAGCCAAACGCGTTGGCGACTTGCACCGAATAATTTCCGTTCTGGTCCAATTGCACGTCAGTCAGGGTGAGCGAAGCGTTCGTAGCTCCATCAAGGTTCGTTCCGTTGAAACTCCACTGATAGCTCAAAGGCGAGGAACCGGTCGCGGAGACACTGAACGTTGCCGTTCCATTTATGAAGACAGTCTGATTGGTCGGCTGTTTCTGGATCGTCGGTGGCAGACCCACCACCGTCAGTACCGCGTTAGCGCTGTTCGTCGCACCGAACAAATTGGTGACTAGCACCGCGTAATTTCCAGCTTGATTGGTTTGAACATTGTTCAGGGTAAGCAAAGCATTTGTGGCCCCGTCTAGGTCCACACCGTTTAGACTCCATTGATAGCTCAGCGGCAGGGAACCAGTCACCGCGACATTGAATGTTGCCGTGCTGTTCACAAGAACGGTTTGATTGGTGGGCTGCGTCCAGATGGTGGGTGGCAGAGCTAATACCGTTAGGGAGGCATTGGAACTCAGGGTTGCGCCGCCGGGATTTGATACCAGCACCGCGTAATTCCCGGCCTGGTCGAATTGGACATTAGTCAAAGTGAGCAAGGGATTTGTGGCCCCGTCCAGATTGGTTCCGTTGAAGTTCCACTGATAACTCAACGGCGTGTTGGTGGCTATGACGTAGAAAGTCGCCGTGGTACCCGAAGGAACGGTTAAGCTATGCGGCTGAACCCCGATTATGGGTGGCTTGGTAGCTGTATTGGTGCCCAGGATCTGTGGCGTGAGCGGCGGCAGCTTGGCGGGATTTTTAAAGTTCGCATCAAATCCCCAATTGCGCGTGGGAATACCATAATAAGTGCCGGGTTGGATGAAGAAATTCGTCGCGTAAATGCTGGTGAACAGGACGGCGATCGACCCGTTGAAAGTCAAGGTGTCGCCGGACCAGTTCTCTTCCAGACGAAGAAAATTCTCGAGTCCGCCGCTGTAGTGTTTGGTCCCGGCGACATTGGTCGAGGAAACAATGCCGGCGAGAAACGCGGCGTTGACGGTGGTATTGACGGCAAGTCGTAAAGTGTAGCTGCCAGCGTTGGTGTACGCGCTGCCTGCGTCATTCCAGTTGCTCGAAAGAATGGTGATGGCGTCGCCCATGAGCGCTGCCGGCCAAGTCCAGGCAGTGTTGGTGGTGGAGACCGACTGGCTCCCGCCGTTGTTGGTTTGGATGTTGTAGTTGCCCAGCACATAGAGCGGCATGGGCGTGGCAATCGTCAGTCCGTTTGAGGAAGTCAATTGCTGGCCGTTCACCAGCCGCACCGCCGGAAGTTGAGTGCTGGTCATAGGGACGCTGATATAAACGTAGATGGAATTGATCCGGTGGCCCTTGTTGATAAAACATTGTTGATTCCAAATCGAACCTTCGTAGGCGGCATTCGTCAACCAGTTACCCAATTTGGCCACGTCAAGCTGGACCGCTTGAACGGTTTTGGCCTCGCGGAAATCGTAAAACGTCACGTTGGTCACAAACGGGAAACTGGAAGCGAGCAGGGTATAGTTCGTGCCCGGGGGCGGGATCGGCGAGTTGGTGGTGTAGAGCAAATGGGTACTCCGGTTGGAAAACGTGCAGACCTCGTTGTTGGTGAGCTGAATCAATGGACCACCACCCTGAGAAAAATCCTGATAGTAGATGGTGAGGTTGGTTCCCAAGACGCCGTTGGTGCCACGAATGGAATTGGAGATGATGAGATCGCAGGCATTGTAAAGATAGATTTGATTCGACGGCGCGTAGGCCGCCGAGTTGGGCGCTCCCAAGGCCGGCGGCGGCAGGTTGAGAATGGATTCGGAATTGGTGGGGTTGATGTTGGCATTGGCGGTTGAAAGCAGCAGGGGGGCAACCCGGGAAACCGGTTGGCCGGGCAGGCTGTAATGAACGTAGCTGGCAATATAAGTCAGGTTTTGCTGGTCATTGGGATTATCCCTGTTGGTGACCACCACAACGGCCTCGACGATGTCATTGAAATACGCGTTGGCCTGCGGGCACATCCAGATGGTTCCATTGCAATGCACCTTGCCGTTGAAAGTTATGGTCTGGCCGGGACTGAAATCCAGGTCCGGATTGAAAAAGGCGGCGAGTTGAAAAATGGGAATATTCGTGGACGCTTGGGCAAAGACGTTTGGAACGAACCACGCTGCCAACAGGCCAACCGCCACACGCCATACAGCAACCTTCCTCGTCGTGCGGAGGAGCAAGGAGACCGGGCAACGGCTCGGCATTAAAGCGAGCCTGGGAATCGCCAACCTGAATTTCATATCCATCCAGAAATAAGCAATATTTATGCCCATTGGAGACGGACAAGCACAAGATAACCACTCTGTTTGCAACCGGTTACGCCCGAAAGTGCCAGGCGTTGGCGCAGCTAGTTGGATTTCTCTTTCGCACGTTGGGCGAATCGGTCCACACGCACGACCGCGCGCTGGTGCAGGCCGCGGGCGATGAGCTCGTGGCCGTCGCGCGCCTCGATTTGGAAGGTCACTTCGCGGTCGCCGACATGAATCACCCGGGCGGTGCAATGCACGGTGTGGCCGACCGGCGTGGGGGCCAGGTGCCGCAGCTCGATTTCAGCGCCGACCGAGCGCTCGTCGTCTTCAAGACAGCCGGATATCGTTTCGCGGGCGGTGCGTTCGAGAAAGCCGATGAGGTTCGGCGTCGAAAGCACGGCGGGCATGCCGCCGGTGGCAAAATCAATGGCGTGTTGCGACTCGACTTTGAAAGCCAGCTCCCCGGCTTGGCCGATGGGTGGGCGCGATTTCATTTTCGACAAGTACTTAGATCAAATGTTTTTGGACTGCGCTGGCAGAGCAATAGCGGCGACAGCGCTTTTCGCGCGACGAAAGGTTTTTCCAAAGCGGCGTGGCGCTTCACTTCCCGCCGCGGTCCAAAATTATTTCGGCAACAGATCCGCGACCAGGGCGCGCTCCTCCTTCAACTCGTTTTCCGTCGCGGCAATTTTCGCCTTGCTGAACTCGTTGAGCGGAACGCCGGAAACAATTTCGAAATCCTTGCCGTTGCTGCGGACGGGGTAGCTGAAGATGAAACCTTTTTCGATGCCGTAATCGCCGGGCGAACAAACCGCAACGCTGAACCAGTCGCCGGGTTTTGTCGGCGTGGTGAGGCGGCGGACGGTGTCCACGACGGCGTTGGCGGCGCTGGCCGCGCTGCTCAGGCCGCGGGCTTTGATGATGGCCGCGCCGCGCTGCTGGACGGTGCTGATGAAGTCCTTTTCCAGCCATTCGCGGTGGCTGATCACCTCGGGCACGGGCCGGCCGTGAATCCGGGCGTTGAAGAAATCGGGATACATCGTCGCGCTGTGATTGCCCCAGATGGCGAGGTTGCTGACGGCGGTGACGTCCGCGCTCGCTTTTTTGGCCAGCTGCGTCTTGGCGCGGTTTTCGTCGAGCATGGTCATGGCAAAGAAACGGCCCGGCGGCACCCCTTTCGCATAGTTCATGGCGATGAGCGCGTTGGTATTGCACGGGTTGCCGACCACCAGCACCCGCACGTCCGGCGCGGCGTTGCGGGCGATGGCCTGGCCCTGGCCGGTGAAAATTTTGCCATTGATGCCGAGGAGGTCCTTGCGTTCCATGCCGGCCTTGCGCGGCACGGCGCCGACCAGCAGCGCCCAGTTCACACCCTTGAATCCTTCGTCCAGGCTGGACGTGGGCACGATGCCCTTGAGCAGCGGGAAGGCGCAGTCATCCAGCTCCATACACACGCCGTGCAGCGCGGCCATCGCTTTCTCGTCGGGAATTTCGATCAGGTGCAGGATGACCGGCTGGTCCGGCCCGAACAGGGCGCCGGAGGCGATGCGGAAGAGAAGGGAATAGCCAATCTGGCCGGCGGCGCCGGTGACAGCCACGCGAATGGGGGTAGAGCTCATAATGATTTTTAGGCGAGATATTATGTTGATGCCTCCGGTGGCGCGCAAGTTTGCGTGTGCAAAATTTTCTTGCACAATTTGGGATTGAGCGTAGAAACAAATTGTTCTTTGAAAGGAATGAGCGTTGGCTCATTCCACTTTGCAGTCAAATGTCAGGGAACCCGGTGAAAATCCGGGGCGGTTGCGCCACTGTAACGGCTACAAATTCCAATGCCACCGCCCAGCCCTTTCTGAAGACTTGCCGCGTCGAATTCCTCAGTTCACATGAATGGTCCAGAACAGCGGCGGGCAATTACTTTTGAAAGGGCTGGGCGGGAAGGCGGAAGGCGGTCTGAAGCCGAAGCCAGGATACCGGTTTGGCTGTGCTCGTCAGCCCCGCTCTTTCTGAAGCGAGGAAACACGAATGGATGTGCGCTCGTTTAAAAAAGTGAGAGCGGCACACATCGTGTGCGTTTTAGAAAGAGCGGGGCACTTCTCCGTCAAAGAGAAGGATGGGGCCAGCCTGTCGGACCGTTTCCGGCAGGATTCGTTGGACGCCTTCATTCTCCGTTTTGCGGAAAGGAAGGCGTTTTTGTTTTTGCCCTTGTCATTTTCATCCTCGCCCGTCCGCCGCTGTTCAGGGATGAGAACGAGGACGAGAACGAAAGCGATTCGTTTCCGCGCTGGTCTCTCAACCCAAACCTGTTCTCCGAGGATTTCGGGGAACTTTATTGAAAGATCAGTCCATGAGAAAACGATCGTTCTTCGCGCTGGCGCTGGCCGGTTGGGCCGGCATGTCCGCCGCCCATGCCACCGTCATCACGGAGGATTTTTCCACCGACCCGCTCGCGGACGGGTGGCAAATACACGGTGATACCAATTTATTCCATTGGAATCCGACCAACCAGAACCTCGAGGTGACCTGGGACTCATCGCAGACCAACAGTTATTTCTATCATTCGCTGGGAACCGTGCTGACCCGGAACGATGACTTCAGCCTCGCCTTCGATTTGGAGCTGGACGAGGTTGGGCCAGCGGACCAGTACCTGTTCAGTTTTGAGCTGGCCCTGGGGTTTTTCAATTTAAAGG
Organism: Candidatus Acidiferrum sp.; assembly: GCA_035506715.1. Taxonomy (GTDB): domain Bacteria; phylum Verrucomicrobiota; class Verrucomicrobiia; order Limisphaerales; family UBA11358; genus UBA11358. Next base: position 49,831 of record DATJOW010000102.1, on the reverse strand, counting down.
AAGCCGTTCAGCCGTGGTTCGTGCGTGGCGCAGGAATCTGCCCGAACCTGGTGGAGCTGGCCTACTTTCGCGCCGACAACTTTGGCGATCCGGCAACGGTTTATCCGACGTGCACCGACACCAACAGCACGTTCAACTACAACGGCTTTGGGGCGCCGGATTCCACGAATTACACGCTGGTCATCAGCAACTGGTATCGCATCACCCTGACCTACACCGCATCCAATCAAACGCTCATGGCGGCAGTCACCAACCTGGCCGGCCATTCCAGCGCGACCGTCCTCCAGCCGCTCGCCACCACGTTCACCGATTTCCGCGCAGACACCATCTCGGTGAGCAGTTACAATGATGCCGGCCAGTATCCGGGCTTTGAAGGCTCGATCCGGGCCCACGGCAAGGTCGGCCCTCTGGTGGTGGTGGTGCCACCACCGCCGATCCGAAATCTGACCGGCGCTCTCAGCAACGGGGTTTGGCAGGTGCAGTTTCTCAGCCAGACGAATTGGCTTTATACCCTGGAGCGCACCACCGATTTCGTTTCCTGGGGTCCGATTGCGGCGCCTGTCAATGGCAATGGATATCTTCTGTTTCTACCGGATACCAACGCCGTTTCCGACCTGGCCTTTTACCGCGTCCGCGCCGAGAGACCATGAGCAAAACCGCCGTGAGTCGAGATTCGGGGGTCCAGCGCCGAAATTCAACGGTGCGCGGGATCGCTTACCTCCGGCCCCCGGCGCGTGACTTTCGGCCATCAGCTTTCACGCTGGTGGAGCTGCTCATCGTCATCGCCATCATCGGCGTGCTCGCGGCGATGCTGTTTCCGGCCCTGGCCCGGAGCCGGCAATCGGTCTGGCGCGCCCAATGCGAAAGCAACCTGCATCAGCTCGGCCTCGCCGCGCAGATGTATTGCGGGGATAACGCGGGTAATTTTTTCTACTACCGTTTCAACTCGGTCAACGGCGGGCAAACCTACTGGTTCGGGTGGCTGGGGCCGGGCCAGGACGAACAACGGCCGTTCGATCTCACGCTGGGAGCACTCTACCCCTATTTGAACGGCAGCGATGTCCGGCTGTGTCCGGCCCTCAATTCGAGGATGGCGCAGTTCAAACTGAAGGCCACCAACGCCGTGCTCTGCAGCTACGGCTGCAACCGTTATCTCGCGCCTCTGAACACGAATCTGCCGGCGGTGAACGTGGCCAAAATCCGGCATCCCACCGAAACGGCCGTGTTCGCCGACGCGGCGGAGATCAACGATTTTCTGCCGCCGGCGTCAAAGCTGAATCCGCTGCTCGAAGAATTTTACTACGTGGACTTGCAGACGAATTATGCCAGCGCCAACAACTATCCCAACGGCCATTTCCGCCATCGGGAGAAGGCCGGCGTCGGTTTTGGTGACGGTCACGTGGGCCAGGAGATGATGGTTGCCGGTTCGCTGGATCGGCGGTTACCCGGCCAGTTGGTCGGCCAGTTGCGTCCGGAGATTCTGGCGGTGCCCTGAGATTCAGGCGCCGAGCTGCTTTTGGATCGCGCTACAGATTTGTTTCGACCATTTTTCCAGAACCTTCGCCTCGCGGCCTTCCAGCAGCAACCGCGCCTTCGGCTCGGTTCCGGAATAGCGCAGGAGCACACGCCCCCCCTGCTTTTTCAATTCCGCTTCGGCCTGCCGGACCAGCCGGGACACATGGTCGAGCTGGTCGAACGGCTTTTTTTCGCGCACCTTGACATTGGTGACGAGCTGGGGAAAGCGCGTCCAGCACCGGACCAGCCGGGAAAGCGACCGCTTGCGGGTCTTGACAATGCGAAGCATCTGCAGCGCCGCCACCAGACCGTCGCCCGTGGTGCTGAAATCGCGAAAAATCAGATGGCCGCTTTGTTCTCCGCCGAAGTTGAACCCGCCGCGCAGCATTTCATCGATCACGTGCTTGTCGCCGACGGCGGTGCGAATGACCCGCCCGCCGGCGGATTTAACGGCGGCCTCCAGTCCCGCGTTGCTCATCACGGTAGTCACCAGGGTCTTCCCGGCCAGCGTCTTCTGCGCGAGCATGTCGAGCGCCGCGATGGCCATGACGTCATCGCCGTCGATCAGGTTGCCCTTTTCATCGCACAATAACACCCGGTCGGCATCGCCGTCGTGAGCGATGCCGAGGTCTGCCCGGTGCTCGACCACTTTGCGACAGACCGCCTCGGGATGCATCGAGCCGCAGTCGCGGTTGATGTTCATGCCATCAGGCTGGTTGCCGTAGACGATGACGTCGGCGCCGAGTTCGCGCAGGACGCAGGGTGTGGATTTGTAGGCGGCACCGTGCGCGCAATCCACCACGATGCGCATACCTTCAAGCGTCAGGCCGCGCGGGAAGCTCGCCTTGGCGAATTCGATGTAGCGTCCCAGCGCGTCATCGATGCGGACGGCCTTCCCCACGGCGTCGGCCGTCGGCCGGATGTTTTCAATCGCGCCGCTGAAGACCAGATGTTCGATTTGGTCCTCGATTTTGTCATCGAGCTTGTAGCCGTCGGCGCGGAAGAATTTGATGCCGTTGTCGGCATAGGGGTTGTGCGAGGCGGTGATGACGATCCCGGCGTCGGCGCGCAAGCTGCGGGTGGCATAGGCCACGCCCGGGGTGGGCAAGGGTCCGATGAACAGGACGTCCACCCCCATGGACAGGACACCGGAAGAGATGGCGTTCTCCAGCATGTAACCGGAAAGCCGGGTATCCTTGCCAATGACGATTTTGTGTTTGCCTCGACCGCGCGACTGGCGCTCAAGATTTTTGAATACATACGCGGCGGCGCGGCCCAGCCGGAGCGCCGTTTCGGCCGTGACGGGCTCGACGTTGGCGGTGCCACGGACGCCGTCCGTGCCGAAGATTTTTTGCGGGGCAGTCATGCAATGAATTCGATTCAGGGTTTGGGCGGCGGAACGACATCCACGCGGGACGGTTCGACGCTGATGAGGGTCACGCGGGGCGGGGCCGAGAGGTTCACCAAACGGCTCAGGTCGCGGGCGGACTCGATATCCGTGAGATCCACGACGGCGCGCAATTCGCTGGCCTGGAGTCGGGCCATAACCGCGGCCGGACCGCTGGCCGTGACTTTGACCGTCGTCGGGTTGACGCGGAAATTGTGGACGTCGGCCGCCGTGGAGACGATTAACACGGGCAAATGGTCGAAGGTCACGGTGCTGACCGCCGCCGCGCCGGCAGGCGATTTGGGCTCCTCGTAAATTTTATGAACGGTCAGCCAGATGGCTACCGCCAGAAACAGGGAAACGAGTTTCCAGCCGAAGTCTTTGGCAATCCAGTCGCGCATGATCCAATTCAGTTCGCCGGTTGTTTCAGGGTGGGGCGGGGTTCGGTTTGGGAGATGACGGCGGGGGCGGGTTTGTGCCGTTCGCCCAGGCGCGCCCGCAGCCATTCAACGGCGCTGCGCGATTTGACCGGTTGCACGAGGACGGAGGTCAGGAAGGCGCGCAATTCCTCGAGCGAAACGCCCCGCACCAGTTGGCCCTTGTAGGCGTGCGAAATCATGCCTGTTTCCTCGGAAACGACGACGATCACGGCATCGGTTTCCTCGCTCAGCCCGATGGCCGCGCGGTGTCGTGTGCCGAGCGATTTGTTCAAGTCCTGCCGCTGGGTGAGCGGAAAGATGCAGGCGGCGTAAGCGATGCGATCCCCTTTGAGTATGACACCGCCGTCGTGGATGGCGTTATTCGGAAAGAAGATCGTCTCAAGCATTTCCGGGGTGGCCTCGCAATCCACGCGGATGCCGGACTCGACGGCTTCCTGGAGCTGGATGGATTGTTCGATGGCAATGAGCGCGCCAATCTTCACGTCGGCCAGCCGCTCGACGGTCTGGATGATGACTTCGATGTTCTCCCGCTGCTCGCTGACGCTGGCAAACAGCGGCAGGTTCCCCAGTTCGGCCAGCATCCGGCGCAATTCGGGCTGGAAGATGACGAGGACGGCCACGGCCAGGAATGCCGAGAAGGTGCCGAGCAGCCAGCGCAGCACTTTCAAATCGAGAAGGGTGGTGACCAGGGCGAGCGCGAGCAGCACCACGACGAAGCCGATGACGACCGGCCAGCCGCGGGTGCCGCGCAAAAAGCGGAAGGCGTAGTAGATCACCACTGCGAGGATCAAAATTTCCAACGCCGCCCGCCAACTTTCACCATATTGGAGATAGTTCCACATTATTTCTGGTTCCAGGCCAGCACGGCCTCCGCCATGCGCACCGCCTGGACGGTTTCCGCCACATCGTGCGTTCGCAGGAGGTGCACGCCGGACTCAACTGCCAGCACGGCGCAGGCCAACGACGCCGGCAGGCGCGCCGCCACCTCCGCGCCGAGCAATTTGCCGATGAACGACTTGCGCGAGACCCCCAACAGCAACGGACGCTGCCACGTTGTAAAGCGCCGCAATGCGGCGAGCAACTGTAAATTATGTTCGACCTTTTTGCCGAAGCCGATGCCGACGTCCAGAACCACCTGTTCCGCCGGCACGCCCCACCTTTTCAACCGCTCCAGACCATCGTCAAAAAAAACACCGACCTCCTGAACGACATCCTGGTACGCCGGGTTTGCCTGCATTGTCTGTGGCGTGCCTTGGGCGTGCATGCAGACATAGCCGGCGCGAAATTCGGCCGCCACCCGGGCCATGGTGCCGTCATCCCGGTGCGCCGCGACATGATTGACGATGCTGGCCCCTGCCTGGAGGGCGGCGCGCGCGACCGCCGGCTTCATGGTGTCGATCGACAACGGGACTTTGACCTGGCGGGCGAGTTGTTCGATGACCGGCAAAACGCGCCGCGACTCCTCGGCAACCTCCACTGGAGCGGCGCCCGGGCGCGTGGATTCGCCGCCGATGTCGAGGATCTCAGCGCCTTGCGCGACCAGCTCCAGCGCGTGCGAGACGGCCCGGGCCGGAGCCAGGAATTTCCCTCCGTCGGAAAACGAATCGGGCGTCACGTTGACGACGCCCATGACCAGCGTCGGGCGCGGAAAGACAAATTCAAATTGTCGGGCACGGAAGACCATTGATTCGTTGCGATTTGCGGTTGACCATTCACACGCCAACCGCGCGCGCGTGAGGCAAAGCCTAAATCATCCCCCGGCAATCATAAATGAGAATTACCGGGCCGCGGCTTTAAACCCTGGTTCGGAAATACGCAATCGTATCGGTCAGTCCCTGTTCCAACGGCACCTTGGGCTCCCACTTTAAGATTTTCCTGGCCTTAGTGATGTCCGGCCGCCGTTGTTTGGGGTCGTCCAGCGGCAGCGGCTTGAAGACAATTTTGCTGTGCGACCGGGTGGCGCGAATGATCTGTTCGGCGAACTGCAGCATGGTCAGTTCGCTCGGATTACCGATGTTCACGGGCAAATCGTAGTCGCACAGCATCAGGCGGTAGATGCCTTCGATGAGATCGGATACGTAGCAAAAGCTGCGCGTCTGCCGGCCTTCGCCAAAGACGGAGACGGGCTTCTTTTTGAGGGCCTGGCTGATGAAGGCGGGCACGACGCGACCGTCATGGAGCCGCATGCGCGGACCGTACGTGTTGAAGATGCGGACGATGCGGGTGGCCACCTTATGCTCGCGATGATAGGCCATCGTCAGCGCTTCGGCGAAGCGCTTGGCCTCGTCGTAACAGCCGCGGGGACCGATGGGGTTGACGTTACCCCAGTATTCCTCGGTTTGCGGATGGACGAGAGGGTCGCCGTAAATTTCGGAGGTGGAAGCCAGGAGAAAGCGCGCGCCTTTTTCCTTGGCGAGTCCCAATGCCTTGTGCGTGCCCAGCGAACCGACTTTAAGGGTTTGGATGGGCAGTTCCAGATAATCAACGGGGCTGGCGGGCGAGGCGAAATGCCAGACGTAATCCACCGGCTCGTTGAGAAACAGGAATTCCGTGACGTCCTGCTGGATGAATTTGAAGGCCGGATGTCCGGCGAGGTGGGAGATGTTGTCCACCGTGCCGGTGACGAAATTGTCAATGCCGATGACTTTATGACCGCGCGCCAGCAACAGGTCCGTCAGGTGTGAACCCAGGAATCCAGCGGCGCCGGTGACGACCGAGCGGGGAGTTTTTCTTTTCATGACTAATCAGCGGGCGGCTTATTTTGCGCCGGTGCCGACGAATACGGCGGGGACGGTACGGACCAGGATTTTCAAATCGAGCCACAGCGACCAGTTGTCGATGTATTCGAGATCCAAGCGGACCCAGTCCCGGAAGTCGGTGATTTGGCTGCGGCCGCTGATCTGCCAGAGGCAGGTGAGGCCGGGTTTGACGCTGAGGCGGCGGCGGTGGGCCAGATTTTCGAACCGTTTGACCTCATCCACCGGCAACGGGCGGGGGCCAACCAGGCTCATTTCGCCGCACAGGACGTTATACAGCTGGGGCAATTCGTCGAGGCTGTATTTGCGGAGGAATCCTCCGATGGGGGTGATCCGGGGGTCGTTGGTGACTTTGAAAACAGGGCCACGCATTTCATTCATGGCTTCGAGCTCATGTTTGAACTGCTCGGCGTTGGTCACCATGGTGCGGAATTTGTATAGGGTGAACGGCGCGCCATTGAGGCCGGAGCGTTGCTGCCGGAAGAAGACCGGGCCGGGAGAAGTCAGCTTGATCGCCAGCGCAATGAGCGGGATCACCGGAATGACCGTGAGCAGCAGCAGCGACAAAAAAGCGCCGACGAAATCCACGACCTGCTTGACCACCATCTGCCAGGACGCTTCCGGCGCGGAGCGGAACACGAGCAGCGGATAGCCCAGCATTTCGTCGAACTGGGCGCGCGCGATCTGGGTTCCAAAAAAGTCGGCGACCAGCCAGGCTTCCACCCCCTCGAGCTCGCAGGTTTTGATGGCGGTTTCCACCTGCTCGAAATAGGTGTGACGGGCGCTGATGATCACCCCGTTGGCCGAGTGCTCATGCAACATGTGCACCAGCTGTTGCACCGGAGTTTGTCCCAGGCTCAACTCGCCCACCACGTCGACGCTGGCGTCCATGCGTTCGCGCAACTCATGCCGCAACCGCTCAATTTCGGCCTGCGTGCCGACGAGGAGAAAGCGGCGCTGATACTGGGCCTGGCCGAACTTGCTGCGCAGCGCCCAGCGCACGAGCTCCTCTTTCAGATAGACCAGACCGAAGCTGATGACGCCGAAGAAGGCCATGACCACGCGCGGCGAGATCGCCCGCAGGGCATACATGACCAGCACCAGGCCAACGGTGGTAATGCAACAACCTTTGAAAAGCGGCCAGATGATGTCCCGCCGCGGGCAGAGGGCGGGGCGGTTGTAAAAGCCCTGAGATTCGAGAATCAGCGGCGCCGCCGGAATCAAGGCAAAGTAGAGCCAGACCACGCCGTTAAAAGTGTCGAACGATAGGGGGTCGAGGTTCAACCACGTGATGATGTGCTGGTTGGTACGCAGCACATAGGCCAGCCAGAAACTCACGGCAAACAAACACGCGTCCGCCAATTGATGGATTTGCGTTCGAATCTGGCGGTCACGTCGTAACATGGTTGCTAACTTCTCTCGCTGAGCAGGGTTGAGGATAGGCAACCCCGCATCGAATTCAAAGGTTTAAACGATTCAGGGTTTGCGCGGCGGCAATTGATAAGCCGGAACCGACGCGGCAATCAGCCGCTGCATTTGTTCACTGAGGACTTTCACGTGTTCCGGCGAACCGGTGTAGGAAAAATACGAGATATAAGCCCACCGCTGCAAAACACCGCGGAGCAAAAGGTTCTCGATCAGATGACACTGGAGTTGAACGTTACCGGTGACCTGGTCGTTGTCGGCGACAAACCAAAAATAGTAGAGGCCGTACAATGTCTGCTTTTGACCATCCGGCGTCGTAACCGTCTTGCGGATTTCCCACTTCATCACCGGCAGTTCGTAGGGCGACGCCCCCGCGATCGGAATCGTGGTCCGTGTTTTTTTGTCCACATTCCACCCCTGTCCCAAGAAGCAGTACTCCGGTCGGTGAATGCTGGTACGATCCGCGCCCATCAGAATAATGGTCCCGGTGGCCCAAAAACCATCCGGCCCCTGATAAAACCGCTCCGCAAAACTGGTGTCCTTGGGCAAGTAGCCCAAAACCACCTCCGGTTCCGGCACATTGGTGGAGGTGAGGTCCAGCACTTGTTCCGGCAATTCAATTTTCATGTTCAGGCAGCCGGGCAGGGCGGTTGCGGTAATCCCGGGCCGCCCAAGTCGCTGGTGCGTTTTGAATCGGATCAGCGCCCCGGCCGTGCCGGCCATTAACACCAGCGCGACAAACAACACCAGCCATTGGGAATGCTTCATGAGTCCTGTTTTTGTTTCAATTTTCCAGGCCTTTCCATCCAACCGCCCACCCAGAATACGCCGATGAAAGCCGGCAGGTAGGGAATGAGACTAAAAAACCAGTTTTCATGGACATAACTGCCCCATTGCTGTCCCCCGAATTCCGCCGCGATGATGATGCACAGCAGCCTTAAAAAATTCCCCAGAACGGCAAAGGGTATTGCCAGCAGGATCATCAACAATCGTTTTGCGGTCGTGCGAAAGACGATGAAGCTGTAGCAGGTGGCCAGCAAGAAAATCGCAATCAGGCTGCGCATGCCGCTGCAAGCCGCCGCCACTTCATACTGGTAGGTCCCCGTTGGGTCAATCAACCGCACTCCGTCTTGGATGACGCCGATGCCCAGCACATGTGCCGCCGCGCCAACCAGCCAACTCACCAGTACCTGCAACGGCACGGTGATAAATTGGGATTGAGCGCCCAAAGGAATCGAAAAAACAAAGAGGAAGAACGGAAAAGAGCTCCGGCGCAGCCACTCCGGCCCCCACGTCAGCCCCATCAATCCGTACATCCCGGTGAACAATGCCACGATGGACAGGCGGGGTTGTTGCAGGACGTACCCCAGGACATGCAGTCCCATTCCCCCGATTAAAAGCAGCATGCCGGGCCACCATATCCGGAACGACGACGCCAACAGATCCTTTCGTTTCCACCAAAACAAACCGATTACCAGAAAAGGAATGAGTTTGCCGTGCGCATCATCGTTGGCCGAATTGTCATGACTTCGATAGGAATCCAGCATCCAGGAGTACAGCGACGAAGAATGGACGTAACCCAGGATGGAGTTGCCAAGAAATTGAAAAAGCAACAACCAGGCGGCGAGCAGAACAAAGAAAAAAGGCTTGTTCGGCAATTGCCGCCAGCAGTCTGCGGTGTCCTGCCAGAAGCTGAATTTCGGGCTGTCACTTCGAATTGCGTTCATGGACGCGTGTAATACCAGCATTGAGATTGCCAGATACGCATTTTTACTCAAACAAAATCGTTGACGTTCACACCCCAAGCCCATATCAGGCACGCAACATGGCACGCGATGGCGCTTTAACGTATTTGGTCACCGGCGGGGCCGGCTTCATTGGTTCGCACCTGCTGGACACCTTGTTGGCCTGTCCGACTGCGCGGGCGGTCAAGGTTTTGGACAATTTTTCGTCCGGGCGGCGGGAACATTTAACCCAACATGCCGGGAACCCAAAACTCGCCGTCAGTACGGTTGACCTTCTGGACTTCCCGCGGATGATGCCGCTCTTTGAAGGAGTGGACCAGGTTTTTCACCTGGCGGCCAATCCGGATGCTCGCTGGGGCATCGATAACACCCGCCTTGATCTCGAACAGGAAACCATCGCCACCTATAATGTGCTCGAAGCGATGCGCCGTCACGGGGTGCCGCGGATCGTGCTCTCCAGCTCAGGCACCGTCTACGGGGATGTCGGCACGACCGTTACCCACGAGGGGCTGGGCCCGTGCCTGCCCATCAGCCTTTACGGTGCCGGCAAAGTGGCATCCGAGGCATTGATCACCGCCTTTTGTGCCACGTTTGGCTTGCGCGGCGTTATTCTGCGGTTTGGCAATATCGTTGGCGAGCGCACCACGCACGGGGTGATCTACGATTTTATCCGGCAACTCGCCAAAAACTCCGCAGAATTGAAGGTGTTGGGCAATGGGCATCAGGCGAAACCTTATGTATACGTCCGTGATTTGGTGGACGGGTTGATGTTTGCAGCGCAATACTGCGGCGGGCTGGAACCATCGAGATTTGACGTCTTTAATCTCGCGCCGGACGGGGCCACTTCGGTCCGCTTCATTGCCGATGAATTGGTGGAGCAGCTCGGCTTTCAAGGGCGGACGACCATTCGCTACGGCGACTCGGCCGGCGGGTGGCCCGGCGATGTGCCCCAATCGAGAATGGATTCCTCCAAACTCCGCCGGGCCGGGTTCACCCTGCCTCGGAGCTCGGACGAGGCGCTGCAACTGGCCATCCGCCGCATCATCGAATGGCTGGCGCATCGTCCGGAGGCAGAAGACGGCTTGAAACTGCCCCGGGAGGCCCGGCCGGTTCTTCCGCAATGACGAAACCGGACAGCGGATGACCCGGGGCGGGCCATGGCAAATGAATTGACGCGGAAATGAGAAATGCCGTCCGCGGGCGATTTAACCGATTCTCTCGAAAGCCCTCCCGCGCAAGCCATCCCACAACAAATAGGATAAAAAAAGGGAATTATAGCGCACGTAGCGTGGTCCCAACCGCTGGGGTTCGGAACATAGCCGGTACAGCCAAGTTAAACCCATCTGCTGCATCCACGCCGGACTGAATTGACGGCGCCCGCTTAAAAGGCTGAACGCGTCTCCTACTGCCAGGAACACGCCCCGCCGATAACGGGCCTGGTTGTCGATGATCCAGCGTTCCATCCGCACGCCCGGCAGCGCAACCCAGACAAAATCCGGCCGGGAACGGTTGATGACTTCCGCAAAAGACGACTCGTCAGCGTCGGTCAAGGGTCGAAAGGGGGGACTGATGGCGCCGCAGATTTCGATGTCCGGCTGCAGTTGGGTCGCCACGACCCGTAACTCGGCCAAACAGTCCTCTGTGTCACCGAAAAAGAAGTGGCGCCACGGGCGTGGCGTCTGGCGCAGGGTGTGGCGCATGAGGTAGGGGCCGTACACCCGGTCGGGCAACCTGGCCCCGCGGAAGTTGAGTGCCCAAACCACAGGCATGCCGTCGGGCAAAAGGAGATCGAATTTAGCCAGAACCCGCGCAAAATCGGGGTCATGCCGCGCTTCCGCCAGGATGTGGGTATTGGCGGGACAGACGGCTGATGGCCGCGGCTGCCGGGCCAAAGCCTGAATTTTCTCCAGAGCCGAATCGTAAGTCGCACATGCCACTCTGGTTCCCAGAATTTTGATAGCCGAGTATGGCAAGGGCTTTGCCGGCGCGGTTGATGGCGCTGAATATTGATTTTCGCCCATGGGCATGGCCGGGACGTTATTCGGGGGTTGCCCGGCGTCGAGTGGCGATCTGCCAGGATCCGGCAATCATTTTTTGTCAAATCTGCCACGGCGTGAAGACCCGCGTGTTTGGCCCCAGGGCCAGTCCCCGATACTGTGGCCAAGGGCAGCAAATCACCGCCAGCTTCACCTCGCGCCGTTGCTTCAGGGCAGCCAGATCCGCAACGCATTCAAATTCGTGCAGCGCCGGGGCGTTGGCCGGCGTTGCCGCGAAATCATGAACCAGCACGCGGTACCCGTGGCGCTTGAGTTGCTGCGCCAAAAACAGGCCGGCGGCTTCCTCGGTGATATAGGTATCCGGCTTGTAAGTAATCCCGAGGACGGCAACGACATCGTCCTGCTTAATCATGCCCCGCACCTTTTCAAACAAATCTTCGTTGGTCCGATGATTCACGCGGTCCGAGGCCTCGGCCAGTGGCGCTTCCAGCCCCAATTGCCGCGCGGAATAGGCCAGCAGACGGTTATCGCGCGGGAAGCAGGGGCCACCGTAGCTCAAACCGGCGCGGAGGTATTTTTTCCCGATGCGGGTGTCGCTGCCGATGGCATTCAACATGGTATGGATGTCCGCCTTGGGATGGCGCTCGGCGATCATGCGCAGCTGATTGGTGAAGCTGATCTTCATGGTGATGTAGCTGTTCACCGAAATCTTGGTCAGTTCCGCGCTGACGATGGACATCCGTGCGATATGGGGCGAATTCCGATTGTATTTCTTGTAGAGCTGCTCCAACGCGGCGCCGGCGGCGGCGTCCGACTCGCCGATCAAAACCATGTCGGGTTCCAGCAGGCCGTTGACGACATTTCCGAGCGCGATGAATTCCGGGTTGTAGCAGACGCTGAAGTCCTGTCCGCAAACCCCGCCCAACTCGCGTTCCAGCATGGGAATCAGGACGGCATCCACCGCTCCCGGGGTCGTGGTGGAGCTGCAGACGAACAAGTGGCCTTTTTTGCCGGCGTCCTTCATGGCCTTGGCAATCGGCTGCATGGCTTTCAAGAGATATTCATTCGAAAAACTCCCATCCGGCAGACTTGGCGACGGCGGAATGAAAAAGGTGACGTCCGTGGAGACCGTCTCGCGCGGATCGGAGGTTGCCCGCAAACGAGACCGTCCGGCCTTGATGGTCTCGGCCAAGAGCGGTTCCTCCACGGGAGGCAAGCCCTCGTTGATTTTCCTGACCTTTTCCGGGTCGATATCCACCCCCACGACTTCAAAGCCGCGGGCGGCGAACGTCGCCGCGATGCAGGCGCCTAATTTACCCAAACCACATACCGAGACAGTTTTAATTTGCATATCTGGATCATTTGCAGGTTTACGTCCGAGCTGAGAGCGTCAATGATTCCCATTGGAAGTTTGCGGCGGGGCCGCCTGCTGACCGGTCAAATCGACATCTGGTTGCTGCAACGGACTGACGCACCAAGTCCCAAGACACATGTTTTCATTCGCTGATGGTAAACCATCACCCCCACCGCCGTCAAAACCAAAACTGCCCGCGGCTGGGAAAAGCTGGGCCGGAGCGGCTTCAGCTTGCTGGCGGAGGTTGTCGCCCGAACTCCGCCCCCTCGGGGGTTGTGGTTCGGCGGCATCCGGTCAGCCACCGCAAATGGCCGGCTCGTTCGAAAATTCACGTGCCGCGGCCTTCCGAAGCCAGCCGGCCAGCCGCTTCCCGGACGGCGTCCCGGCTCGAACGACGCGGCTTCCAACCCCAGGCGGTCAGCGTTTCCGTGGCAATGAAGTTGGAGGTGACATCACCTTTCCAGCCCACTTTGCCTCCCGCATGTTGCCGTTTGACGCCCTTCAACTTCATCACTTGAAAAATGGCCTCGGCGGTTTCGTTGACTGAAATCTGATCCACGTTGCCGATGTGGACCAGGCTGTAGTTTTTAGCCGCCTTGGTGAGGGCAAACAGCATTGCGTCCACGCAGTCATCCACCAGCACGAACGAACGCCTTTGGGTGCCGTCTCCGAGTATTTCCAGGTGCGTCGGGTCCTTTTGCAGTTTCCTCACAAAATCGTGAACCACGCCGTGATCCATGCGCCCGCCGATGATGCCGACGAAGCGAAACACGATGGCTTGAAAATCATAAGTATGCGCCCAGCCGGATATCAAACCCTCGGCGGCGAGTTTCGCCCCGCCATAGAGATTCAAAGGGATCAGCGGGCCGTGGAACTCGGAAGCTGGCGGACGCGTCAACTCCCCGAAGACCGTCGTGCTGCTCGGAAACAGAAGGTGCCGGATCCCGTTCCGGCGCATGGCTTCGAGTACGTAGAACAAGCCCATGATGTTTTGCTCGACGTAGGTGTCCGGGTGCTCGGCGGCCGAGCGAATATCGCTGTCGTCGCAAAAGTGGAAGACGATCTCGTGGCCGGGGACGGTTTCCTCCACTTTGTTCCGCTGGCAGATATCTGCTTCGATGAACCGAAAGGCGGGATTCTGCCAGACCTTGGCCAGGTTGGCGGTGCGCCCGGTCTTCAAATTATCGTAGACGGTTACGCTGGCGCCTTCCTGAACCAGCCGCTCGGCCAGATGGCTGCCGATAAAACCGGCGCCGCCGAAAACCAACACTCTCTTGTTCTTCAAGTTCACTGGAACCTTTTCAGATTGTAGATTTGACAACGTCCCCGGCCCCGCCCCGTCCGATTTCGGTGCGGTGACAACTCGGGTGGACGCATGAAAAATTAAGCTAATTGAGTTGTTGCATAAAGTCCACAGGACATTTGAACCGTTGCGAATGGCCGGGGACATCGCCACCTTCATTGCAAAGATCGCGCAGTTGCGCCTCCACCGAAAATTCTTCCTTCGCTGCCAGCCTTTGCCTAGATTCAAGCCTGACGGTAGTTTGTCCTTGGCATGAAGTTGCTCATCTTTGCCCACGTGCCGCCGCCGCATCACGGCCAGAGTTATGCGGTGAAATTGATGCTGGAAACTTTCGGCGGCGACCGGCGCAAATCAAAATTCCGAAGCCAGCCGACCAATCGCTTTGGCATCGAGTGTTACCATGTCAATGCGCGTTTTTCCAAGACCTTGGAGGACATCGGCGAAATCCAGTTCGGGAAAATCCTGTTGATTCTTTTTTACTGTCTGCAAGCGATCTGGTGTCGGTACCGGTACGGCGTGGAAAACTTCTTCTATGTTCCCGCGCCCGGCAAACCGGTGGCGCTCTACCGCGACTGGCTGGTCATGCTCGTTTGCCGGCCCTTCTTCCGGCGGATCATTTTCAACTGGCGCGCGGCCGGCCTCGCGAAATGGCTGGAAACCACCGCCTCCATGCGCACCCGCAGCTTCACTTACGACCGCATGAAGAACGCCGACTTGAGCATTGTGCTTTCGGATTTCAGCCGGCATGACGCGGAAAAGCTCACCGCGCAACGCATCGTTACGGTCGCCGGCGGCATCCCGGACCCGTGCCCGCAGTTTGAAACGGACATTTTACCGCGACACCGGGCGCGGATTGCCAGACACAGACGCATCGTCAGCGGCGAGTTTCCCGGGGCGTCCGAAAGCGAACGCACTGTCAATGTCCTGTACCTCGCCCTCGTGAACCGGGAGAAAGGTGTGTTTGACGCGGTGGAAGGTATCGCGCGGGCCAATCAAATGAGCCCCCTGCGCTTCCGGTTCACCGTGATTGGCGGTTTTGCCGCCAAGGCCGACGAAATCGAGTTGCAGGAATGGATTCGTCGGCAGAACCTGCAAAACGCCGTCGAAATTCTGGGTTTTGTTTCCGCCGAGCGAAAATTTCAAGCCTTGCGCTACGCTGATTTATTCTGCTTTCCAACGTATTACTTGGCGGAAGGGCAGCCGGCCAGCTTGATCGAAGCGATGGCGTTTGGCTTGCCAGCGGTCACCACGCGCTGGCGGGCGATTCCCGAGATGTTTCCGGAAAACTACCCCGGGCTGGTCAATCCCAAATCACCCGAACAGGTTGCCGGTGCTTTGGTCCGGCTGGCCACGGCGGACCTCAATCTGGCCCTGCGGCAGATTTTCCTGCAGCGGTTTACCCTGGACCGGCACCTCGACGCCATGGCGGAGGCCTTCCGCAGTGTCGAAGTCCAGGAAAATGTCCACTAAAACGTTGCGGAAAAGCCCCCGGCAATTATTCTTGACGCCTTGAAAATCGGATTACTCCAGCTGAACTCGACGATTGGCGACTTCACGACCAACCGCCAGAAACTGATCGCCGGCTACGAAGCCGCATGCGCCCGCGGCGCCGAATTCGTCCTCGCCCCGGAATTGTTTCTGTGCGGCTACCCGCCGCGCGACTTGCTCCTGCGCGCCGATTTTATCGAAGCCAACTTGGCGGCGCTCACCGAGTCCGCCCGGAGTATCGGTCCGGTTCCGTTGTGCGTGGGTTACGTGGGTGAAAATGCCGAGCGGCCCGGCCGGGCGCTCCGCAACTCCGCCGCGGTTTTGCAGAACGGCAAAATCGTCTGGCACACCCACAAGTCGTTGCTCCCGACGTATGACGTATTTGACGAGGACCGTTATTTTGAACCGGCCAAGAGCACCATGCCCTTTGCGTTCAACGGACGCAAACTCGGCATCACGATCTGCGAGGACATCTGGAACGACGAGGACTTCTGGCCCGAACGGCTTTACCGCCGCGACCCGATCAAGGAACTCATCGGACAAGGGGCGGAAATCATCCTGAACATCTCCGCCTCACCCTGGCACGACGGCAAGGAAAAGACCCGGCTGGCCATGCTCCAGCGGGTGGCCCGCGATGAGCACGTGCCCCTGGCCCAGGTCAACCTCGTCGGCGCCAATGATGAGTTGATTTTTGACGGGCACAGCGTGGCGCTCAACCGCCGCGGCGAGCCGCTGGTCTTTGGCCGCGGATTTACCGAGGAGGTTTTGGTTGCCGACTTGGAGGCGGAGCCCCCGGGCACCAGGATCGAATGGCCGGACCGAGAGGAAAAGCTGTTCGCCGCATTGTCGCTCGGGGTGCGGGATTACGTACACAAATGCGGATTTAAATCGGCCCTGGTCGGCCTGTCGGGGGGCATCGACTCTGCGCTGGTGGCGGTGCTGGCAGCCGACGCACTCGGCCCGGAGAAAGTGCTCGGCGTTTCAATGCCCGCCCGCTATTCCAGCGAAGGCAGCAAGAGTGACGCGGAGGTGCTCGCCCGGAACCTTGGGATCCGTTACGAGGTGCTGCCCATCGAATCGGTCTTTCAATCGGTGGAAAAGCAACTCGCGCAGGTTTTTGCCGGAACCCAGCCGAACGAGGCCGAGGAAAATGTCCAGTCGCGGTTGCGCGGGGTGACGCTGATGGCGCTGTCGAACAAATTTGGCGCGCTGGTGTTAACCACCGGCAACAAGTCGGAGATGGCGGTCGGATACTGCACGCTTTATGGCGACATGTGCGGCGCGCTGGCGGTGATTGCGGACGTGTTCAAGACGGACGTTTACCGCATCGCCCGCTGGGTCAACCGCAAGCAAGTTATCATTCCTGAAGCTTCCATCACGAAGCCGCCCAGCGCCGAATTACGGCCCAACCAGAAGGACCAGGACTCGCTGCCGGATTATGAGATCCTGGATGCCATTCTCCAGGGTTATGTCGTCGAAAACGCGGGCCGGGCGGAAATCATCAAGCGGGGATTTAATCCCGCGGTGGTGAACGATGTCATCAACAAGATCAACTTCAGCGAATACAAACGCCGGCAGGCGGCGCCCGGCCTGAAAGTGTCGCCGCGCGCGTTCGGCATGGGCCGACGGATTCCCATCGCCCAGCGGTTTCGGACCAAGAATTGACACGGAAGGCAATTTCCCTTAGAATAGAGGGCAATGCTCCTGAATTTGTTCTTTTTCTGACGCCCATGAAATTTTTCGCTTACGTGGATCCCGGTCTGGGTGCATTGCTATGGCAGACCGTGGTTGCCGGAGTGGTCGGGTTTTTGTTTTACCTGAAGAAAACACGCCGATGGATTGTCGATGGGATTCGAAAAATCTTTGGGCGGGCCCGGCAAGTCGAACCGGTCGTTACCGAGGTCACGGTCACCGACAACAAACTCGCCCCCAAGATTGAATCGAAAACCGAAGCACGGTGATGCTCGCAGCGGCGCCATCGTTCCGTGACCCGGCGGGTTGTTGTTGTACGTTCCGTGAGCGCGTGTTGCGGCGGGTGGCCGCGAATACTGTTCCGGAATTTGAAGCCTTCCTGCAAACCCCCGCTGCCCGCCAGTGCATCGCCGATAAAAAACTCGTATCCACGCGCCGACTGGCCGAACGCGAGGTTGCTGAGTTGCTTGAAATCCCGGAGCTGAATCGTTTTTTTTTCGCGCCCGGCGCCGAGGCGGTTTACGAACATGAGCGCGTTGCGTTCCCGAGTTATCCGCACGAATGGCCGCCGGAAATGCTGTGGGCCGCCGGCCAGTTGACCCTCGAGTTAGCCCGGGCCACCGGCGCCGCAGGCTTCGGA
Organism: Candidatus Acidiferrum sp.; assembly: GCA_035506715.1. GTDB lineage: Bacteria > Verrucomicrobiota > Verrucomicrobiia > Limisphaerales > UBA11358 > UBA11358. The sequence goes on along the minus strand of DATJOW010000102.1, from coordinate 32,089 downwards.
TTGAAGGACGCCACCCCGCACAATATATTGTTTCGCGGCCCGGATCCGGTCTTTATTGATGCCTTGTCTTTTGAGCGCCGCCACCCCGCGGATCCCCTCTGGCTCCCGGAGGCGCAGTTTGTGCGCACCTTCCTCCTGCCGTTGCTGGCCAATCGGCGCTGGGCGTTGCCGCTGGCGGAAGTCTTCACCACCCGGCGGGATGGGTTGGAGCCGGAGGCGGTTTACCGCTGGTGCGGGCCGTTGGAAAAATTCACCCCCCGGTTGCTCTCGCTGGTTTCCCTGCCCACCTGGCTGTCGCGTAGGACCAACCCCGATGATCAGAGGATTTATCAACCGCGCCGGCTGGCCGATCCCGAACAAGCGCAATTTATTCTCGCCTCGCTTTTCCGACGGCTCGCGCGGACGCTAGATGGCCTCGGGCCGGCGGCTCGCAAAAGTTCGAGTTGGTCGGATTACATGAGCACGCACCGCTATGCCGATCCGGCCTTTGCCGCCAAGGAGGCGTTCGTGGCCGAGGCGTTGCGCGAGTTCAAACCGGCCCGCGTGCTGGATGCGGGAGCGAACACGGGACATTTCAGCGCCCTGGCAGCCCGGGCCGGCGCGGCGGTGGTGGCGGTGGACTTGGACGAGGCGTGCGTCGGCACCATCTGGCGGCAGGCCCAGGGGCAAAGGCTGGACATCCTGCCGCTGGTCGTCAATCTCGCGCGCCCCAGTCCCGCGCTCGGCTGGCGGAACGCCGAATGCCCGTCGTTTCTGAACCGCGCCGCCGGCGCGTTTGACGGCGTGCTGATGCTGGCGCTGATCCATCACTTGCTGGTGACCGAGCGGATTCCGCTTGAAGAAATCCTGCGGCTGGCTTACGAATTGACCCGTTCGCTGCTGGTGGTTGAACTGGTCGAACCGCAGGACGCCATGTTCCGCCGTTTGACCCGCGGGCGCGAACAGCTTCACGCGTCATTGGACGCAAAAATGTTTGAACAGGCCTGCATGCCGTATTTTGAAATTGTGCGTTCCTTGGCGTTGCCGGGCACGCGCCGCCGGTTGTACTGCCTGAAGCGAAGGAGCGCGGCGCGTTGAAGGCTACGCCTGGCTCCCTCGCCGGCTCCGATTCTCAGGACGGCACCGTCCCGCTGCCCCGGCCGCTCAAGCAAAAGATCAAAGACGCGCTGGTGGCGCTGTCGTTGGCGAATTTGTGCTTCATCAAGGTCAGCTTTGATTTGCTGTCGGAACAACACCGGTTCTACGACAAGCTGCTCGTGACCCCGGCCACCCTCCTCGCCCTGCTAATCAACATCTCGAGCCTGTCCTTGTTGCTCTGGCTGGCCATTCAAGCATTGCGTCGTTTTCCCAACCGCTGGTTTCGTCTGGGGGCACACCTCTGCTTCTTTTTGCTGCTGCTGTTTCCTCTGGATTTTATCCGGATGCAGTACTTGATCATCACCGATTATGATATCTTCCGATTTTTCACCCAGCCGGTGGTGGCAGCGAGTTCCTTGGTTTTGCTGGCGCTGTTGGTGTGGCAACACCAGCGGGTAGCGCACATCCTGGCAATCGTGACCGGCATTTTTTCGCCACTGGCCCTGTTGGTGCTGGCAAAAATTCTACTGACCAGCTGCGGGCTCCTTCAATTGAAGCAATGCACGGAACTGCCGGCTCCGCCTCGCCAGCTCCAGCCAAGGCGCGTTGGGCAACCGCGGGTATTGTGGATCATCTTTGATTGCATGGACTATCGCCTGGCGTTTGAGCAGCGCCCGGCCGGGGTGGAGCTTGCGGAATTCGACCGGCTGAAAGCCCAATCGTTATTCTCTGTCAACGCCTATTCCCCCAATTGCAGCACCATCCCGTCCATGCCGGCGCTGATCTATGGCCGGCGCATCGCGGCCGCTCTTTCCGACGATACCTGTGATCTGACCGTGACCTGGGCCGATACCGGTTTGACGACCACGTGCACAGGGCTGCCTTCGGTGTTCTCGGAAGCGCGCGAGCTGGGATTTAACACGGCGGTGGTGGGTTGGGCGGTGCCATACTCGCGAATGTTCGGTCAGGATCTGAATTTTTGCGAATGGTATCCCTACCCGCCCTTCCAGCCCAGCCGGGCCGTCACCTTGGGCGCCAACCTGCGGCAGCAACTGTTCTCCCTGGGTGAGGCGTTTTGGCTTCGCCATCTGTTCGTCGAGGTTCACCTGGAAAGTTTGCAGATGTCGCTGGCGGTGGTCACCAATGCCAGTTTCGGGCTGACCTTGTTGCACCTGCCGGCCCCGCACCGGCCGGGAGTGTATCTGCCAAACCAGGACCGCCTCACCTTTTTGCCTCTGATGTCCAAGGTTGGGGGTTACTTGAACAATTTGATATTGGCAGACCGCGAATTGGGCAAACTGCGCGTCGCTCTGGAACAGGCCGGTCTGGCGCATGACACTTGGATGATCGTCAGCGCGGACCATTCTTGGAGTGAATCCACGCTGTACGACGGGCGGCGCGACACACGGGTTCCATTCATCGTCCGCGCACCGGGCGCTGACGCCCCCATCGTTTACGCGCATGACTTCAACACGGTCCTGACGCACGATTTGATATTGGCGCTTCTGCGGAATCAAGTGACCAATCAAGAAAACGTCGCGGAATGGCTGGATTTACACCGCTCGGCTAAAAACGATAATCGTCCACCGACCGGAGAGGAGGAGTGAAACCCCGGCCATCCGCAACCACCCGCGGCTGAAGGGGCACACCGTTTCAGTTGCTGATCCGCGGGGGTCAGCCGGGAATCAATTCGGGTCTGGTTAAGCCATTAGTCCAATTGATCCGCTGCCCCGGGCGGCCGGTGCCCGGAAACTTTTTCGTGGTTTGCCCGGTTACTTCTGCTATCTTGCCGGACACAATGGGCATGCACCATGAGCTTTTACGACAAACTCAAATTTGATTCCCACGGCCTGATTCCGGCCATCATCCAGGAACAAAAAACCGGGCGGGTGGTTATGATGGCATGGATGAACCGCGCGTCGCTCGAAAAAACCATCGAGACCGGCAAAACGCATTTCTGGAGTCGCTCGCGCCAGAAGTTCTGGATGAAGGGCGAGGAAAGCGGTCACACCCAGACCGTCCGGGACATTGCCTTTGATTGCGACGGGGACACGCTTTTGATCCAGGTGGACCAGATCGGTGCCGCCTGCCATGAGGGTTACCAGTCCTGCTTCTACCGTTCGGTGGAAAAGGACGGCCAGTCATTTAGGATTACGGAACGCCAGCTCCAGACGCCGGAGCAGATTTATGGAAAGCAGAAGTGATGGATGACATGGTGCCATTCGCCGGTCGCGATTACTGCCTTTACCTCTTGTTGCTGGTTTTTGCGCGGGGAATGGATTTTCTCAGCACTTGGATCGCCACCCCCAATCTGGTGCTCGAGGGCAATCCCTTCGCCAAAAAACTTGGCTGGCGCTGGGGGTTGCTGCTCAACGTTGCGCTCGTCGGCGGGCTTGCCCTCTGGCCGCTGTCGGCCATTGTCGTTGCCACCGCCAGCGTCCTGGTCGCCGCGCGCAATTTCCAGTCCGCGTGGCTCATGCATTCGCTCGGCGAGGAGGTCTACCGCGAATGGCACGTCGAGCGGGTGCGGGAAACGCGGGTGACGCTTTATCTGCTGTGCCTGGCCGGCAACACGCTGCTGACCGCCGCCGTGGGTGGAGCGCTGATTTACTTCAGTCCCCTGCGATTGGTGCCGTTGGGCATCGGCACGGGCATGGTGGCGTATGCCGTGGCGGTGGCCTTTTACACCCTGCTGGCCAGTTGGCGGATCCACCGCGCCGCCCAAAAACTGAAAACGCAAGAGAAACGTTACCTGAACAGCCATCCGCCGCGTTTGGATCAGCAGAATCCGATGCCGCCCGAACCGGTAACGGCTTGGGCCTCTGCGGAAACTCGCCGGGAGAATAAGATCTTTTAGGCCATGTATTCACCCGCTCCCGACGAGTTTTTAAGACTGGCCGCGCAGGGCAACGTGATCCCCGTGACCCGCCGCCTGCTGGCTGACATCGAAACGCCGCTCTCCGCCTATCGGAAAATCCGCGGGGCGGGCGAGTCTTTTTTGTTCGAGTCCGTTGAGGGCGGCGAGCACTTGGGCCGCTACTCGTTCGTCGGCTGCAACCCGCGCGCCGTCATCCGCCAGACCGGCGACCGGGTGGAGGTCATTGAAAATGGGAAGGTGATTGAAACGGCGATAATCGGCCAGGGCATCACGGACGGCCTGGCACTCGTCGAACGCGTGATGCAGAAATATCGGGCGGTGCTGCTGCCCGGCCTGCCGCGCTTCACCGGCGGGGCCATCGGCTTCATCGGTTACGAGTTCATCCACGACGTTGAACCGGTCGTGCCGCGTCCGCCCCGGGACGAATTGAAGACTCCCACGATGGTGTTCCTAGTGGCCGACCAACTGCTGATTTTTGACCGGGTGGCGCAGAGCATTACCGTTCTGGTTAATGCCTTTCTTGATGGTGCCGCCAGCCCGGCCGAGGCCCATGAAGAGGCCGTGGCTGAAATCGAGCGGCTCGTTTCCCTGTTGGAGCAACCCAGCGAGCATCACCCTGTCAGCCTGCCGGGCGAAGTGCCGCCAGTCCCGTTTGCATCGAACGTGGCGGAAGAGAAGTTTTTTGCGAATGTCCGCAAGGCCAAGGAATATATCACCGCCGGGGACATCATCCAGGTGGTCGGATCCCAGCGGTTTTCCACACCCGTCCAGGCTCCGCCGATTGATGTATATCGCGCCGTGCGATCGGTCAACCCGTCGCCGTATATGTTCTTGCTGGAGCTCGACGGGTTTTCGCTCGTGGGCGCCTCGCCGGAAATCCACGTGCGTTGCGAAGACGGCCGGGTGGAGATCCGTCCCATCGCCGGTACCCGGCGGCGGGGCCAAACTGACGCGGAAGACGCCGCGTTGGAGCGGGAACTGCTGGCCGACCCCAAAGAGCGCGCCGAGCACGTGATGCTGGTAGATCTAGCCCGCAACGACATCGGTCGCGTGTGCGAGTTCGGCAGTGTGCAGGTGAACGACCTGATGATCATCGAACGCTACAGCCACGTCATGCACATCGTGTCGCAGGTCGAAGGCAAATTGTCCGCCAGCAAGACGCTTTACGATCTGATGCGGGCGACGTTTCCAGCCGGCACGGTGAGCGGGGCGCCCAAAATCCGCGCCATGCAAATTATCTCGGAACTGGAACAGACCACGCGCGGGCCGTATGCGGGGTGCGTCGGCTATTTTTCCTTCAACGGCAACCTCGACACCTGCATCACGATCCGCACGGCGCTGCTGAAGGACGGCCAGGCCTACGTGCAAGCCGGCGGCGGCTGGGTGAACGATTCCACGCCCGAAGGCGAATTCCAGGAAACCGTCAACAAAGCTAGGGCCATGCTCAAGGCCGTGGCCATGGCGGAAGGATTCGCACGTTAAACGAAGTCCGCCTTGGGCCGGATTCATTCATTTCCCTGTTTGACCTGCCGGCGCCCATCGCCTAGACTCATTTCCCTTTAGCAATATGAAAATCGTCGTTTGTGACCCGGTATCCCCCAAGGGAATCGCCTTGCTGCAGCAGCGCCCGGAATTTCAGGTGGTTGTGCTGCCCAAGCGACTGCCGGAACCGGAATTGCTGCCCGTCGTCGCCGACGCCGAGGCCCTGGTCGTCCGCTCCGAAACCAAGGTGACCCGCAAGGTCATCGAGGCAGCCCCCAAATTGCGGGTTGTGGGCCGCGCCGGTGTGGGAGTGGACAATGTGGACATTGAGGCGGCCACGCAGCACGGCACCGTGGTGATGAACACCCCGGGCGGCAACACGGTGACGACCGCCGAATTGAGCTTTGCCATGCTGCTGTCGCTCGCCCGCAAAGTGCCTCAGGCGCATGCCTCGATGGTTGCCGGCAAATGGGACCGCAAATTGTTCGCGGGTGTCGAACTGATGGGCAAGACCCTCGGCGTGCTCGGCATGGGCCGCATCGGCACCGAGGTCGCCAAGCGCGCCGTCGCCTTCGGCATGCGCGTCATCGCCTACGACCCCTACCTGACGGAGGACCGGGCCCAGGCGATCGGCGCGGAATTCGCCGCCGGTTTGGACGACGTCTATCTCGCGGCGGATTTCATCACCGTCCACATGCCGGTCACGCCGGAAACCAGGCACATGTTGAACGCCGCCGCGTTTGCCAAAATGAAACCCGGCGTGAAAATCGTGAATTGCGCCCGGGGCGAAATCATCGTCGAAAGCGACCTTATTGCCGCCCTGGCTTCCGGCAAGGTGGCGGGCGCCGCCCTGGATGTCTATGCCGTTGAACCGTTGCCCGCAGATCATCCTTACCGCCAGCAACCGAATCTGATTTTAACGCCGCACCTGGGCGCCAGCACGGAAGAGGCACAGGAGAAATGCGGCATTGAGGTTGCCGAAGTCATCGCCGGCTACCTGCTTACCGGCGAAGTCCGCAACGCGGTGAACCTGCCGTACCTGGACGCCAAGACCTACGAGCAGGTGAAGCCGTATTTGCCGCTGGGCGAGGCGTTGGGCAAATTGTTGGCTCAGCTCACGCCGGCGACGGCCGACCGCTTGTACATCACTTACGGCGGCCATGCGCAGAAACTGCCAAACACCGACCCCGTCACGCGCGCCATTCTGCGCGGTTTCCTGTCGGGCAGCAATCTTAAGGACGTCAACAACGTCAATGTCCGCTCTGCCGCCGCCAGCATCGGCATTACCGTCGAGGAAAAGCGGTCCGATGAGCCGGTCACCTTCAATGAATGGCTGCACGTGCAGGCCTTCAGCAACGGGAAGAAACTGGTTTCGGCCGGCGGAACCTTCTTCGGTTCGCCGAACAATCCGCGCATCGTGAGGCTGTTCAGCACGCCCGTCGAAATCCCCGTCAGCGGCATCCTGCTGCTGCTGAACAACAAGGACCGGCCGGGCATTGTCGGCCATCTCGGCACCCTGCTCGGCAAGCACAAGGTGAATATCGCCAACATGAGCCTCACCCGCGACACGGCGGGCGGGCTGGCTCTGAGCGTTTTGAATCTCGACAGCGTCCCGCCGCCCGCAGTGCTCGAGGAACTCCAGAAAGACTCCGACATCAGCAACGTCAAGGTGGTGCAATTATAACCGTGACCCAATTGAAAGCATAACTATGAAATCCCAAATGAAATCCGTTTTAGCCGTCGGTTGGGCCGTCGCCCTGCTCGCGGCCCCCTCCGCCCGCGCCGCCTCGGCCAGCGCCCCGGCCACCAATGCGCCGGCGCCGGCCGCCAAACCCGCCGATGCGATGACTGCCCTGTTTGGCGATCCCGTGATTGCCAAGGGCAAGGGCTTTGAAATCAAACAAAGCGAACTCGACACGGTGGTGACAGGCTTCAAGTCCAGCGCCGCCGCCTCCGGTCGGGCCATCCCGCCAGCGCAAGTCACCCAACTGGAAGGGCAGTTGCTCAACCGCCTCATCCAGATTCAACTGCTCCTGCAGAAAGCCACCCCGGCGGATAAAACCGCCGGCGCCCAAAAGGCCGATTTGCAGCTGAGCAATCTCCTGGCCAAAGCGGACTCTCCGGAATTGCTCGAACGGCAGCTCAAGGCTGCGGGAATGACCATGGCCGGACTGCGTTCGCGGATCACCCAGGAAAGCACCGCCCAGACGGTGTTGACGCGGGAACTGAATGTCAACATAACGGACGCCGATGTGAAGAAGTTTTATGATGATAACCCGGCGGATTTCGAACGGCCGGAGATGGTTCACGCCCGTCACATTTTATTGATGACGATAGACCCCGTCACCCGGACCCCATTGTCGGATGACCAGCAAAAAGCCAAACGCAAACAGGCGGACGACCTGCTCAAGCGTATCCGCGGCGGCGCGGATTTTGCCGCCTTGGCCAAACAATATTCCGAGGACTCCGTGACGAAGGAAAACGGCGGGGAATTGCCGGAATTCCCGCGCGGCCAGATGGTGCCGGAATTTGAGGCGGCGGCCTTTTCCCTGACCAACAATCAGGTCAGTGACATCGTCACCAGCACGTACGGCTACCATATCATCAAGCTGATCGATAAATCTCCCGCGAAAAAACTCACGCTGTCCGACAAAGTGCCGGGTACGGAGGTAACCATCGCGGATCGGGTGAAGGACGTGCTGACCCAGCAAAAGATCGAAAAACTGGCTCCGGCATACCTCGAAAAGCTGAAAGCGGCCGCTGACATTGAAATTGTGGACCCGGATTTGAAAGCGGTGATGGCCGCCATAAGCGCGGCCGCCGCCACCAATCTGCCGGCCGCAGCGCCGGAGAAGTGACGCCGCCACAAGGGAGTGTCCAAATCTGTGTCGCGTTGAGCTTCCGGCTCAACGGTCGAGCCCGCGGCTCGACGCGACAACAGCGAAATCAGGACACTCCCCGCTGTGAAGCCCGCTTGCCAAACATGGGTGGCCACGCCATGTTGGAGGCGTTATGAGGACAACTTTGGGAATCGTCATTCTGGCCTTGGCCAGTGGCGGAATGTTGGTTGCCTTGTTTGCGATGAGAAAGGCGGCCGATGAGCGATTTAAAAAGGACACCGACGCCATCCTCGATTTTTCCAATCAATTGGTGACCGCCCGGGCGAGTCTGGACGAAATGGGCCAGGTCAATCTCCGGCTGACCAACGATCTGGCCGCCAGCCGGCAGGAAACGCTGACTTTCAGCAACCAATTCACCGAGACCTCAAGCAGCTTGGCCGCCGCCCGGACGACGCTCCAGGAGGCCCAAGACCAGATCACCAACCTCAACCAGCGGGTCGTCGGCTTGACCACCCAGAACCAGGTTCTGGACCAGCGGGCCGCCGCGTTGTCCAGCGCCATCGCCAGCCTCAATGAACAAATTGCTGATACCCGGCAACAGCTTGCGGATTCCGAAACCAACAACTCGTTTCTGGAAAAGGAATTACAGCGGCAGACGGCGGCCCGGGCCGAATTGGAAGGTAAATTCAACAGCCTGACGGCCGTCCGCACCCAGGTAAAAAAATTGAAGGAAGCAGCGTTCGTTTCCCGCCGCCTGCAATGGATGCAAGCGGGCACCGATCCCGGCTCACAACAGCGCGGCGGACAAATGATGGTGCAGCGCACGGCCCCCGTTCCCACCCGGCCGCCCCGTTACGATTTGAGCGTCGAAGTCAGCTCCGACGGGGCCATCCGCGTTTTGCCCGGGACGAGCAACGCGCCGCCGCCAGCGGTCAATTCGCCCTCGCCTTGACAGAGCGCTTCCCGGGGTCCGCGCCGGAAACCCTCACCCACGAGCCATCATGCCGACTTACGAATACATCTGTGAAAAATGCGGGTTCGAATTTGAGACCTTCCAGTCCATCTCGGCCCCGCCGCTCAAGCGTTGCCCGCCGGGCTCCTGTCCGCGCCAGCCCTGGGGGCGCGGCCGCGTGAAACGCAAAATCAGCGCGGGGGCCGGGTTGCTCTTCAAGGGCAGCGGTTTTTACATCACCGATTACCGCAGCGAGGGATATAAACAAGCCGCCCAGAAGGATGCCGCTCCCGCCCCGTCCGCTGGCGCCGGCAGCAAATCCGCGGGCAAACCGGAAAGCAAATCCGTTAAGCCGCCCGCCAAGACTTGATCATGTTGCCCGTGTGCCGCCTGCGCCAGTTCGGGTGCGCCGCCATCTTGCTGGGTGCGGTTTGCAGCCGAGTGACGGCCCAGGTTCCGTTTTCAGCTCCCCACGCCACCCGCAGCGTCTCTGGCCAATTCATCATTACCGGCGCAGGCCGTTCCCGGCTGGCGGCCACCCCCGCCGTGGCCACCAACGCCGAGTTCGTGTGCCTGGAACCGGCGTTGCTGGCCGTTTCCGCCGAGCGCATCCGCGAAGCGTTTCACCGCACCCTGAATCCGGAATTTCGGGGACTGCCTGTCGCCCCGCCGCGCGCGAAGGTGTATCTCGTTTTACACCCGGCCCGATCCACCAACGAGACGGTCACCATCGCCTCCCGCCACGCCGCCGATGGCTGGGATTATCAGATCGAGCTACCGGACGTTTTGCCGCGCACGCGGTTTGTCCGCGCCCTCACCGGAGCGCTGCTGCTGCAAGCCGCCAATCGCGACCCTCAGGCGCGTGCGGCCGAAATTCCCGCCTGGCTTACCGATGGCCTGTCCGAAGAATTGATTGCCGTCGAGGGGGCGAAGATCATTCTGTCTTCGCCAGCCCGCATGGTGAACGGCCAGCCGGGCAGCCGCCTGCAAGCGACCGTCCAGGGACTGGATTCGCTGGCTTGGGCGCGACGGGTCTTGCAGGGCCAATCCCCGTTGACGGTTGGCCAGTTGAGTTGGCCGGTTGAGGCCCAACTGACCGGCGCGGACGGTGGCGTGTATCGCGCCAGCGCCCAGTTGTTTGTCCGATGCCTGCTGGACCTGAAGGATGGTCCGGCGCACCTGCGCGGCTTCATCGCAGCCTTGTCGGAATATTACAACTGGCAGACGGCATTCCAATCTGTGTACCGGGCTGAATTTCCCCGGCCGCTGGATGTGGAAAAGTGGTGGGCCGTGCAAGTGGTGAGCTTCGCCGCACACGATCCCGGCCCGGCCTGGACCCCGGCGGTCAGCCGGGATACGCTGGACGAAATCCTGCGCGTGGCCGTCGAGTGGCGGACAAAATCAAATGCCCTGCCGGCGCATGCGGAGATTTCGCTTCAAGCCGTTCTTCGCAACTTCGATCCGCCGGAACAGGCTGCCATTCTTCAGCCGAAGCTGCGCGACCTCGAACTGGCGCAGCTGCGGATGGCCCCGGTCTATGCCGCCTTGACCGACGGCTATCGCCGGGCTCTGGCTGATTATCTTGAGCCGGGTCAGCGCGCCCGGCCGGCGCCACCGCTCGGCAAGCACCCGCCGCCGGTTCCGCCGGCGCCAACCCTGGCCGGCACCCTCAAAAAATTGGACGCTCTGGACGCGCAACGCCGTGACGTGGAATCAAGCCTGAAAAGGTCCGGGGCATCTCCGTGATAACCAATTGCAATTGAATGGGAAAACGCTCCCGGCGGCTCACTTGACAAGGCGCCATTCCAACTTATAGTTCCGATTGAAAAAATGAAGGATGATCAATTAACGGGCGGCGGCGAGGAGCCGCCATCGGATCACCGGCTTCGTTCCTTGAAGGTATTCCGTTCCGCCGGCCGGGGCTTCTGGCGCGACGTATCCGACGCCGACTGGAATGACTGGCGCTGGCAGCTCAAGCATCGCATCACCACTCCGGAACAACTGCAGCGGCTGATGCCCACACTCACCCCGGAGGAATTTGCCGGGGCCAAACTGGCAAATCACCGACTGGCCCTGGCCATCACGCCCTACTTCTTCAATTTGATTGACCCGCTGGACGAGCACTGTCCCATCCGCCGGCAGGTTGTCCCGCGCATCGAGGAGACGCACACGGCGCCGTGGGAGATGAGTGACCCGTGCGGCGAGGACTCGCACTCGCCCGTGCCGGGTCTCGTCCACCGGTATCCCGACCGGGTGCTGTTCCTGGTTACCGACCGTTGCGCCGCTTATTGCCGGTACTGCACGCGCTCGCGGCTGGTCAGCAATGCCAGCGGTTATGATTTTCACCCGGACTTTGACCGGCAGGTTGCGTACATCGCGCAACATCCCGAGGTGCGGGACGTGCTCTTGAGCGGCGGCGATCCCCTGTTGTTGAGCGACGAAAAGCTCGCGGAGCTTTTGGGCCGGCTGCGGGGCATTCCGCACGTAGAGTTTTTGCGAATCGGCTCGCGCATCCCGACCTTCCTGCCGCAGCGCATCACGCCCGAGTTATGCGCCACGCTAAAGCGGTTCCATCCCTTCTTCCTGAGCATTCACTCGAACCATCCGCGCGAATTGACCACCGAAGTGCGTGACGCGCTCGGACGCCTCGCCGATGCCGGGATCCCGCTCGGCAACCAGTCGGTGCTGCTCAAACACGTCAACGACGATGCCGTGATCATGAAGGCGCACGTCCAGAAACTGCTCCTCTGCCGCGTGAGGCCGTACTACCTCTACCAATGCGATTTGATTTCCGGCTCGGCCCACCTGCGCGCCAGCGTCCGTCGCGGACTGGAAATCATGACGCAACTGCGCGGCCACACGACCGGTTACGCTGCGCCCCAATATGTCATTGATGCCCCCGGCGGCGGCGGCAAGGTGCCGCTCAATCCGGATTACGTCTTGAGCCACAACGCCGACCGCGTGGTGCTGCGCAATTACGAGGGCAAAATCTTTGAATATCCGGAAGCGGCGGACGGCACGCCGTTGACCCCGCCACCAAAACAAATCGAAGAGCCCGAATTGGTCTGATCCGGTTCGGACCCGTTCCCGTCGATCCGGTAGCGGGCTATTTCGCCGATTTCAAGGAGCGCGGCTGTGTCACCGACCAGCCGCAGCGCTGCGGCTGACGCTTCGCGCACAGCCGCGCCCCGCCAAAGTAGCCCACTACCGTCGATCCTCCGGGCTTGACAGCGGCGAGCAAGTCTTTTAAAAGGGGAGACGCCTGTTTGCGTCTCATTGATGACGGCGCGGTTTGCCCGTAGAGGCAGATACCGTTTCACCAGCGAAGATCAACCTGTTGGGACGGATTGTCGGTGCCAGCAACGAGAGAACGAAGCCCGGAAAATTTAAAAACATAAAACCAACCAAAACCAAGAAAGGAAAGAATATGAAAGTCAGTACCATCAGTACAGGTTTGGTCGCTGCGGCGTTGGTAATCGCGCTCAGCGGGTGCAGCAAGAGCGAAACCAAGGCGCCAGCGCCATCCGAAACCTCAAAACCCGTCACCGCGACGACGAGTGAGGCACAACCGGTCGCAAGCACTCCCGCCACCGCTCCGGCGGAGGCGCCGGCGGCCACCAATGCCCCAGCCGCCTCTCCGGCTCCGGCCCAACCGGCGGCCGCCGTGCCCGCGCCCCCCACCGCCTTGACCCTGGGGCAGACGACCACCGCCGCCACCCAGGCGGCAGACAGCGTCATGGCCCAGGCCCAGGCCTTGATTGAAAAGGCGAAAAGCCTGGTGGACGCGAAGCAGTATCAAGACGCCATGAACATCATCAATCAACTCAGCAACATGAAATTGTCTGCCGAGCAACAGAAGTTGGTGGATGATTTGAAGGCCGAAATCCAGAAGCTCATGTCGAGCCAGTCGGTTTCCAATGCCGTCAACAGCGTCGGCGGTTTGTTGGGCAAGTAAGCCGGTCTTGCTGGCTGCTCAAGCGATGGCAGATACAAACCTTTGAACCAACTCAAGCGACCAATGAAAACCGGGAAATTGTTTCGCCGCTTCATCTTGAACCTGGTGGGTTTGGCGGGTGTATTCTCGCTTCACGCTCAAAACCAGGCCAGTGCACCTGCCCCGGCCACGCCGGCGCTCACCAATGCCCCCCCGCCCAAACCGAAGGCGGTCTGGAAAGGCAGCGCCGCCGTGGGGGCGACCGTAACCGGCGGTAACAGCCAGACCACGCTCGCCACGGCTACGGCGGATGTGGACCGGAAAACGGATGCGAACGAATGGAGCGCGGGCGCGGATGCCGCCTATGGCCAGTCCAAGACCTCGGGTCAGACCGAAACGACGACGACGGCGAATTTGGTGCATGGTTTCACGCAGTACAACCTGCTGTTCACCGATCGTTTCTACGGTTATGCCCGCGTGGAAGCCCGCCACGACGATGTGGCGGCCATCCGCTACCGGGTATCGCTGGGCGGCGGTGCCGGTTACTACTTCATCAAGAACACCAACACCGACCTCAGTCTGGAAGTCGGCCCGGGATATGTCTGGCAAAAACAGGGCGCCGACACCTCGGATTTCGCCACCCTGCGCGTCGGCGAGAAATTTCATCAGGCGCTGAGTGACCGCGCCCGCCTCTGGGAATCCGCCGAGTGGCTTCCCCAGGTGGACAAGTTCGACAATTACTATGTGAACGGCGAACTGGGCATTGAAGCCGACATGTCCAAAGATAAAAAGCTTTCCTTGCGCAGTTATGTCACTGATTCGTTCAACAACGAGCCGGCGGCAGGGAAAAAACGAAACGACGTCACCTGGGTGACGGCCATTGCTTATAAATTCTAGGGAGTGCTCCCGGCTTGCCGTAGCTAGGGCCGGCTGCAATCCGCCACCTGTGAGCCGCGGCCGCCGGGTTGGCGCCCGGTAGCGGGTGGGCTTGGGTCGCGAATGCCCCCCCGGTAGCTGTGGCCGACGTTTAAATCAAAAACCGATTAAGGATACCTATGCAAACTACCGCGATCTCCTCCTATCGCTGGCGGTTCTTCCGCGCCGGCGGCTTCGACCAGGTCAAACTCGAAACTGGTGCCGACCTGATGCACCTGGATCAGCTCGACCAGAAACTGTGGGTCGCGCTGGCCTGCCCCATCACCGGCCTCGAGTTCGATCCCAAAACCGCCGCCCTGATTGACACCGACAAGGACGGACGCATTCGCGCGCCCGAGCTTATCGCCGCCGTCAAATGGGCCGGCTCGATGCTCAAGAATCCCGACACGCTGGTGCAGGCCGGCGACCCGCTGCCGCTCGCGGCCATCGGCGACCAGCAGATTCTGGCTTCGGCCAAACAGATTCTCGTCAATCTGGGGAAGAAAGACGCCGACGCCATCTCGCTGGAGGACGCGTCCGACGCCAATAAAGTTTTCGCCAACACCACCTTCAATGGCGATGGCATCATCATTCCCGAATCCGCCGCCGACGATGCCACCCGGGCCGTCGTCGCCGACATCGCCGCCTGCCTGGGCACCGTGCCCGACCGCTCGGGCAAGCCGGGCATTGACCAGGCCAAGGCCGACGCCTTCTTTGCCGAGTGCGCTGCGTTCGACGGCTGGATGAAACAGGCCGAGGCCGATGCCAAAAACATTTTGCCGGCCGGCGACGGGACCGCTGCTGCCAGCGCCGCCGTCAAGGCCATCAAGGCCAAAGTGGACGATTATTTCGGCCGCTGCCGTCTCGCCGCTTTCGACCCCCGCGCCGTTGCGATGCTCAATCGCAAAGAGGATGAATATCTCGCCATCACGGGCAAAGACCTGAGCATCAACGCCGGTGAAATCGCCGGGTTCCCGCTCGCGCCTATCGCGGCCAACAAACCACTGCCGCTCAAGGGCGCCGTCAATCCCGCCCATGCCGCGGCCGTGGCCGCGCTGTCCGCCAACGCCGTGAAACCGTTGCTCGGGGACAAAGTCGAATTGACTGAAACCGACTGGACGGCGCTGCAGGCCAAACTCGGCCCGTTCGACTGTTGGAACGCCAGCAAGACCGGCGCGATGGTGGAGAAACTCACGATCAAACGCGTCCGCGAAATCCTCGGCGGCAAGGCCAAGGACAACGTCAACGCGCTCATCGCCAAGGACAAGGCGCTCGAACCCGAAGCCACGTCCATTGCCAATGTGGAGAAACTGGTCCGCTTCGTCCGCGACCTGTACCTGCTCTGCATCAACTTTGTCAACTTCAAGGACCTGTACGATGCGGGCGACCCCGCCATTTTCCAGTGCGGCACGCTGTATCTCGACCAGCGCTCGTGCAACCTCTGCCTGCCGGTCGAAGACGCCGGCAAACACGCGGCGATGGCCGGCCTGGCCGGGGCCTACCTGGCCTACTGCGATTGTTACCGCAAAGGCACCGGCGAAAAAATGAGCATCGTCGCCGTCTTTTCGCAGGGCGACGACGACAACCTGATGGTGGGCCGCAACGGGATTTTCTACGACCGCAAAGGGAAAGATTACGACGCCACGATCACCAAAATCGTCTCCAACCCGATCAGCCTGCGGCAGGCCTTCTGGCTGCCCTACAAAAAACTGGTGCGGATGATCGAAGAGATGATCTCCAAACGCGCGGCGGCTGCCGAAGCGGCCTCCGACGCCAAAGTTGCCCAGGCAGCCGCGGCGACGGCGACCGCAGACAAGGCCAAGCCGGCCGAGCCGAAGAAGATTGACGTGGGCACGGTGGCGGCCTTGGGCGTCGCCTTTGGCGCCATCGGCACCTTTGTGGCGGCGATCGCCACGGGTGTGGTCAAAGTCGCTTCCTTTGGCCCGCTCGCGATCGTCGGTCTGATCATCGGCGTCATCCTGGTCATCTCCGGGCCTTCGCTGATTCTGGCCTACATCAAGCTGCGGAAACGTAATCTGGGGCCGATTCTCGACGCCAACGGCTGGGCCGTGAACGCCAAGGCCAAGGTCAACGTGCCCTTCGGCACGTCGCTCACCGGCATCGCCAAGCTGCCGCCCGGCTCGGAACGCGATCTCACCGATCGCTTCGCCGAGAAAAAAAGTCCGTGGCCGAAGATCATCGTCCTGGTGCTGGTGCTCTACATCGCCTACGTGATCCTCAACAACCTCGGGTTCATTTATCAATGGACCGGGGGCCGGATGGGCATCGAGAAAAAGAAACCCGTCGCCGAGGCAGTCACCCCGGCTACACCGGCTCCGGCACCGGCACCCGCTCCGGCGCCGCCGCCGACCCAATAAATCACCGTCCTTAACACGGTTACACAGCCCGGACGTCAAGTCCGGGCTTTTCTTTTGGCCGCGCCTCGCCAACGATGCCTCCCGCCATGCCGCGCGAGAGTACTAGAACCAGGATTGCCCGCCTGAAAAAAATCATCGCCGCACTTGACCGGGCGCATCCCGAAGCGCACTGCGAATTGCATCACGCCGATCCGCTTGAGTTGCTCGTCGCCACCATCCTGTCCGCGCAATGCACCGACAAGCGGGTCAATCTGGTGACGCAGGAGCTGTTCAAAAAATACCGGTCGGCGGCGGATTATGCCAACGCGCCGCCCGTCGAACTGGAGCAGGCCATCCGGACCACCGGCTTTTTCCGGAACAAGGCGAAGAACATCCAAGCCTGCTGCCGCAAACTCGTCGAACAGCATGCCGGCAAGGTACCCCAGACGATGGAGGCATTGACGCATCTGGATGGCGTCGGGCGCAAGACGGCCAACGTCGTTTTGGGCAACGCCTTTGGCATCAATGCCGGCGTGGTGGTGGATACGCACGTGGCGCGGTTATCGCAGCGGCTCGGTTTGACCCGGCAAAAAACGCCGGAGAAAATCGAGCAGGATTTGATGGCATTGGTGCCGCAGAAACAGTGGACGCTGTTCAGTCACTGGCTTATCTGGCATGGCCGGCGCCGCTGCGCCGCGCGCAACCCTGATTGTGCCAACTGCGAAATCCAGAAACTGTGCCCGCAAATCGGTGTGGGGAAAATTTAGCCACAGATGAAACACAGATGGGACATGGATTTTTGAAGACCCCTCATTCGGCCTTCGGGCACGTTCTCTCCGCCAAACACGGAGAAGGCCGGGATGAGGGGAATTCGTTTTCATCTGCGTCCATCTGTGTAAATCTGTGCCTCAATGAATTGGCTCTTGCTCAACTCCGGCTCCTGCTCTCCCGCTTTCAACATGGCGTTGGACGCGGCGCTGCTGGAAGCCGCGTCGCGTCTGGGCCGGCCGGTGCTGCGGTTCTACGGCTGGGCGGAACCGGCGGCCACATTCGGCTACTTCCAGAAGCTTGCCGAGGTCGAAAACGCCACACGGTTGCGCCCGCTCATCCGCCGGCCCACGGGCGGAGGCATCGTGCCCCATGACGCCGACTGGACGTACAGTCTGATTTTTCCTCCGAACCACGAGTGGTCTGCGCTCAAGGCCCAAGACAGTTACCGCCGTGTCCACGAATGGATTCAACGCGCCTTCGCGCGATTACAGATCGCCACCGAACTCGCCCAGACTCCGCATTCTGCACTCCGCATTCCGCACTCGGCCAAAGGCTGTTTCTTCGGCCATGAAAAAAGCGACCTGCTCTGGCGGGGCAAAAAAATCGCCGGCGCGGCCCAGCGCCGGAACCGGCTTGGGCTGTTGATTCAAGGTTCGGTGCAATCGCCGCTGCCATCTTTGGCGCGGGCCGATTGGCAGCGGGCGATGCGCGACGTGGGGCGCGTTGAGTTGGGAATTGCCTGGTCGGAATTCACGCCCGACCCGGCCTTGCGCGAACAGGCGGAAGTTTTGGCCCGGCAAAAGTACTCGCAGCGGGAGTTTATCAACCGCCGCTGAGTCAATTGGTTGGCAGCCATCTTCGCCGGGAAGAGTTTGCTGGCGATTCAGCGCCGGGCGGTCACGTCAGGAGGCCGGCAGTTTGAACTCCTGAAGCCCGGGATGCAGCGGGATGGTGCGTCCATGCCAGACGAACTTGCCGGTTAGTGTACCGGGAAGATCCACCCGCGCCTGCCAATCCTCCGCCGCCCGCGTCAGTTCCAGTCGAATCGGGCCTGCCGGATGCGGCACGGTGCCGCTGAGGTGGCTGAGCCGACCGGGGTGGGGTTCGATGCGGACGGTCTTGAAACCCGGGCTGCCCGGCTCGACGCCGCAGACCGTCGCGAGGAATTCATAAACCGGCGATGCGCTCCAGGCGTGGCAGTCACTGCGCGTCGGTTCCGGCCGTTCGGCGAAGGTGGTCAGCCCCAGGTCGAGCATATCGCGCCACGGTCCGAGTTGTTCCAGGTAATGGTCGCCCAATCCCGCGGTCTTGAGCGCCTGCAGCAGATAAAACCGAAAATAGAGCGTGCAAGGCACCAAGCTCCGGTCGGCAAGCGTCCGGGAAATCAGGTCGCGCGCCTGCTCGCCGCGGACTGCGCCCGACAACACGGCGAGGGCATTGACATGCTGGCTGAAACTGGTCTTGGCGGGGCTGTCGGCCAGCAGGCGCCGGTTTGCGTCCCAGCACCGCTTTAACGCGGCTTTCCGCAAATTATCCGCCATCCTGGCGTAGTGCTTCGCTTGCGCTGTTCGGCCATAAGCGCGGAACAGTTCCGCCGCCTGGTCGAGCGCCATCGCGTACTGGAGCGTCACGATGGCGGACCCGCCCTCCTGCGCGCCCGGCGGCACGCCCCCGGTGCTCGTGGCATTGTCCCACGGCCAGGCGTCGGGCCAGTCCACAAAGGACCAGTACGGCAAAGGCCCGAGCAAGCCGGTCTGTGCGTCAAGGCGTTCTTCAAACCAAGCGAGCACGTCCTCGATGCCGTGCAATCGCGCCGCAATGAACGCCGGATCATCACGCAGCCGCCAGTAGTCGTGCACCATCCCGATCCAGAACAGGGAGAAAGGGCTGATGATTTGCGCGCTGAGCGTCGGGTAGCGACTCTGGGTCAGCCCCTCGGGGATGCGTGAGCGATCAAAAGTCGTGATCGCGTTGTGCATGAGCCGGTTGTCGCCGGAAACATAAAGCGATATAAGCGCCTGGATCCGGGTGTCGCCGACGTACTGGAGACGCTCGTAATACGGACAGTCCATGTAAGTTTCGAAAGCGCACAGTCGGGCCGTCCGCCAGCCGACCTCCCAGATGCGGGTCAGCGATGGGTCGTCGGAGCTGAACGCGCCGCGTTCAACGAACGGATATCCGGTCGCCCGGCTGCGAAGATCCTCGACCGTCAGCGGCTCCGCGCCGGTTTCAACCCGGAGTTCAACGTACCGGAAACACCGGAAATCGAGCGTGGTAAATATCCGCTGCCCGCCGCCGTCAGGCCGGAAATGATCTTCGACGCCGATGAGGTGTCGCCCGTTAATCTCGTTGCGATTGCCCTTGCGGCCCTCGGAGTCCACCAGCGCCTCGGCGTAAGCGAGCGTCACCGTTGCGTCCTGCCCGCCGCTGACGACGAGTTCGGGAAACGCGTCCGTCTCGTAACCCTGGTCAAGCAGCATCAGGGCATTCGTATGCGGTGGCACGCTCCACGGCGCATGGCCGGAAAGAAATTCCCCGGCCGGTTTCGGCCCGGCGCCGCCGCGCACGGCAGCAAAGCGCTGGGGTGCTTCCGCCATGAACGGAATGGTGCGGGGGCTCAACCACCGGACGATGCCCGTGCCGAATCCGACCGGCATGCCCGGGTCCAACTCGCGCGGTTGCGGCCAGGCGGAGTCGTCGAACGTCGCCTGTTCCCAGCCCCAGGGATGCTGCGCGGCGTCAATCTGATCGCCGGGTCCGACGACGATGAACGTGCGCAGCCGGGCGTAGTCGGGTATGACGGGCGAATACCCGGCATCCCTTAAAACGCGCCAGCCGTCGCCGGTATTCACGCTCTGTTCGAGCGGTCCATCGCCCTGCACAATCAAACCCGTCCGCACGCTCATGAGCGCATAAGGCCGCTCATGGCCGTAGTTCCAGACCTGCACCGCCAGCACGTTGTCCCCGGCGCGCAAATACGGCGCGAGATCAATCGAATCGAAATGCCAGCACATCGGCTCGCCCCGCTGCGGGCCGAAGCAGACCGGGTTGCCGTTGACGAAAAGCCGGTAGCGATTGTCAGCCGAGATATGCACGATGAACTTCGGCGGCGCCGTCGGGAGCTGAAAATGCTTGCGGAACAGGAAGACGCCATATTCGAAAAGGGAGGCGTCGGCGGGCGCGATCCAGTGCGCCGGCCAGCGGGAATGCAACAGCAAAGGATTGGGAGCAACCGGATCGGGCGCATCCTTGGGCTGCGCTCCGGAAACGGCGATGGAAAAGAAAAGTGCCAACAACAGCACCGGGGTCCAGGCTGCGGCCAGGCAAAGCCTTTTCCCCAGCCGCCACACAATCAGCACTGCGCGAGTGAGTAAACATTGGTCTATGGCCGCGGCGGGCATGGCCGAGATGTTGGCAAGGAGGCAGGCGGGATGTCAAACGACACCTTTGGCCCGATGCCACCGCGCAAGAAAGGCACGCATTCCGGGCCGCAACCCTACGCCAATACGCCCAGCCGCGATACAATCGGGAGCGATAGGCCACTTCCGATTATTAAATGTGGTGGAGATCCAACTCCAGCAGTTCTCTAATTGCTTTCAGACTGTGTGCAATAAGGATCGAGTTGAAGTCGACTCAAGTATTTCTGCGTTTCCGAGTCGCAATGCGCAAAAACCGGCGGGCAGATCTGTAAATTCAAATACTGTGCGCCCTTTGGCAATAAGCCCGAAAAGGTCATTTCTGCTTCGTTAAACTCAACATTGCTCGGGATGAGAAAAGCATTCTGGGAAACCCGCCAAGCCGAAGGAACTTCTTTTGCAATCCTCTCCGCAATGGAATCGTAGATGTGGCAATCCTTTTGCAGTTCCGCCACGCGGAATAATAGCAAGTGAGGATGAGTGTTGCGGTTGTTTGTTGTCATATTCTAAATTCTTGTTCGCGCTATTGTCTTGCCCGATAAGGGAACATCGTGTGGCGGTCTTTATGATGCAACATTGATTTCGGGGTGACAGAATTCGGCCAAAACATCCTGGATTTTAAAGGTCCAACGTGTCAGTTTTCGACCTTCAAATAGCATCAGACGATGAAAATACATTGTTCTCGTTGGATGATAATGTGGCTCCTAGCCTTAACCGTCGTTAATCTATACGCACAATCCCTAACCGGCACCAATGCATTGGATAGCCTTAAAGCTGCAGCGCAAGCAGGCGACCCCTTGGCACAATTACAGCTGGGCAGTGCGTATGAGATGGCGGACGGTGTGAGCAAAGACTATGTGCAAGCATATAAATGGTATTATCTAGCCGCTGCACAGCCCGACGACACAAATGTCATCACGCTCCCTGACGGTAGCAAAGGGCCCCCACCACCCAGTCAATCTTCGGTCGCCAGACTCAGTTTGAACATCCTCAAATCAAAAATGAAGCCGGAACAGATACAGGAAGCGGAGAGGCTATTAAACAAAGAAGCGCCCAATGCGAAAGCGAAGGTTGATATCGATTTGGTCAGCGATGATCGAAAGGAATTTGAACACGACAAGGAACTTGCCCTCAAGGGAGATGCCTTTTTTCAAGCCGCATTGGCATTCGACTACGAACGGGGTAAAGGAGTTGCAAAGGATCCTGAGGAGGCGGTGAAATGGTATCGGAGGGCTGCAGAACAAGGGAATGCATCGGCTCAAGATTCCCTCGGTACCCGCTACGAACAGGGAAATGGGGTGAGTCAGGATGCCGAAGAAGCCGCGAAATGGTATCTCCGCGCCGCTATGCAAGGTGATCGTTCGGCAATGTGGTCTCTAGGCAAATGTTTTGAACAGGGGAATGGAGCGCCACAGGATTATGTACAAGCTTACAAGTGGTTTAACATCGCTGCTATGGATCCAACGCTAGGTCCAATTATTAAGAGCGATCGAGATTCTCTCGCGGAGAAAATGCTGCCTGAGCAAATTGCTGAAGCACAGCGGCTTTCATCAGCGTTTATTCCGCGAAAAGAAACGCCTAGTCTAGGTCCGAATTCAGGTTTACCTGCTACTGCTAGTCTTCCTACAGCTAGCGGAACGGGTTTTCTGATCACGGACGACGGCTATTTGATTTCCAATTATCACGTGGTTAAAGATGCGGCGAAGGTGCGATTACTGACAAGCGCGGGTACGATGGATGCCAAGGTGGTGCGGGTGGATGCAGCCAACGATTTGGCATTATTGAAAGCAGATGGGAAATTTTCTCCATTGCCGGTTGCGCCAAGCCGTTCGGTGAACTTGGGTACCACGGTGGCGACGGTCGGTTTTCCCAACATCGGCCTGCAAGGGTTCTCGCCCAAACTGGCGAAAGGAGAAATTGCTTCATTGTCGGGCGCGGCGGATGACGCGCGGTATTTCCAGATCAGCGTGCCGGTGCAGCCAGGCAATTCGGGCGGCGCGCTGGTGGATGAACGCGGCAACGTGGTCGGCATCGTCTCAGCCAAGCTGGATGCGGCCACGGCGCTGGCGTCGTCCGGCGCGTTGCCGGAGAACGTGAATTACGCGGTCAAGAGCAGTTTTCTCCTTAGTTTCCTGGAATCCGTTCCGGAAGTTTCCGCCAAACTCAAACCGCCCAACACGAAGGACGAAAAATTTGAGGATGTGGTGAAATCGGCGCAGGCGGCGGCGGTGCTGGTGCTGGTTTATTAGTAGCAGCGGACGTGAGTCCGCTCATTATTCCTGTGTGAAATCAGAGCGAACTAACGTTCGCTGCTACGGGTGACACGAAACCGATATGTTCGAGCCGGAGGCTCGACACTATAACGCGCCGTGCCATTAGCTCGGCAAAGGTTTTCACAACGGGAATTTATACCCCGGCACTGACAGTTTACATCTTTACGGGAATTGGGATTATACTGCCCCGGTTACCGTGAAACGGGTTGCTCCAGGTTTTGCAGCCTTTCTGATTTCCGCTCCGCTGGCGGGCGCGGCATTGTTGCTGAGCGATTCGTTCAATTATCCCGACGGGCCGCTGGTAACCGTGAGCTCCAATGTCTGGGTGCATCACAGCCCGTCCGGCTCCAACACCGGCGAAGTGATGGTGGCCTCCGGCCAGGTGCTGCTGAGCGAGGCCAACTTCGAGGATGTCCATGCGCTCTTCACGGCTTCAGCCAGTGAGACGAATGCGGTTTATGCCAGTTTCACGGTCAGATTCACCGCGCTGCCCGGCGGCGGTGGCGCATACTTCGCGCATTTCAAAAATGCCGCCTCGGCTTATCGAGCCCGCATCTGGGCGCTGACCGGCGGCGCCGCGCTGGACCGGTTCCGGCTGGGCATTTCCTCGACCAGCGGCTCGGCCATCAGCGCCACGAACCCGACAGATTTGCGCCTCAACACGGATTACCTCGTCGTGACCCGGTTGGTGGCCAGCAACTCCGTCAGCACACTTTGGATCAATCCCCAATCGGAGAATGACCCCGCCGTTTCGTCGAGCGAAAGCAGCTCGACTTTCACCGCCGCCGGGTACGCCTTTCGCGAAGCGGATGGTGAAGGCGCATTAAACCTGGACAACTTGCGGGTAGGCACGGCGTTCGCCGACGTGGTCACCGGCGGAGCGCAGCCGCCGGCCATTATCTCGCAGTCGCCAAATCAGACCGTCACCAACGGCGCGGGTGTGACCTTCGGCGTGACCGCCACCGGTACGCCGCCGCTTGGATTTCAATGGCGGTTCACCCCTGCGTCCGGCGCCACCGCCCAAGGCACCAATCTGCCGGGCGCGACCGGTTCGAACCTGACGCTAACCGCTGCGATGTTTGCCCAGGCCGGTTATTATGCTGTCCTGGTCACCAACGCTGCCGGATCGGCTCTCAGTGATCCGGTGGTGTTGAATGTTTGGGCTGGCCTGGCCCCGGCGTTTTCTTATCTCACTTACAATGTGCACGGCAACGGCCTGACCAATTGGAGCACCAATATGTGGCATGTGCAGGCCATCGGCCGCCAGATGCGTTATCTCGACCCGGATATCATCACTTTCAATGAAATCCCGGTTACCAACAATTGCACCGCGCAGATGGCGGACTTTGTCGCGGTTTTCCGCCCCGGCTATTTTCTCGCCACCAATTCCACGGATGACGGTTACATCCGCAGCGTCATTCTCAGCCGTTATCCCATCACAGCGTCCCGGAGTTGGCTGCATGGCGATTATCTTGGGCCTTTTGGCTACACCAATGCCGATCCGGCCCCCTATTTCACCCGGGATGTATTCGAGGCGGAAATTGCCGTGCCGGGTTTTTCCCGGCCGGTGCACATGTTCACGGCCCATTTGAAATCGGCCCAGGACGCCGCGTCAGCGGCCAAGCGGGCGGCCGAGGCGGGCGCCGTCTCGAATTTCTTCGCCACGATTTATCTGCCGGCAAAAGGACAGGAGCCTTACGTCTTGAGCGGCGACTTGAACGAAGACCTGGTCCGCCAGCCGGCGAGCAACCCCCAGTCCGTCCAACGCCTGATCAGCGCCCCGACCGGTCTGCATCTGGCGACGCCGGTCAATCCGATCACCGCCACCGAGCGGACCTGGTCCATCCAGGACGCCGACGGTCCGACCGCGCGCTACGATTACATCCTGCCGTGCGCATCGCTGTTTTCAAACATCGTCGGCGGCCAGGTTTTTCGCACCGACTTGCTGCAGCCCGTGCCGCCCGGGTTGTACAGCAACGACGACAAAATCGCCTCCGACCACCTGCCGGTGTTTCTTGTATTTGCCAACCCGTACAACACGCCCTTTCGGTTGCTCTCACTGGGCGTCACCAACCAGTTCGTTTCGTTGACCTGGGAAACCACCAGCAACCGGCAATATCACGTGGAAATCTCCTCCAACCTGGCCACCTGGGCGTCGCTGGCGACCAACCTCACCGCGACCGGCGATGATCTCACCTTCGCGACGAATGTGCCGGGCACCCTGAAATTTTTCCGCGTCCGTCGGGCGCCGTGACGGCGGTCAGGGGTTCCAGACCAGCTCCGGATTGTTGGTGATCCCCTTTTTGGCGGCGAAATCCCAATACTCCTTGTTGCGGAATCGTGCGACATGGCCGTCAATGAAGAGGAACTGCGCGCCCCGGTTGTGCAGGTTGCTGTGAACATTGTTTTGCTGGGCCACCGCCGCCAGCCCGCCATTGTCGAACAACCAGACCACTTGGCTCGGGCAGCGGACCGACGCCATGGGCGTCTGATGGTTTTCGTCGCCGGTGCCGTTGACGTGCTCGTTCAGGCAATAGTGGAACAGGTTGTTGGTCTTGCTGCTGGCATCGCACCGGCGCGAGTTGGCCGGGCAAATCCAAATCGAATTCTCCGGATGGACCGTCCAGTTGGTGCGCCAGGGCATGTCGCGGTAGCATGGCAGATTCATCTGCTCCGGCAGTTGAATGTACCAGCCTTTGTAAGTTGGATTGCCAAGATCACTCTCGGTGGGCGCGGATTTGCCTTCCGGCGGCAGCAAGTCGTCGTGATCTGCCGCGAACGCATGCGTCGCCGCGCCCCATTGCCGCAAGTTAATCCGGCAGGTGGTGGCATGCGCCGTGGCCCGAGCGCGGGCGAACACGGGCAACAACAAGGCGCACAGAATTGCGATGACCGCGATGACCACCAGCAATTCGATCAAGGTGAATGCGCGTGAGACCCTCATCGAATGCGCCCTGCGCTCGGCCGGGGGCTGAATAAACCCGCCTTACCATAAATCAATGATACATGCCAAGCGTTAATTTACAGATTTTATTCACAGGCCCTGGCCGCCGTTGGTTGCGGCAAAAGGTAAGTTCGGCCACCAGCCCATTATCCCGCAAAATCGAAATCCGAACAGCTCATGAAGTAATGGCAGCGCGGGCACCGGAGCTTGCATTTCTCGTTGATCAACTCGTGGCCGCATTGCGGGCACCAGCGCCAGTGCTCGCCTGAGATGTCTTTATCGGATGATGCCGGACATGACGCGTCCTGAATATCATTTGGTTTTTCGAAAGGCACAATAGAAAGAAATCACCGAGAGGATTATTAACACAGTTGGATATGCATAGCAGAACCAAAGCGGGATTTTTTTGGAACCATAAGAGATCAAATCCCAAAGAACGACTGCCGCAATGAATCCAAAAATGGAACCAGCAACAATAAAAATTATTTGCTTCAAACTCGCCGTTTGCTTTTTTGCTGAAGTCATAACCAGTTTGTTACAGCATTTATTGTGTCCTGCCAAATTTCCGCTCCAGCTCGCGGTAATTCATCTCGATCAGCGTCGGGCGGCCGTGGGGACAGGTGTAAGGCATCGCGCAATGACGCAAATCTTCCACGAGGTTCTCCAGTTCCTTGCCCTGCAGCGGGTCGTTCGCCTTCACCGCGTGGCGGCAGACGGTTTTGGCGATGGTATGCTCGCCCAGTCGCGCCAGGTTCACCTCCCGGCCCGCCGCTTTTAATTCATCCACCAGGTCGAGGACGAAGCGGCGCGCGTCGGCGGTCTTCACGAACGGCGGCAGCGCGTCGAGCAGAAACGTCCGCTCGCCGAATTCGCTCAGTCCCACGCCCAGCCGGGTCAGCGCGGCCAGTTGCTCGCGCAGGAAATGCGCGTCGCGCACCGGCAGTTCGACCGTCTCCGGCAGCAGCAGCTTCTGCGACGGCGCGCTCCCGCCCTGCTCCAGGCGGGCCAGCATCTGCTCGTACAAAATCCGCTCATGCGCCGCATGCTGGTCCAACAATACCAGTCCGCGGTCCGATTCCAGCACCACGTACAATTTCCCGATGACCCCGACCAGCCGGAGCGGAATGTTCAACAGCGGCATGACGCTGCCCGGGGCTTTCACCTCCGGCGAAGATGGAGGATGGTGAATGGAAGATGGAGCGGGGGATTCGACCGGTGTTGATGGCGGTGAGGCGAAGCCCATGTTCAACGGCGCTTGCGCGACGGCGGACTTTGCCTGCCCGGCGGCGGGCGCCGGTATCAGTTTTTCCGGAAAATTGGGCAAGGCCGGCGCTGCCTGGGGTTCCGCGGATTTGGCCGGTTCGACGCTGAGCTTTGGTCTTCCGCCTTCGCCCGGCTTCGGCGCGCCGGGTGGGGCTCCCGACTCTGCCGCGTGAAATGCGAGCAGGGTTTCGCGCACCGCTTGCGCCGCCAGCTTCCGCACCTCGAATTCGCGGTGAAATTTCACCTCGCGCTTGGCCGGGTGGATGTTAACGTCCACCGCCGCCGGGTCGATTTCGAGG
Source organism: Candidatus Acidiferrum sp. (assembly GCA_035506715.1). GTDB lineage: Bacteria > Verrucomicrobiota > Verrucomicrobiia > Limisphaerales > UBA11358 > UBA11358. The sequence goes on along the minus strand of DATJOW010000102.1, from coordinate 4,688 downwards.
AACAGGCAACAGACCGGGTAGCGGCCTTTCATCAGCGCGGTGTGATAGCCTTCGAGCAGCGCGTAATTGAGCCCGCGGTTCTCGACCGGCCGGCGGTTGACAAATAGGTGCTGGCCCTCGCGCGTCGCGCGCGACACCCCCGGCGCGCCAATGAAGCCCCAAACCCGAATTTCGGATCTCGGATTTCGGGTTTCGGATTTCTCCGGCAGCGCCGTTTCGAACGCATCCGATTCCTCCGATGGAACGGAATCCTCGACCGCCGCGGTAAAATCGACCGGCAACAGTTTTTCGTCGCCGAGCAGCGCCCGCAACCGTTCACGCAATGCCTCCAGCCGGCCGGGAATGGCTGCTCCGGTTTTTTGCGCCGGCAACTGCCACACCAGCCGGCCGTCTTTCTGAAACGTGAACGCGACTTCCGAATAGGCCAGGGCAGCGAGGGTGAGGTAATGCTGAATGTGGGACGCCTCGGTTTCTTCCGTCCGCAGGAATTTCCGGCGCGCCGGCAGGTTGTAAAACAACTGCCGCACCTCGATGCTGGTGCCGGGCGCGCTCCCGGCGGCCTTGACTTCAGCGATGGTCCCGCCGTTGACGGTGATCTGCGTGCCTTCGGGCGAGCCGCCCTCGCGCTCGCGCGTGACGAGGGTGAACCGGCTGACGCTGGCGATGCTGGGCAGCGCTTCGCCGCGGAAACCCATCGTGGCAATTGCCGCCAGGTCCTCGGCCTTCCGGATTTTGCTCGTCGCGTGGCGCTCCAGGCAGAGCAGCGCGTCGTCGCGGCTCATCCCCGTCCCGTCGTCGGTTACCCGGATCAGGCTGCGCCCGCCGGCTTGGATGTCCACGGTCACGCGCGTCGCCTGCGCGTCGAGGGCATTTTCGACCAGCTCCTTGACCACGCTGGCCGGGCGCTCAATCACCTCGCCGGCGGCAATTTGATTGGCGACTTGCTCGGGCAGCAGCTTGATGCGGTTCATGCGGCGGGAAACGTGTTGTGGTTTGCTCGGTTCGTCAAGAATTCATCCGGGGCAGGATGAAACGCTTTGGGTCCCGGCGGGGCGGATGGTTGCGCGAACCGGGTCGGCGGCAGCCCGTCCCGCCCAATCACGGCAGCGGCAGGGCAAAGGCAAACACGGCGCCGTGGCCCGGTTCGCTCCGCGCCCAGATGCGGCCCTGATGATCTTCCACAATTTTTTTGCAGATGGACAGGCCCAGGCCGGTGCCGTGCTCCTTGCCGAACGTGGCGAACGCCTCGAACAGTTTATCGGCCATTTCCGGCGCGATGCCCGGACCAGTGTCCTCGATTTCGGTGACCATCTCCTTCCCGTCGCTCCGGAATCGGAGATAGATCACCCCCCCGCCCGGCATCATGTCCGTGGCGTTGTGGACGAGGTTATGAAACACGCGGCTGAGCCGACGCGGGTTGAACCGGACGAGGACGGAGGGCGGTTCATTCTGCAACTGGACCCGCACGTCCTTGGGCTCCGCCTCGGCACGAAGCTCGGCGACCAGTTCCATCACGTACGTGTGGTAGTTGGCGGGCTGGAGGTCCGCGTCCACCCGTTTGCCTTCGGTGAAAATGAGGATGTCGCTGATCAGGTCGCTGATGCGCGCGGTCTGGCGGCGGATACGGGTGCTAGCCCGGGCGCGCGCTTCGGCGGCAATCTCCGGCCGGTCGAAGGTCTCCGCTGACAGGCTGATAATACTGAGCGGATTTTTGAGGTCATGGACGATGGAACGGGCGAAGTTGCCGACCACCGCCAGGCGCTCGGCTTGGACGACTTCCCGGAGGTACAACTGGCTGAATTCGCGCAATCGGTGGCTGATGTACTGCAGCAGGCCGAGCGCCAGCCCGGGCGAACGCTGGATAAACGAGAGCATCTCGCCGCGCGGCAGATAATAAACGTCGGTGTCTTTGGCGGCGGTGGCGGTGGCCGACCGCGGGAGATGTTCGATCACGGCCATTTCGCCAAAAATCTCGCCGGGGCCGAGCTGGGACAGGATCCGCCGGTTGCCGCAGACCAGCCCGGCAATTTCCACCAATCCGTTTTTGACGAAATACACGCCATCGCCGGGGTCGCCCTCGTTGAAAATGACCGTTTGGGCGGCAAAATGCTTTTCGCGGGCGATCAGGCGCAAGGCCTGCAATTCCTCGCGGGCCAATCCGCGAAACAATTCGATGGATTCCAGCGCAATCACGACGGCACTTTAGGTAAAAACTTGGCCTGGTAAAGCCAAGAGATGTTTAGCAAGGTTAGCGGGATGTGCACAATATCTAATCAGAACTTATTGACAAAGTGCTGCAAAATCGTAACATTGCACCATTCGGGTAGCAGCACGTTTCTTCAGCGGGGTTCCCCACCCCCACCTCCTTGGCGTCTGCTGCCCGAATATCTTTTTCCCCGAAGCGGCTTGACGCTCTTCGCTGCATCTTCTAGTTTTACAGGCTCCAGTGCGGGGGCGTAGCTCAATTGGTTAGAGCGCTGCCCTGTCACGGCAGAGGTTACGGGTTCGAGCCCCGCCGCTCCCGCCATTTTCCTGTTCTCCTGATGAACACCGTCGCTGTAATTGTGAAACTAGGAATGGGTTGATTTACCCACAGCTGCCTTGACTTAATGATATTCAGGCATTTGCAACAGATGCCATATCGGCCATCTGCTTTCCCCTCAAATGCGGGTGCGGCCTGTCTGTGAAAGAACATGTCGCGAAATATGGCCCATGTTTTCAACGGGTTCTGACGCTATGACGTCTCCGGTCCCATTTTTCACAAACGCACCGACGAGATACGAGGCTGCTTATTTTCCTGCATCTCCACCAAAATTGAATAGGGCGGCGTCCGAAAAGCCAAGCCATGCGTTGAGCAGGTAACCGTATGCTGCCGCCATTGTGGCCGATGGGTGAACTGGATCGCCGGCTAGGTACAGGCTCCTCGCGCTCATCACGTTTGTTGACTCGAACAAACAATGCCCGTCGAACAGTGATATATTCGCGCCGTTCAGCGCCATCGCGACGACGTTGTTCCGCTGCATCGTCTCTTCGATGTCGGTACCGGTTACGTCTTCCCCTATGCAAGGGTAGGTGGCGCACACCACGATGCTGGCCTTCGGGCACGCGTTGGTCCACATCCCGAACAGAATCGGGAGATTCGTGCACCAGTTATGGTTTGTCCCCTCGACGTTATTGTAGAGAATCATGTCCGGGTTGAACTGCTGGTAAATCGGGATCATGACGTTCGTGCCCGGCAGGACGGCATAGTAAGCGCTCCCTGAGGCGTCTTGGTAATCGTATCCGACGGTAAAGCTATTTGACGGGAACGATGTGTTCCAAGCCCCGACACTCACAAATATGTTGGTCCCGCTGGCTGTATTCACGATGTTATATTGCATGGATTTTGGCCCCGCGCTGTTTGTCCAATACCAGTAGGCCCCTGTTGGTCCGGCTTGAGCGTCCTTGGCATTGATTGTCGCCCCGCCAATATCAGTGAATCCGCCTCCGCCTCCGTTGTTTGTCTGGACTTTGAAGGTGGTTCCATTTGTCCACGCCAGATAATAGATGCACAGGACATTCCAAGTGTATGTAATATCACCTTGAAATCCTTGACTGTTTTTAAGAACACAGTAACCCGCTGCCCAGTTTGTGTCCCTTGCGTCATCAAAATAGCTGCCGGGATTATTCGTTCCCCACTCGGTATAATTCTTCGAGTCGTACCAAGTGAAGTAACCCGCGTTCGTCAGGTTGGCCGACAGCCAGTTGGTCCATGCACCCTTAAGAAGTTCAAATCCAACCAGCCCCGTGCCCGCCATCAATAATCGAATGTTCTGTCTCGCGGCGATCTTCTGCATGACATTTCCCCACCGAAACCGATTATAGCAATTATAATCCTGGAGGTTAGCAGCCTTGAGTTGTAGCCAAAGCGCATTGTCAAGCGAGTTAGGATTAACAGACTGGGAGGAGGCTGTACCGCTCAGGTTGGTTAACCCCGAGCCGTTGCCAACGAAATACCCGTTCAAGGTCACACCCGCTGCATTGTTTGTCAGAACTGTCCCTGGTAATTGGCTCAGCGGAATGCAGCCGCTTAACTGGCAGGTCGGAACCGGACCTAGTAAGTTACTGGCCGTGTTCGCCATGATGGCGTAGGGCATTGGAGTCACCCGTTGTCGGGGGGCGAGGGTGGTAAAACCGGAAGCGCCGTTAGTTTGTACGCCGATTTCCAAATACCGCACTTCTCCGTTGAAAATTCCGGATCCAAAGTCGAGTGATACGGCAAACATCCCATTGGTCACGCCGACAGTGCCATTGGTCAGTGGGCCGGCCACGACAATGCCGTTGGTGAATGAATCATGAACCGTAAACTGAAAATTGTAGATGCCGTCGGCGGGATGGCTGCCGTCGTAGAGGTGGCCTTCGTAGGTGAACGCGGTGCCTTGGGCTAGAACGGTTGAAAATAGGGCAGGAAACATCAGCAGCAACGCCAGTATTATCCCTTCGATACCAAGCCTTCGTGGTTTGACTCTGCAGCACTGTTTCCCAACCACCGATGAACAAGAGCCAATTCTTGAATCGTATCTTCTAATGCTTCTGGCAGCACCCATAAGCCTAAATTTATAGTTTACTTCCAGAAACCCTTACGTCAATCCACCTTATTTGTTTACACGAAGGCAATAGAAATGGGGGAGAAGAGATATCGGTTCAGC
>DATJOW010000101.1:0-4337 GCA_035506715.1 Candidatus Acidiferrum sp. | reverse complement strand
CAGGAACTGGTCGAATGCAACCGGCGGCTGGCCGAGTTGCGCGACGAGGTGAAGGCGTTCCTGGAACAGGGCGCGCCGGAACATGTGTACTGGGTCGAGCGCGGCGGCAAAGCGCAAAAGAATCTCGCCTTGAACGCCGCGCCGATTGACGTGGCGGAGTTCCTGCGCCAGCGGCTGTTCGAGAGCGACACGTCCATTATCATGACCAGCGCCACCTTGGGAATTCGAAACGCGGAACGCGGAAGGCGGAATGAAGCCGAGCCAGACAAAAGCGATTCTCCACGTCAAAATTCCGCACTCCGCACTCCGCACTCCGCGCTTGACTACTTCGTCAAACGCGTCGGCGCCGAATCCGCCGCCAGACTCCAGGTCGGCACGCCGTTTGATTATGAGCGCCAGATGAAATTATTCGTCGCCAGCAAGATGCCCGACCCGCGCGAGGCCGGCTATGCCGACGCGCTGGAGCATTGGATCGAACATTTTGTCAAAAAAACGCACGGCAAGGCGTTCGTGCTGTTTACGAATTACAAGCTCATGCGGGAACTGGGCGAGCGGATGGAACCGTTTTTCAACAGACTCAAAGTGACCTGTTTCGTCCAGGGTACTGGTACACCGCGCTCGACCATGCTGGAAAAGTTCAAGGACGACGTGGACTCGGTGCTGTTCGGCACGGACAGTTTCTGGCAGGGTGTTGACGTGCCAGGCGAGGCGCTGAGCAACGTCATCATCACACGCCTGCCGTTTGCCGTGCCGGACCATCCGCTCATCGAAGCGCGGATCGAAGCCATCGAGGCGCGCGGCGGCAATTCCTTCGGCGAATTTTCGTTGCCGGAGGCGATTTTAAAATTCCGCCAGGGCGTCGGTCGGTTGATCCGCACCAAAACCGACACCGGAATCGTTGTGGTGCTGGACAACCGGGTGCTGACGAAGCAATACGGCCAGGCCTTCCTCGACGCCCTGCCGAAATGTCCGGTGGAAATCGTCTGAATTGCCTGGCTTGTGAGGGGGCGAACGGGTGCCGGACATTACTTTTTCTTGCTAGGACTCTTGGCTCGGCCATCATGAGCCGGCATGCGCATCCTGGTGGTCGAGGACGACAAGAAGATCGCGACGTTCGTGGTCAAGGGCCTCAAGCAAAGCGGCTTTGCCGTCGACCACTCCGGCGAAGGAGAGGAAGCCTGGCTGATGCTCCAGAGCGTCAACTACGATGCCGCGGTCATGGATGTGATGCTCCCCAAGCTCGACGGCCTGAGCCTCATCCAGAAGTTGCGCGCCAAGGGCCTCCGCGTCCCGGTGCTCATCCTCAGCGCCAAGGTGTCCGTGGACGACCGCGTCAAGGGGTTGCAGGCCGGCGGCGATGATTACCTGACCAAGCCGTTCGCCTTTTCCGAATTGCTGGTGCGGGTGCAGGCCCTCATCCGCCGCGCCACCCAGACCGCCGAACCGACTAAGCTCGTCGTTGGCGACCTGACAATGGACCTGCTCGCCCGCGAGGTGTGTTGCGACGGCGAGACCGTTGAGCTCCAGCCGCGCGAGTTCGCCCTGCTGGAATATCTCATGCGCAACGCCGGACGCACGGTCACCAAGACCATGATCCTGGAACACATTTTTGATTACAGTTTCGATCCGCAAACCAACGTCGTGGACGTGCTGGTTCACCGGCTGCGCAGCAAGCTGGACAAGGACCGGGCGCGGCTCCAGACCATCCGGGGGGTTGGCTATGTCCTTCAACGTGCTTGAGCGCCTGCGTCGGAGCGTCGGCTTTCAACTGAGCCTCTGGTACGTGCTGCTCTTTGTGCTGAGCAACGTCGCGCTCTTTGCGCTCACGTATTACCTGCTGGCGGCGGCGATTCAAAACCGGGAACGCTTGCTGTTGAGCGCGTGGCTCCGGGAGACCGCCCTGCTCTATGAAAAAGGCGGCGTTGGCGCCCTGCGCGAATGGATGCAGAACCAGCCGCCCAAGTTGCAGAAATCGCTGTTCGTCCGGCTGGTGAGCGAAACCAACAGTGTGATTCTGCTCAATGTGCCCGAGGATTGGCTCACCTTCCGGGACACCTCCAGCGACTGGGACAATTACCGGCACGAGGAAGACGTCATCATCCGCATGCCGCAGGATGAGGAAAAGGACCTCGTCCTGGACTCCGCCGATCTGCCCGATGGCACGCTGCTGCAAATCGGGCGCAGCACGACCAACCGCCAGACGCTGTTGCGCCTGTTGCGCCAGAGTTTTTTTATGGTCGGGGGGGCGACGGTGATCCTCGGTTTTCTGGCCGGCAACATTTTCGCCCACCGCGCCATGCGGCCGGTGCGCCAGATCGTGGCCACCGCGCGCGCCATCATCCGCACCGGCCAACTGGCCGCCCGCGTTCCGGGACGCGCCTCGAACGACGAATTTGACGAACTGGTCCGCCTGTTCAACACCCTGCTCGAGCGCAATGAAGCGCTCATCCGCGCCATGCGCGAGGCGCTCGACAACGTCGCGCACGACCTGCGCACTCCGCTCACCCGCCTGCGCGGCATGGCGGAGCTCGCGCTGTCGCCGGGCGCAGACCCCGCCGCGCCGCGTGAGGCGCTGGCGGATTGCGTCGAGGAATCCGAGCGCGTCCTGGCCATGCTGAACACGCTCATGGACATTACCGAGGCCGAGGCCGGCATGATGCAGCTTCAGCGCGCTCCCGTGGATCTTTGCCAGTTGGTTCGCGAAGTGGTGGAGCTCTACCAGTATGTCGCCGAGGAACGCAAGGTCGCTCTCCACCTTGACCTGCCCGCCGCCTGTGAAGCGCACGCGGACCGCAACCGCATCCGGCAGATCTTCGCAAATCTGCTCGACAACGCCATCAAATACACGCCCGCCGGCGGCCGCGTGGAGATCAGCGTGCGCGAGGAGCCGGCTTGGGCTGTTGCCGTATTCCGTGACACCGGCATGGGCATTCCGGCCGACGAACAGGAAAAAATCTGGGCCCGGCTTTATCGCGGCGACAAGAGCCGTTCCCAGCGCGGCCTCGGGCTGGGCCTGAGCCTGGTCAAAGCCGTTGTTGAAGCGCACGGTGGCAATGTCACCGTTTCCAGCCAGCCCAACACCGGCTCGGAGTTCACGGTTAAACTCCCGAAGCAAACGCCGCCCGCCCGCCCGTAGTTTCCCCCAACGCTTCGTTTCCGCCCCGGGAATCTCTGTCCGTTCCGGCGATCCCGCGAAGGGCTGTGTCCCGCCCTGACCGGCAACCTTTCAAAACTGTAATACTCGTGTAAGCGACCCGTAAAAGGCGTGTGGTCTGTTATCCGTGTAAGCGAGAGCGAAAAAAGAGAACGCTCTCACAACCGATAAATCAACGACCAAAGCTATGAGCAATTCGAACTGGACCAAACAAGCCGCCACTGTCCCCAGCCGGCGGGACCACAGCGGCTCATCCCCCGTCGCCGCCACGACGTCCCCGGCAAGCGAAGCCGAACTGGAAACCATCCGCTACCGCGGCGCACCGCTGAGCCGGCCCGTACCGCCAGCTGCCGCAAACCACAATTACGCCAGCCCCGTCACACCGGGCGGACACAACGAGCGAATTCAGGCCATCAACGAGGCCGTCCGCGAGAATTCCGCCTGGGTCGCGCCCCTGCGGCAGGAAATCGGGCGCGTCCTCGTTGGGCAAAAATATCTCGTGGACCGCCTGATGGTTGGCTTGGTGACCAACGGCCACATCCTGCTCGAAGGTGTGCCGGGGCTGGCGAAGACGCTTTCGCTCAAGACCCTGGCGGCGGCCACCCAATTGAAGTTTAAGCGTCTCCAGTTCACGCCCGACATGCTGCCCGCCGACATCGTGGGCACGATGATTTACAATCCCCAAAGCGGCCAGTTCCATACCCGGCACGGCCCGATCTTCAGCAATTTCATCCTCGCCGACGAGATCAACCGCGCCCCGGCCAAGGTCCAAAGCGCCTTGCTCGAAGCCATGCAGGAGCGCCAGGTCACCCTCGGCGACGAAACGTACGCGTTGCCGCAGCCGTTCCTGGTCATGGCCACCCAGAACCCGCTCGAGCAGGAAGGCACCTACCCGCTGCCCGAGGCGCAGGTTGACCGTTTCATGCTCAAGGTCATCGTGGACTACCCGAACCGCATTGAGGAGCGCGCCATCCTGGACGCCATGGCGACCAGCGATCCCGACCTGAACGTCCAGCCGGTGATCTCCGGCGCCGATATTGTCGCCGCCCGCCAAGTGGTGAACTCGGTTTACGTGGATGACAAGCTGAAGGATTACATCGTGGACGTCGTGCTGGCGACGCGCGATCCCAAGCATTACGGAATCGATCTCAACGGCTACGTCCGGTACGGCGCCTCGCCGCGG
>DATJOW010000100.1:0-37046 GCA_035506715.1 Candidatus Acidiferrum sp. | reverse complement strand
CCGCCCAACACATTGGTGACGACATCGAGCATTTGTTCAGCCTGTTGAAAATCAGATCCGCCCCACCGCATCACCCGGCCTTGCTGATTTAGCGTCAGCACGGATCGCCCGCCTTCGGCGAAGCTCCAGTTGACGAGGTTGGCAGCCAGCGTGATGCGAGGTAGATGTGAGTGCGGCACCGACGTATCCCAGAAGCAAACCGTGCCGTCTTTGGAGCCGCTGACCAGTGTTTTGGCATTCGGCAACAAGGCGAGGGTCCAGACTTCCTGGCGATTTCCGCGCAGCACATCCAGACATTGGCCGCTGCCAATATCCCAGAGGCGCAAGGTCTGGTCGGCGCTGGCGGAGGCCAGTTTTTTGCCGTCCGGCCAGAAGGCCAGCGCACTGATCCAGGAGCCGTGCCCTTCAAGTTCGCCGGTTTCCCGACCCGTGGCGACATCCCAGAGGCGGATTTCCGTATCGGAGAATCCATTGCCTGAGGCCAACGTTTTTCCATCCGCCGAAAATGCCAGCGCCACGACAAATTCCTTGGACGGCATGGCGTTCCAGAGTTCCTTGCCGGTCTGCAAATCAATGACGCCGATTCGCGTCTGCGGCGACAAGCCATAGGCGTATGCCGCCAGCTTCATGTCCGGGGTCGTCGCAAAAAAGTTTCCCACGTCAGGAGCCTGATGTGGTTTGATGGGGTGGCTCGCCAGTTTGACGCCATCCGGCATGCGCCAGAGGGTGATCTGGCCGCCGAGATTATCGAGCGTGCAAGTGGCCAGCGTCTGCCCGTCCCGGGAAAAGGCCAACCCGACGCACTCGGTATCCAGAGGAAATTCTGCCACCCCTTGGCGGGTCGCGGTATTCCAGAGATGTAAGATGCTTTGCCCCTTACCCGAAACAGAAATGCCGGTGCCGGCAAACGCCAGCAGAGGCTCAACCGGTGAAAAGGCGGCACGAACCTGGATTTCGTCTTTGGCCAGACGAAACAATTCCTGCCGCACCCGCAAATCCCAAACGGACAGACCACCTTGATGTCGCGTGCCAATCGCCAGCAGGTTGCCATCGGGCGATAACGCCAGCGAAGAGATTTCGGACGATTCTTTGCCCAAGGTGAAATTGGCGTCGCTGCGGGTCTGCCCCCACAGGTAACGCCATTCCCAGCCGCGCAGATCTTTTTGCCCCGGCACCGGCCGCTGCCGGTTGAGCAAATCGAGCGCGCGCCCGAGGTTGTTTCCCGCCAGCGCCTCAGCCGCAACGTTCATGTCCGAGGCGTAAGCCCGTTGGCGGGCGGCCAGCTCCTGCGCCTGCGCCTGCTCGCGGAGTTTCGTCTCGCTGGCTTGGGCGGCAATTGCCTTTTGCTCGTTCACCACAGCCTCCTTTTTGGCGCGCGTAGCCTGCACCGATTGCCAGGTGGTCATGACAACTCCGACCGCCAGAACGACGATGATCGCCGCCGTCGCCGCAAACCCGAACTTGTGCCGCCGTACGGTCTTTTGAAACTCGTAGAACTTGCTCGGAGGTCGCGCCAGCACCGGCTCCAGGTTTAGGTGCCGCTTGATGTCGAAGGCCAGGCCGTTCGCCGTCTCGTAACGGCGCGTCCGGTCCTTCTCCAGGCACTTCATCACGATCCAGTCCAGATCGCCGCGCAACTGGCTGATTAACTTCGGCGCCTCGGCAGCGCGTCGCGTCGCCGTCGTGGAAAGGTCCTCCCCCTGCAGCGTCGCCACCTTCGTGCTTGGCCGCACCGGCTCCTTCTCCCGGATCGTCCTGCGCATCGCATCAATGCCTTGCGACATCAACTCCTGCGCGTCGAACGGGGTGCGGCCCGTCAGCAGTTCGTAAAGCAAAACGCCGAGGGAATAAATGTCACTGCGCGTGTCCACGTCCAGCCCGCTCATCTCCGCCTGTTCCGGACTCATGTAGGCCGGCGTCCCGATGAACTGGTGCAACTGCGTGTAAACCGTCGCGTCGGTCAACCGGCCTTCCGTGGCCTTGGCAATGCCGAAACCAATCACCTTGGGCACCGGCACGCCGTCATGCAAGGTCACGAGAATGTTCGATGGCTTGATGTCCCGATGAATAATCCCCTTCTGGTGCGCGTGCTGAATCGCCTGGCAGATTTTGATGAACAGGTCAAGCCGTTCGCGCGTGGACAATTTGTTCTGGTCACAATAATCCGTGATGCGAATGCCCCGCACCAGTTCCATGATGAAGTACGGCCGGCCGGTTTCAGTCGTCCCGGCATCCAGCACCTTGGCAATGTTGGGATGGTCCATCAGCGCCAGCGCCTGGCGCTCGGCCTCGAACCGCCCGACGACCTGCTTGGTGTCCATGCCCAGCTTGATGACCTTGAGCGCGACGCGCCGCCGCACCGGCTCGGTTTGCTCGGCCACATACACCACGCCGCAGCCTCCCTCGCCGACTTTTTCCAGAATCTTGTACCGCCCGATTTTCTGGCCGACCGTTTCGTCCGGCGCCTCGGCAAACTCGATTTTCAACGTCTTGGCGGGCTGGCCGGCGGGCTTGGGGCTTTCAGGTTCGAGGAAGGAACCGCCCGTATCGTGCGCCGCCAGCAAGGCTTCCAGGCGTTGACGCAGGGCCTTGTTATCACCACACTCACGGTCCAGAAATTCGGCGCGTTCGCCTGCCGACTTCATCAAGGCCAGTTGGAACAACAATTCTTCGCGGTTCGGGTTCACGGTTTCAGTCCCAGCTTTGCCAGTTGGGCTTCCACCTCGTTAAGATTCCAGATGGCAATTTCGCCATTGGCGCGTGACACCGCGAGCTGTCGGCCGTCCGGGCTCCACGCCAGCCACCAAATGGTGCCGGGCTGCTCCGGCAATGTGTAAACCAGCGCGCCGGTGGCCGTATCGCGCAAGTCCACCCCAAGACCCGAGGTCGTCACCATGGCAAAACGGGACTCGTCCGGACTCACCGTCAGGTTGGCAACAAACCACTCGGTGGTGTCCTCGGGTGTCAGCGTGGAAGTCTTGCTCATGACCCGCCAGGTTTCAGGTTCCAGTATGGCAATCTCACGATCATGGGTCACGTAAGCCAGCCGTCCGCTCTTGGGCAGGAAACACAGCACCTGAACCGGATTCACTTCAATGTTCGTGGCGATGAGACGGGGTTGAGCACCCGTTTCCAAGCGGCGAACAAACAACCCCGTAGAATTGTGGGATGCTTCCCTCCAACCCTTGTAAGCCAACTCCTTCCCAGCCGGGTCAAAGGAGACGCTGGCAAGACCGTTGGTCTCCTCAAACCGGGGCGGACCCATTAAGCCCGCCGCCTCGGGATTTCCCAACCATCCGGCACTGTCCCAAACTCTCAGGCCGGAGCCGATGGCGGCGAACTCTCTGCCATCGGGGCTGAACGTGCAATTCCACGTCGTGCCGAGATAGGCGTTCGTCCCGTTGAATTGATCCAATCGATTGCCCGACGGGAACGACCAGAGAGAAATATCGCAAACATTGTAATAACCACAGGCCAGCAGTGAGCCATCCGGCGTGACGGACAGGGTTTGGCCGGAGTCGGGCAACCGGGCCAGCATGTCCGAGCGACCACTGGCCAGGTCCCATAAGCGCAGGGTTCGATCTTTGCCGGTCGAAACCAACCGACGACCGTCGGGAAGAAATACCACGGCCGGCACGCCCCCTTGGTGCCCTTCCAGCAGCTTCATTTCCCGCTCGGCCTGCAGATGAAAAATTCTCGCCCCGCGGTAGTGAGTTGCCAGCAAGACGGAACCGTCGCGGCTGAACGACTGGCCTCTTGGAATTCCCGGCACATTGAGAAATGCCAGTTCACGCGCCGAGTCCATCTGGATCAAACGCACTCCCAGTTCCTGAACGGCCGGCAGCGCCAGCAGGCCCGAGGGCCCTCCGGGTGACGCCCCCCAGTTGTCTTCGAACGTCCCCTGAAAGCCGAGTATCGGGCTGAGCTGAGCCGTATCGCAGGCAATCACCTTGGCGCCAAAGGCGATCACCAGGGTTTTCCCGTCGTTGCTGAAGCAAAGGGCTCTGGCGGCTCCTTGGTGCGGGCTCAAGGTCTTCCGCGCTCCCGTTCCCAGATCGCACAATTCCAGTTCCTCATCAATGCTGTTGCTGCTTTCCCTGCACGAATAGGCGATTTTGGCACGATCCAGGGTGATCGCCACGCACGGAAACCATGGCATGGGCCTGTCGATTGGCAGATGGGCCAGCACCGCGCCGCTTTCCGGATCTGTCATGGCAAAGGCCGCGTCATGTTCGCACAATTCCAATGCCACCGGCCCGTTTTGGGTAGGCTGATAGAAAACGAGGTTCGTGGCGGCACGGGACCAATCCTGTTTCCACGAACCATCCGCCCGAAGCGACCACTTCTCAAGCCGAGAAGCTCCCGGGCGTTTTCCGACGACGAGCTTTTCATCCAGAACCGAGAGGAATAGGGCCGTGCCCTTCTGATCGAACGCCATGGAGTAAACGCCAAAGCCGACGGTACCTAAATTGGCTGTTTCGTGACCGGTGAGCGTTTCATGCAGCGACACCACGGGCTCATCCAAATGTGCAATCGCCGCCAGCGTCCCATCCTCGCTTACGCAACCGAGATCCGCACCGCCAGCGATGTTGATATCCACCGGCTCCAGACCCACCCAGTCACCGAACGTCGCGGTGGCCTCACCCCTTAGCAAGTTGAGATTCTTGTGCTCGATATCGAGCGCGGCGGCCTGTTGCAGCCGGTCAAACACTTCACGCCGATACCCCACCGGTCTTGCCTTGCGGATGGACCGCGCCTCGCGCAGCAACGATTCATAAAGCCGCTGATTCGCCAGGTCCCGCTGCTGGTCCGCCAAAGTCCGCGCGACGCTCGCCTCCCTGGCTTGGGCCTCCGCTTCCCGCCGCTGCTCCTGCTCACTGGCCTGCGCCGCCAGCGCTTCATGTCGCGCCCGCATCGCCCGCACCGCCTGCCACGTGCTGACCAGCACACCGCAGGCCAGCACCATAATTACCGCCGCGGTCGCCGCAAAACCCACCTTGTGCCGCCGTACCGTCTTTTGAAACTCGTAGAACTTGCTCGGCGGCCGCGCCAGCACCGGCTCGCAACTCAAATGCCGCCGGATGTCCATCGCCACTCCGTTCGCCGTGTCATAGCGCCGCGTCCGGTCCTTCTCCAAGCACTTCATCACAATCCAGTCCAAATCCCCCCGCAGTAGGTTCGCCAACTTCGACACCTCCACCGACCGCCGCTTCGCCGTCGTCGTGAGTTCATCGCCTTGCAATGTCGCCAGCTTCGTACTCGGTCGCACTGGATCCAATTCCCGGATGGTCTTGCGCATCGCGTCAATCCCCTGCGACATCAGCTCCTGCGCGTCAAACGGCGTCTTGCCCACCAGCAACTCGTACAACAACACCCCGAGCGAATAGATGTCGCTGCGCGTGTCCACGTCCAGCCCGCTCATCTCCGCCTGTTCCGGGCTCATGTAGGCCGGCGTGCCAATGAATTGATGCAACTGAGTATAGACCGTCGCGTCGGTCAGCCGGCCTTCCGTCGCCTTGGCGATGCCGAAATCAATCACCTTGGGCACCGGCACGCCGTCGTGCAGCGTGACCAGGATGTTCGACGGCTTGATGTCGCGGTGGATGATGCCCTTCTGGTGCGCGTGCTGGATGGCCTGGCAGATTTTGATGAACAACTCGAGCCGCTCCTTCGTGGTGAGGGAGTTCTGGTCGCAGTAATCCGTGATGCGGATGCCGCGGACCAGTTCCATGATGAAATAGGGCCGGCCCGCTTCCGTCGTTCCGGCGTCGAGCACTTTGGCAATGTTGGGATGATCCATCATCGCCAGGGCCTGACGCTCGGCCTCGAACCGCGCGACCACCTGCTTGGTGTCCATTCCGAGCTTGATGACCTTGAGCGCCACGCGCCGGCGCACCGGCTCAGTTTGCTCGGCCACATAGACCACGCCGCAACCGCCTTCACCGACCCGCTCGAGGATTTTATACCGGCCAATCTTCTGGCCGATGGCTTCGTCCGGCGCATCGGTGAATTCCAGCTTCATTGTCTGGGCGGGCAGGCGAACGGTCTTTGGCGCCGTCGGTTCCAAAAAGTCGTCCTTCGCTTCGCTCGCTGCCAGCAAGGCTTCAAGCCGCCGGCGCAGGGCGGAGTCGCCCTGGCAGGCGTTCTCAAGAAACGACGCGCGGGCGGGGCCGGTCAGCTGGGCGGCGGCCTGGAACAGGGCGGCTTCGCGTTGAGCATCAGGCGTCATTTCGGGAGTATTGGCCTTCATCTACCAGAGCAAGCGGATTTTGTCGGCAAAAAGTATGGAGTTTTTTCAACATACTTCTTCCTTGGCGATTGCGCTTACCTGAGTGAGACCATGAATACCAACGAATTTAAATTTTACTGTTCTCACTGCGATCAACCGCTGAAATGCGAGCCGCAATTTGCCGGACGCCAGATTCAATGCCCGGCGTGCAATCATCTGATTCGCATTCCCAATCCGCCGGCGGGCATGGGGTTTACGCACGTGGCGCCGGAATCCGGCAAGACTTGGGAGACTTTCGTTCCCAAGGGACGCAGCGCATAGGTCGGCCGGGGCGATAGCCGACTATTTCATGGACTGTCGCTGGGATTTGTGCCGGCGATCTCCACCCGCAGCCAGGCGCGCGCATAGGCCCACCATTGTTTGGCGGTTGGCACCGCGATGCCCAGCGCTTCAGCGGCTTCCTCAAACGACATCCCCACGAAATACCGCAGCTTCACCAATTCGGCTTTGCGCGCGTCCATCGCCGCAAATTTCGTCAGCGCTTCGCTGACAGCCAGCAGCTGGTCGTCCGGCGCGGGCGCCGGAATGTCGAAATCATCCGCGTCAAGCGGCGTTTCGCCGGCGCCCCGTTTGGCGGCCAGCCGCCGCCGTGCGCGATCCACGAGAATGCGGCGCATCGCCTCGGCGGCGGCGGCAAAGAAGTGCTCCCGGCCGTTCCAGGCGCGTCGTCCATCGCCGGAGATTTTGAGCCACGCCTCATGGACCAGCGCCGTCGGCTGCAATGTATGTTGATTTGGCTCTCCCGCCAGCCGGTGAGCCGCAAGGTGCCGCAGTTCTTCGTAGACCAGGGGAAGCAATTCCGCAGCGGCGCTGCCATCGCCGGCTTGCGCCCGTTCGAGGAGGCGGGTCACATCGCTCACCCCCGCAGGGTAGGCGAAAATTCGAGGCCGCGGCAAGGCCGTTCCCCAGTGCTTCGGCAGCGATGTCGCCTGTATCTGTTCGCCTTTTGGATTGGCAGAATTTTGCCTCGGTGGCATCGTGGCCGCAGGTAATCCCATGAAACCGCATTTCCTTTGCACCCTTCTGGCTTTGGGGGTGGCCAACCGGCCGGCCAGTGCGCAGCTCAGCGCATCGAATGCCGTACCCGCCACCAACACCTGGCAATGGCGCACCGATGCCGACGGCAATACGGTTCATCGCGCGCCGAACGGCCATATCTCCAACTACGACGAATCCAAGGTCGGCACCTACACGTTGCCCGACCCGCTCGTCCTGCAAAACGGCCAACCCGTGCGCGACGCCGAATCCTGGCACAAACAGCGCCGGCCGGAGCTCATCGAGCTGTACACAAGGGAAATTTTTGGCCGCGTGCCGGCCAATGCGCCGAAGGCCACGTTTAAAGTGGTCGAGACGGACACCAACGCTCTGGAAGGGCGGGCGGTGCGCAAGCTGGTCGAGATGCACTTCACCGGCCTGCCGGAAGGTTCCAACGTGCAACTACATTTCTATCTTCCCGCCAAAGCCGCCGGGCCGGTGCCGGTGCTGCTTCAGCTCGTTTTTAAAGACAATCTGCCGGGGCCTGTTGTCACGTCTAACGCGACTCCGTCCGGTGCGCGAGCCAAGCCGGTCGTTTCCGAAACCGGGCCGCTCAAAGTCATACTGGCGCGCGGTTACGGTTACGCCACGTTCCGTTACACCGATGTCCAGCTCGATGCCCGGAACACCTTCTCGTCGGGCATCATCAATCCCACGCTCGCGCCGGGTCAGACCAAACCCGCCCCGGACGAATGGGGCACCATTGGCGCCTGGGCCTGGGCCGCGCGCCGGGCGCTCGATTACCTGGCCACCGACCCGGCGGTGGACGCCGGCCGCGTCGCGCTCATCGGGCATTCGCGCCTCGGCAAAACCGCCTTGTGGGCCGGCGCGCAGGACCCGCGCTTTGCGCTCATCTTCGGCAGTTGCGCCGGCGAAATGGGCTCGGCGCTCTCCCGGCGCGATTACGGCGAGACCATTGACGACATGACGGCGATGTTTCCCTGGTGGTTCGCCGGCAATTTCCAGAAATACGCCGGCCATTGGAACGACCTGCCCGTGGATGCGCACCTGCTGATCGCCCTGAACGCGCCGCGTCCGGTGTTCCTCACCGGCGGCACGCAAGACCAGTGGGCCGACCCGCGCGGCGAATTTCTGGCCGCCGTCGCCGCCGGCCCGGTTTACCGGCTGCTGGGCAAAAAGGATTTGGGCACAACTGAAGGACCTCCGGTGGACACGCCGTTGATCACCGGCGACCTCGGGTTTCTGTATCACACCGGCGAACACGCCACCACGCCCGCCGACTGGACCGCGTTCCTGGATTTTGCGGACAAACACCTGAAGCCGAATCCAGTCCACTAAATCGGCGTTACCGCTGCGCTGGTGTTGCGCCGGTCAAACCGGCCGGCCGGTGGCTCCAATTCCTCCCGCAAGCCCGCGGCCAAAGCAGGCGGATGGTGCGGATGGCGGGCAACCATCACCGACCAATTGAATTAATGAGGTAATGTCCCAATATTGCTGCTGTAGGGTCAAACCTGCGGCTCACAATATCGAACCGGAGGCTCAACGCCGCACCAAATCCGGTTCCTACCCTCAACGTTGCGCGCTTGGTTGTGTCCTAATCTCCCAACGGAGCGCGAGTCTGCGACTCGCAGCGGCTTAATTTGGCAAACCGATAGCAGCGGCTCACGGAGCCGCGCTCCGAATATGGGACACTACCGCACGCTTGAATCGTTTGCCGGCATCAGGGACCATTTGAAAAATGATCCCCATACGCGTCCCGCCTGTTTTCCGATTGCTGGCCGTCATGCTGGCGGTGCAGGGAAGCGGTCTGCGGGCGCTGGCAGCGGATCCCCCGGCCGGCTTTCGCGATCACATCGCCCGATTGCAGCCGACCGTGCCGGACGGTTTCACGTTGGTCGTCCAGCCGCCGTTTGTGGTGCTCGGTGACGAGCCGGTGGCGGTCGTGGAACAGCGGGCGACGAACACCGTGAAATGGGCCGTGGACCGGCTCAAGCAGGAATATTTCCCGCGCGACCCGGAGGTGATTATTGATATCTGGCTCTTCCGGGACCAGGTCAGCTACACGAACCACGCCTTTCGCCTGTTCCACGACATCCCGGCGTCGCCGTTCGGTTATTATTCGGCGGAACATCAAGCTCTGGTCATGAACATCGCGACGGGGAGCGGCACGTTGGCGCACGAAATCGTGCACGCCTACCTGCGTGTGAACTTTCCTAATTGCCCGCCGTGGTTCGACGAGGGCTTGGCCAGCCTCTACGAAGCGCCGGTGGACGTAAACGGCCACATCCGCGGCCGGATCAACTGGCGCTTGAAGGGCCTGGAGCAAACCATCCGGGAAGGAAAAACCATTTCCTTCCGCCGCCTCACGTCGATGAGCGCCGGCGAATTCTATGGCGACGAAGGTTCCACCAATTACTACGCCTACTACGCCCAAGCCCGCTACTTGTGTTACTATCTCCAGGAAAAAGGCCTGTTGAAAACGTATTATCGCGAGTTTTCCGCCAACGTAAAACAGGACCCGACCGGCTACGAAACGCTTCAGCGCGTCTTGCGCACGTCCGATATGGAGAAGTTCAAACAACAGTGGGAGGATTTCGTGCTGCAATTGCGAAAGCCATAGGCGCCCGACAAACCACTGTTGAATTGCCTTGCGCTATAACTCCCGCAACCCGGCGGCGATGGGCAGGCGGGCGGCGCGGATGGCGGGAAACAGGCCGCCGATCAGCCCAATCAGCGCCGACCACAGGATGCCGCGCATGAGCAACTCCGGCGTGACTTTAAAGCCAAAGGTAATCTGGCTGAAACTCTGGAAGTTCATCGTCGAGGTGTGAAAATTGTTGAAGGCCACATAGGCCAGCGTGCCGCCAATGATGCCGCCCGCCAGCGCCAGCAGCAGCGATTCCAGCATCAGCGACACCACCACCGCACTGCCGCCGAAGCCGAGCGCCCGCAAAGTGGCAATCTCCCGGGTCCGCGCCGCCACCGCGCTGTACATGGTGTTCAACGCACCGAACACCGCGCCCACCGCCATCAACGACGCAATCAACACGCCCAGTGTCGTGATCAGGCGCGTCATCGTCTCCGATTGCTCGGAGTAATAATCGGATTGCCGGACCACCTTCACATTGAGCTGCGGATTCGAGGTCAGCGCGTCCTTGAATTCCTGGAAGGCGCCCGGCGAATTCAGCCGCACATAGACCGACTGGAACGAGTCGCCCCGATTGTACGCGGCCTGCAGCACTTTCGCGTCCGACCAGATTTCCGATTCCGCCGCGCCGCCGTTGGCGGTGAAAATGCCGACAACCGGCCATTCGTACCGGCCGACCTTGATTTTTGAGCCGACAGTCATCCCGGCGAATTCAAGCGCGGCGCCGCGGCCGACGACGACCTCGTCTTTGCCCCAGTCGAACATCCGGCCTTCGATGATCTTCGTGTTGTCGCGCACGTGCCAGGCGGCGCCTTCCACCCCGCGCAGCGGCACGTTGGCATCCAGCCCGGTCGAGCGCTTGGGCAGGTTGATGATGACGAACAGTTCCGCGGAGGCGAGCGGGCCGTCCGCATTGCGCGCCACGCCCGGCGCGTCGGCGATGGCGCGCGTTTCACCGCGCCCGAAACCGCTGACCATTTCACTGTCCGCGCCGCTGCGCAACACCACCGCGCCGTCGGGCGAGGCGGAAACGGCCATCGCCTGCTTGAAGCCGGCGGCGATGGAAAGCACCCCGACGAGCACCCCCACCACGCCCGCGATGCCGATGACCGTGGCGGCGACGGCGCCGCGCCGTTGCGGGAGGCTCATCAGGCCGAATTTCGTGATTGAGCCGATTTGGGACAACCAATTTATAGGGCCAGCCATGATAAATCTCCAATATCCAAGGACCAAACCTCAAAGAAACCCCAAGCTCCAAACCTCAAGCACTCAAGCACCACCATTTGTAGCTTGGTGCTTGGGATTTCTCTGGGGTTTGGGGTTTGGTGCTTGGTGCTTCTCATAGGTGCCTGGAAATTTTCATCTCACATCCTCCGGAGCGCATCCGCGACGCGCAGGCGCATGGCCTGCAGCGCGGGCATGATGCCGGTGACCAGCCCCAGCGCGACGCTGAAGCCCACGCCGGCCAGCAGGTCACGCGTCGGGAAATAGAACAGCGGCAGCAGGCCACTGGTGGGGTCGCCTCGGGAAATGATCAGCCACGCCAGTCCCAGGCCGACGATCCCGCCCAGCACCGACAGCAGACAGGACTCGGCGAGCACCAGCGCCATGACCTGGCCATTGGTGAAACCGATGGCCTTGAGCACGCCCAGTTCGCCGGTCCGCTCGCGCACCGCCTGCGCCATGGTGTTGCCGGCCACCAGCAGGATGGTGAAAAACACCGCGCCCAGAATGGCCGCCACAATCAGCACGATATTGCCAATCTGGCTGGCCCACGCCTGCACGAAAGCGCCTTCCGGCTCCGTCTTGGTTTCCGCCGACGAGTTTTCAAACTCGGCGTCCACGCGCTTGGCGATTTCCGCCGCCTGGGCAGGATCTTTCACCCGGATGGTGTACCAGCCCACCAGCCCTTTGCCCCGGTTTTCCCGGCGGTTTTCATCGAAATAATCGTACCGGAAAAACAACGGCGTCGTGTCCGTCCGCTTGTCCTTGCCGTCGTAAATCCCCACGATGTCAAACTCCCAGGTGCGGTTGCCGGCGGCCGTGGACCAGATGGTGGATTGAATCGGCACCTTGTCGCCGATTTTCCAGTGAAAGCGCTCCGCGGTTTTCCGCCCGACAATCGCGCCCGTCCGCGTCTTGAGCCAGGCCTGGAGCTGCTCCGGCGGCAGGACCAATTCCGGGTGCATTTTGAGAAACTCCTCCGGCACCACGGGATTTTGCATGAAGAAATTCTTCGGGTCCTGATAAATGCCCCCAAACCAGGTCTGGTGCGTGGCGAAATCCACGCCGGGGATGCGGTTCATCCGCGCCTGGTAACTCTCCGGCAGCAACTGGATGATGGACACTTTGTGCCGCACGATCAGCCGGTCGGCGTTCGCCATTTCCACGCCGCCGGCCAGCGCCTGCTTGATCGCCGACAGGAACCCGAACAGGACGAACGCCACCAGGATGGACAGCAGCGTGAGCGACGTGCGCAGTTTCTTGCGCTTCAAATTGCTCCAGATGAGATGGAAAAACTTCATACCAGGCCTCTCCTGCTCATCGTCATCCTCATCCTCATAATCGAAAACAGCGGCATCGAGGATGATGGACGAGAACGAGGATGAGGATGATTTCGAGCTTTCATTTCACCGGTTCGTTGCTGAGTTGGCCTTTGTTCAAATACACCGTCCGGGCGGCGCGCGCCGAGGCGTGCGGGTCGTGCGTGACCATGATGATGGTCTTCTTATGCTCGCGGTTCAGCGCCTGGAGCAAATCCAGGATTTCATCGCCGGCCTTGCGGTCGAGGTCGCCCGTCGGCTCGTCGCACAGCAGCAGCGTCGGGTCGGTGACGATGCCGCGGGCGATCCCCACGCGCTGCTGTTCCCCGCCGGAAAGCGTGCGCGGATAATGCTTTGCCCGGTGCGACAGCCCGACCACCGCCAGGGCGGCATCCACGTGCTTTTTCCGCTCGGCCTTGGACAAATGCGTCAGCAGCAGCGGCAGTTCGACGTTCCGTTCCGCGGTCAGCATCGGCAACAGGTTATAAAGCTGGAAGACGAATCCGATGTGCCGCGCGCGCCAGGCCGCCAGCCGGTGGTCGGACAACTGGTCGAGCCGCTCGCCGGCCACGGTCACCAGGCCGCGGGTCGGCCGGTCGAGGCCGCCGACCAGGTTGAGCAGGGTGCTCTTGCCCGAGCCCGACGGCCCCATCAAGGCCAGGAATTCGCCGGTCGGCACCTGCAGATGGAGGTCGGCCAGCACGTGAATGTCCTCCGAGCCGCGATGGAAGATTTTTTCCACGCCCTCGACGCTCACCAATGCGCCGTTATTGGATTGATTTTCGCTCATAACTTTTTCTCCCGTACCGGCGCGCCGTCAACCAGCCCGGCCGGCGGATCCACAACCACATTCTCGCCTGCCGCCACGCCCGCATTCAACTCCGAATCGTCATTTTGCGTCTCGATCACCGTCACCGCGCGCCGCTCGGCCCGGCCATGCTGGACGACAAACACCACGTCCCGGCCGTCCCGGCTTTGCACCGCGCCTTTGGGAACCAGCACCAGGCGGCCCGCGTTGGCCGGACCGTTGCCAGTCTCCCGAAACGCCACTTTCACGGACATTTCCGGCAGGATGCGTGGATCCAGCCGGTTAAACCCGACCCGGACCTTGACCGTGGATTTTTGCCGGTCGGCGGTCGGAACGATGGCGATGACGTGACACGGAATTTTCCAGTCGGGATAGGCATCCAGCGTGGCTTCGACCGGCTGGCCGGCCTGAACCCGGTTGATGTAGCTTTCGTTGACGTCAATTTCAATCTCCAGCGAGTCCATGTCCACTATCGTCCCAATGCCCGTGCGGGTGAAGCCACCCCCGGCCGACACCGGGGAAATCATCTCGCCCGGCTGGGCGTCCTTGGTGGTGACAACGCCGGGAAAGGGCGCACGGATGATCATGTCATCCAGGTTCTGTTCCCACATCGCCACGTTGCGCTCCGCCACAGTCACGTCCACTTGCTGCTGGGCGAGGTGGGCCTGCAGTGATTTGGCGTTCGACTCGGCCACGTCAAGGTCGGATTGGGAAGCGATGTTTCGTTTGGCCAGTTCGGTAACGCGCTGAAATTCCGCGTTCGCCTGCTTGAGCTGGGCGCGGGTTTGCTCCAGCGAGGCCTTGGCGGATTGCAACTGGGCCCGGGCCACCGCCAGGCTGGTCTGCACGTTCGTGTCGTCCAGCCGCGCCACCACCTGGCCTTCCGCGACCTTCATGCCCTCCTCGATGAGTATCTCGACGACCTTGCCCGTGACCTTGGAGGAAACGGTCGCCGCCCGGCGCGCGGTAACGTAGCCGGAGGCGTTCAGCACCGTGTGGTCGCCGCCGGAAGTGCTGAGCTCCCGCGCCACCGCCGTGTGCACCTCGACGGCGCCGGACCGCGAACGCCAGACCAGGATCACCAGCCCCAAAACCACAACCGCGACGACGACGACGGCCACCGACCGCCACAGCCTGGGCTCCGGCTCCCGCCCGGCGGGACGCTCGATCCGCAGTTCATCCAGCGGCGGTTTGGCGGAACTCATATCCACGTCCCATCAGGCAAGCGGATTTTATGAGCCGGGTCAAGTCAGGCCCGATGAAAAGTTGTGTTGGCAGGCTGACGAATCCCGGCGAACAATCGATTTTGCAGGAGAAGAGGGGCCGATTCTTCGTATTTGCAATTTGCGCGCGACATGGTCAGCGGTAAAGGCCGCGTAAATCGTATATCGCATATCGTAAATGGGTCAGAGCTTCCCCACGTCGGCTTTGTACGCTTGAATCATCGACTGGCATCACCGAAGATTCAGGACCATGTTTCGCATCGGCATCGACCTCGGCGGCACCAAGATTGAAGGGATTGGCCTGGACGCTTCCGGACACGAGCTTTGCCGCAGGCGCGTGGACACGCAGCAGGAAAAGGGTTACGACCACATCCTCGTCCGCATCAAGGAACTCCATGACGAACTGGCGACGCAGATTCAGAATCAGCCGCACACGTTCGGCATCGGCACCCCCGGCGCGATTTCACCGCGCACCGGCTTGTTGAAAAATTCCAACACCATCTGCATGAACGGCCGACCGGTGAAATCCGATTTGGAAAAAATCCTGGGCCGAAAAATTGAAATCCAGAACGATGCCAACTGTTTTGCCATGGCCGAGGCGCTGCACGGCGCCGGTCACGGGAAAAAACTGGTGTTTGGCGTCATCATGGGCACCGGCTGCGGCGGCGGGATTGTTTATGAAGGCAAGGTCATCACCGGTCCCCAGGCCATCGCTGGTGAATGGGGCCACATGTGCATCGATCCCAAAGGGCCAAAATGTTACTGCGGCCAGCTGGGCTGCGTGGAAACGTTCATCAGCGGTGGCGGACTGGAAGCGCGCTATGCCGAGCAGTTCGGCGACAAGAAGTCATTCAAGGAAATCGTGCGGGATTATGCCGCCGGCGACGTCAGGACCGTGGCGTTTATGAAAGTTTTCTTCCGAAACTTCGGCCGGGCGCTGGCCAATCTCATTGACATCCTCGACCCGGACGTGGTGGTGCTGGGCGGCGGCGTCTCCAACTTCGACGCGCTTTACACCGAGGGGATTGCTCAAGTCGCCAAACAGGTCTTCAGCGATTCGCTGGAAACGCCCATTGTGAAACATCAGCTTGGCGATTCCGCCGGCGTCATCGGCGCGGCTCTGATCGGGATTTAAAAACTCAGGGTGCATCTTGACGCCGTCCTTGGAACCGGCGGCTGGTAGCCGCCGCAACCCGCAGCCAGGATGCCCGCGCTGCGTAGCGCACGCTTCCAGCGTGCGAGTTCGGGCATCTTCCAGATGCCCTGATCTCATCGGATGCGACCCAGGCATAAGGAGAGCGTCAAGGTGCACGGAAAATCTCACAACCAGTAAAATCAGTGTTTCATCCGACCTGGCTTTGTGGTTTGATTACCGCCCGTGAAGATTATCGGCATCGTTCCCGCCCGGTACGCCTCGACACGGTTTCCCGGACAATCACGGGCGCCTGGCTATGGAGTTTCGGTTTCGGCAGCCCCGCAGGGGTGGAATAATCAAGCCCAGGGCAACGCCCTGGGAAACGGCACCGCTAACCGGTCACGCCCTGAAGGGGCAAAATAGCCATGCCCCAATCGCTTGCCAAAATCTTGATTCACCTGATTTTCAGCACCAAGAACCGCGAACGGATTTTGGATGACACCGTCCGTCCGGAATTGCACAAATATCTGGCGGTGATCTTAAAGGAATTTGAATCGCCGGCTATCCTCATCAACTCGGTGGAAGACCATGTCCACATCTTGTTTTCACATTCCAAAAATCATGCCTTGATCAAAATTGTCGAGGCGTTAAAGAAGAACTCGTCTAAATGGATTAAAACCAAGGGCGGGCAATTTGCCGCCTTCCACTGGCAAAATGGTTATGGCGCATTTTCGGTGAGCCAGTCGAATGCGAAGGCAGTCGAAGATTACATTGCCAACCAGGCCGAACATCACCGGCATAAATCCTATCAGGAGGAGTACCGGGAATTTTTAAAGAAATACGAGATAGTGTTTGATGAACGATATGTCTGGGATTGAATTATTTCGCCCTTTCAGGGCTTGTGGTATTGATGGATGGCGAACCCGGGGCGCTGCCCCGGGCTGGATTAATCTGCCCCGTTGGGGCGATGGCTCAGCATTCGCGCCTGATTTATGAAGATTATCGGCATCGTTCCCGCCCGGTACGCCTCGACACGGTTTCCCGGCAAACCGCTGGCCCTCATCGCCGGCCGGCCGCTCATCCAGCGCGTCGTCGAGCAATGCCGGAAGGCCAAAACGCTCGGTGACGTCATCGTGGCCACCGACGACGCGCGCATTGCCGACGTGGCAAAAAAATTCTGCCGGGTCGAGATGACCCGGGCGGATCATCCCAGCGGCTCGGACCGGATTGCGGAGGTGGCCGGGAAGATTTCCTGCGACGCCGTGGTGAACATCCAGGGCGACGAGCCGTTGATTGACCCGGCAGTGATTGATGCGGTGGCTGGCGCGCTCGTGCGCGACGAAATGTCCACGGCCGCCACGCCCATCAAAAATCCGGCCGAGCTGGACAACCCCAACGTGGTAAAAGTCGTTGTCAGCGCCGCCGGCCGGGCGCTATATTTCTCGCGGCGCACGATTCCGTATCTGCGCGAGGGGAGCGCGCGCGTCTCGCGCGCAGTCGAAGGCGTCCCGCCTTCGACATTTCCAGCGAACGAGCAGTTGGCGGCGTTTGCTTTTTTGAAGCACCTCGGCATTTACGGTTACCGGCGCGAGACGCTGTTGCGGCTGGTGAAATTTCCCGTGTCGCCGCTCGAAGCCGCGGAGAAGCTGGAGCAGTTGCGCGCGCTGGAAAACGGCATCTCCATCGCCGTCGTGCAGGTCGAGTACGACAGCGTGGGGGTGGACACGCCGGAAGACGTGGCGAAAGTGGAAAAACTTGTAAGAAACCACGGATGAACACGGATGGACACGGATGAAGGTCAACGAGACGCAAATTGAAGAGCGATTTCCAGTATGGAATGCGCTTTCTGAATTTTTCCTCGATACAGAATTGGAACCGGAAGATTACAAACGAATTGCCAAAACAGTGGCGACAACCCGTTTCACAGAAAGTGAAATTGAAGATATCTTAATTTGCGAAGTTTGTCCTGTTTGTAGATCGAATTTTGCCTGGATTGCCGGTGAATGGGCTGGTTTTGATTCCGAATGGCTTAAAACAAAAATTGCGCCGAGAATTGGGAAAACGATTAGGTTAAAACCTTTATTTAAATTGAGGCACCGTTGGATGTATGGCAGGCATTGGAAGAAAGTTCGCAGGTTGATAGCGGAAACCAGAGCTAAGTAAGAAATTTTATCCGTGTTCATCCGTGGTTAAAAACGTTTTGAAATGAAATTTATTTTTGTCACTGGCGGCGTGGTAAGTTCGTTGGGCAAGGGCCTGACGGCCGCGTCGCTCGGCACCCTGCTCGAAAACCGCGGCCTCAAGGTCGTGCTCCAGAAGTTCGATCCCTACCTCAACGTGGACCCGGGCACGATGAACCCGTACCAGCACGGCGAGGTGTACGTGCTCGACGACGGCGCGGAGACCGACCTCGACCTCGGCCATTACGAGCGGTTCACCAACGTCAAGCTGACCCGCCTGAACAATCTCACCAGCGGCCAGGTTTACCAGAACGTCCTCAACAACGAGCGCGAGGGCAAATACCTCGGCAAGACCGTCCAGGTGATCCCGCACGTCACCGACGAAATCAAGAACCGCATCCATGTGCTCGCGGAAAAATCCAAGGCCGACGTCATCATCACTGAAATCGGCGGCACGACCGGCGACATCGAAGGGCTGCCGTTTCTGGAGGCCATCCGCGAGTTCGCGCTCGAAGTCGGCTATAACAACGCGATTTTCATCCACGTCACCTACGTGCCGTTCATCAAGGCGGCCGGCGAGTTGAAGACCAAGCCGACGCAGCAGTCGGTGGCCAAGCTGCGCGAAATCGGCATCGCGCCGCACGCCCTGGTTTGCCGCTGCGACCGCCCGCTGGACAAGGAATTGCGCCAGAAAATCTCGCTGTTCTGCAATGTGCCGGTCGAGGCGGTCATCGAGGAAAAGGACGTGGACCATTCAATCTACGAGGTGCCGTTAATGCTACAGCGCGAGCGATTGGACGACCTGGTCTGCAATTTACTGCGCCTCGATGCGCCGGTGGCCAACATGAGCCACTGGCAGGAAATCATCCGCAAGCTCATCGCGCCCCAGCACCGCGTGCGCATCGGCGTCGTCGGCAAGTACATCGGCCTGCAGGACGCCTACAAATCGGTTTATGAAGCCATCATCCACGGCGGCATCGGCAACGATTGCGGTGTGGAGATTGTGCGGGTAGACGCCGAGGAGATTGAAAAGGAAGGCGCGGAGAAAAAGTTGGGCGGGTTGGGCGGCATCCTGGTGCCGGGCGGATTCGGCGAGCGGGGCATTGAAGGCAAAATCCGGGCAGCGCAATTCGCCCGGGAAAAAAAGATACCTTACCTCGGCCTCTGCCTGGGCATGCAGATCGCCACCATCGAGTTCGCGCGGAACGTTTTGAAGCTGGCCAAGGCGCATTCGACGGAATTTGATCCGAACACGCCGCATCCGGTGATTGCCATGCTGGACGAGCAGCGCAAAATCACCAAGAAGGGCGGCACGATGCGGCTGGGCGCCCAGCCGGCGCAATTGGCGCTCGGCACCAAGGCGGCGGAATTGTACGGCTCGTTTGTGGTCAATGAGCGCCACCGGCACCGGTATGAATTCAACAATACCTACCGCGAGAAATTCGAGAAGGCTGGCTTTGTGTTCAGCGGGTTGTCGCCGGACGGCAAGCTGGTGGAGGTGATCGAGCTCAAGGACCATCCGTTTTTCGTGGCGAGCCAGTTCCATCCGGAATTCCTGAGCAAGCCCCACCAGCCGCATCCGCTGTTCAAAGGCTTCATCGCCGCGGCACACCAGCACATCCACCGCAAGCCGCTGTAGCCTGAAAGCAGAAGGCAGAATGAAGAAGGAAGAAACCGTTTTGCGGCGCCGTAGGTGCGAAATCTTTGGAACTCGACCAAACAAAATGTTCCAAGCTCCATAGCAGCGGCATATTCAGACTATTTCGCTCCTGACGGTGCTTGATTTATATTTCGATTTGGTTCTACAAATATGGCGCGCCTACGGCGCTGTGAATTATGAAAACGGAATACGTGCCACCGACTGAAATTGGAAGGCAACGTCACGCTTGGTTCAAGCAACACGTCAGGCTTGGCATGACATTTGAAGAAATTATTCGGTTGAATGATGAAGCTCTCACTTTATTTCCCCCAACCGAAGAAGAACGGCGGCTAAAATTCGAAAGCCTGAAAGATATTCCGGAGTTTGTGCTTTAATTGTTGTATGAAGCGCATTTTTTTCAGGTTTTGCGCTGTCGTCCTCACATTTCTCACCATTGGTTTTAGCATTTGGCGCCTAAATTTGGCGCACGATGTAAACACGAAGTTGCGGGCGATTCGCGCCGCCGGTTTGCCGACGAGCGGCGCGGAGTTGAATGCTTATTATCACGCCGTTACTGACAATGAAAACGCCGCGCTGGTGATGACCCAGGCCTTTGCGCTCATGCGCAATTATCCCGACAGTCGCTCGAATGAAGTTGACCAAATTCAATCTTTTCCCGGGCGCTGGCAACACCCGACGAATGAACAAATCCACTTGCTGACTGGTTATGTTGAAATGAATTCCAATGCGCTTGCCAAAATGACTGAGGCACTCACATTGCCGAAGAGCCGTTACCCGGTAGATTTTTCACCCGGTTTTGAAACGCTATTGCCTCATTTGGATAAAATAAAAGAATTCGCCCTTCTTTCTGAATACCGCGCAATGCTTGCCATCCATTCCGGTCAACCAACTAACGCAGACTCTTTGGTTAAAGATATTTTGGGTATGGCGCGAACGCTTGATGAAGAACCTGTATTGATTTCACAACTCGTGCGATTTTCACTGGTCAGAATTGGGATTGTGACATTGGAGGACCGTCTCAATGCCGGTAAATTGAGCGACACGGAACTAACTGATCTGGCCGATATTTTTGCACAACAACAAGAAACTAATTTCGTTGCGCGTGGATTGGCTGGCGAGCGCGCAATGGCTGTGTCGGTTTTTCGCACCAGTTTTGCGAAGATGAAACAGCAACTTACAGATTTTGAAGCGCCTCGAGATGAATCGCCTGTACCACACCGGCCATCACTGTTTTTGAGGACGACCGGCATTTTTGAACGTGATTTGCTGTTTTACCTGGGTGCGATGGAGACGAATATATTTTTCGCCAGCCTTCCACCGCCGCAGAACTTGGCCGTGACAAATGTTTCCCAAAAAATGGCTGAGGATGCGCGAAGGCACTTTTGCGTTCTTTCAGCATTAATTTTGCCACCGGTATCTGGATCACTGACTCGCGAAGCGGATGCTTTCGCGCGTATCCGGTTGGCAACAACCGCAATCGCTATCGAGCGCTTTCGCTTGTTGCAAGGGCGACTGCCCGAAAACTTGAATGAACTGGTTCCACAATTTCTTTCTGCCGTGCCGAGTGATCCATTTGACGGTCAGCCCTTGCGGTATCATTGTCTTGCCGGGGGTTATGTGGTTTACAGCATCGGCCAAGACGGCCACGATGATGGCGGACGCAAAAAACCCGTCGACCGGAAACTCGGAGACACAACAACCTACGACATCACCTTCACTGTCGAACGGTAATAATTCTTGTTGTGAACTATCCCGAAGCCATTCAATTTCTTTACGACCTGCGATTGTTTGGCGCGAAGTTCGGGCTGGAAAACACGTTCAAGCTCGCCGCGCTGGCGGGGAACCCGCAGGCCCGGCTCCGGTTCATCCACGTCGCCGGCACCAACGGCAAGGGTTCGACCTGCGCCATGCTCGAGAGTATATACCGGACGGCCGGTTTGCGCGTGGGCTTGTTCACGTCACCGCACCTGGTCTCGTTTCGCGAGCGGATCCAGGTCAACCGCCAGTTGATCCCGGAAAACCAGGTCGTCCGGCTGGTGGAAGAGTTGCGCGCGTTTCAAAGTGGCGCGGGCTTCCAGCCTGCGGGTTCTGCGGGCATCCCTGCCCACAGTTCCGAAACCGGCGGCACGGATGCCGCCCCAACCCGCACGCAAGATGCGTGCGCTACATTTCAGCCGACTTTTTTCGAAGTAGTCACTGTCATGGCGCTGAAATATTTCGCCGAGCAGAGATGTGATTTGGTGATTTGGGAAACCGGCCTGGGCGGGCGCCTCGACGCCACCAACATCGTCACCCCGCTGGCTAGCGTCATCACCAACATCGCCTTCGACCACCAGCAATGGCTCGGCGACACACTGGAAAAAATCGCCGCCGAGAAGGCCGGCATCATCAAGCCGGGCGTACCGGTCATCACCGCAACAGACGAACCGGATGCGCTGGCCGTAATCGAACGGACGGCGCGGGACAGGGGGGCGGCTTTCAGACAAATCCAGAAGTCGGAAGTCAGAAGGCAGAAGGCAGAGCCACTTTTGGGCGACCATCAACAGATCAACGCCGCCCTCGCGTTGGCGACGGTGGAAGTTTTGCAGCAACAAATTCCCGTCCCGGCAGAAAAAATCGACGCCGGACTGGCCAAAGTCGATTGGCCGGGGCGCCTGCAATTGGTTCAAAGACCACACGGCCAAGAAATGCTGCTCGACGGCGCACACAACGTGGCCGGGGCAGAGGCGCTGCGCCAGACGCTGGAGAAACATTTTGTTCAGGTGAAACCCGTCCTGGTGCTGGGGGTGCTGCAGGACAAGGATTGGCGGCACATTTGCGAGACGCTGGCGCCGCTGGCCGCGAGGATCCTGACGGTGCCGGTGGCCAGCGAGCGCACCGCAGAGGCGTCGGATCTGGCGGAGGTGTGCCGGGCGGCGAATCCGACGGCCGACGTCAGCGCCTGCGATTCCCTGGCCGCGGCGCTGGAAAAGACGGCGCGCGACAATTTTGTTGCGGTCACCGGCTCGCTGTACCTGGTGGGCGAGACGTTGGAACTGCTGGGCCTGGCCCCGACTCCCGGCAGCGAACGCGGGCTGAACGAGTGGAGCGGCGCGTCCCATTCTCCGGCACCGCCCGGTCGCATCCTGATTCAGCGGTTGTAGAGTCGGGCCTATGGTTCGACAGTTGAGCCGCAGGCTCGACGCTACCCAAATTAGATGACCGGACCGGACGCCCCTGCCTGCGTGACCCGGTCGCGACCGCGCAATCAAAAATTATGCTAATTCATTTCGTACGTAATACTAATACTTCTCATGAGCAGTTGACGATATTATGAGTCGGCAGGTACAGTGACCGCGTTCGCAAGGTGGGGAGTTAATCCCTGTTGAAATTAGGATGAGCATTTGCGCCAGACTCTTTGGATCGTCGCTGGGGAAGAAATTCATCATGGCGGCGAGCGGTTTGCTGCTGCTCGGGTTCGTCGTCGGCCATCTCGCGGGCAACCTGCAAATTTTTCTCGGCCCGGAAGCGTTGAACCGCTACGGCGCGTTCCTCCATGAGAACGTGGAACTGCTCTGGCCGGCGCGGATCGGGCTCATCGGGCTGGTGGCGTTGCACATCTGGTCGGCGGTGCGGCTCTCCCTGGAAAACAAGGCCGCGCGGCCCGTGGGTTACGCAGGCGATCCGGCGGCGCCCGCTGCCAGCTACGCCTCGCGCACGATGCTCATGAGCGGGCTCATCGTGGCGGCATTTGTCGTTTATCATCTGTTGCACTACACGTTCGACGTGCGGGCCATCAACCTGACCGGGCGCGATTTCAGCGCCCTGGTCGATGAAAGAGGCCGGCACGACGTTTACGCGATGGTGGTTTTCGGTTTTGAACAGCCGGTCGTGGCCGGATTTTACATCGTGGCGCTGGCCCTGCTGTGCCTGCACCTGCACCACGGCGTTTACGCCATGTTCCAGTCGCTCGGCATCAACGTGGGTTTCTGTCCGGACCTGCCGAAGCATCTGGCGCGCTGGGCGGCCATCCTGATTTTTCTCGGTTACATTTCCATTCCCGTGTCGGTGTTGGGCGGCCTCGGGAAGAGCTACGTCGCTAAAATATCTGCTCCGCCACCGGCGGTCACGGGAACGGAGGCCGCGAAGTGATATGAACCTGAACGCCCAGATTCCGTCCGGTCCGCTCGCGCAGAAGTGGGACAAGCACCGCTTCGACATGAAGCTGGTCAACCCGGCGAACAAGCGGAAGTTCGAGGTCATCGTCGTCGGCACCGGTCTGGCCGGCGCGTCGGCCGCCGCGTCACTCGCCGAACTCGGCTATCAGGTCAAGGCATTCTGTTTCCAGGACAGTCCGCGGCGCGCGCATTCCATCGCGGCGCAGGGCGGCATCAACGCGGCGAAGAATTACCAGAACGACGGCGATTCGATTTACCGGCTGTTCTACGACACCATCAAGGGCGGCGATTTCCGGGCGCGCGAGGCCAATGTCTATCGGCTGGCGCAGGTGAGCGTAAACATCATCGACCAGTGCGTGGCCCAGGGGGTGCCGTTCGCCCGCGAATACGGCGGCACGCTGGCCAACCGCAGCTTCGGCGGCGCGCAGGTGTCCCGGACGTTTTATGCGCGCGGCCAGACCGGCCAGCAACTCCTGCTCGGGGCCTACTCGGCGCTGAGCCGGCAGATTGGGCTGGGCACCGTCCGGATGTTCCCGCGCACCGAAATGCTGGATGTCGTGGTCGTGGACGGTCACGCCCGGGGCATCATCGTCCGCAATCTCATCACCGGCGAGATTTCCTCGCACGCGGGCGACGCGGTGGTGCTGGCCACCGGCGGTTACGGCAATGTGTTCTTCCTTTCGACGAATGCCAAGGGCTGCAACGTCACGGCGACCTGGCGCGCCTGCAAGCAGGGCGCATTCTTCGCCAATCCCTGCTACACGCAAATCCACCCGACGTGCATCCCCGTGAGCGGCGACCATCAGAGCAAGCTGACGCTGATGTCCGAGTCGCTCCGCAACGACGGCCGCGTCTGGGTACCGAAGCGGAAGGAGGATTGCGGCAAATCGCCGGCTTCAATTCCCGAAGCCGACCGTGATTATTATCTCGAACGGAAATATCCGAGCTTCGGCAACCTCGCCCCGCGCGATATTTCCTCGCGCGCCGCGAAGGAAGTCTGCGATGCCGGCCGCGGCGTCGGGCCCGGCGGACGCGGCGTTTACCTGGATTTCGCCGATTCCATCCAGCGGCTGGGCGAGGACACGATCCGCGAGCGTTACGGCAATTTGTTCGAGATGTACGAACGCATCACCGGCGAGGACGCCTACCGGCAACCGATGCGGATTTATCCGGCGGTGCATTACGCCATGGGCGGCACGTGGGTTGACTACAATCTGATGAGCACGCTGCCCGGATTGTTTGTGATCGGTGAAGCCAACTTTTCTGATCACGGCGCGAACCGGTTGGGCGCCAGCGCGCTGATGCAAGGGCTGGGCGATGGTTACTTCGTGCTGCCTTACACCATCGGACATTACTTCGCCTCGGCGAAGCCGGCCAAGGTCCCGACCAGCCACGCGGAATTCAAAAAGGCCGAGGCCGGCGTGCAGGAATTAACCAGGCGATTGCTCGGCATCAACGGCAAGCGCAGCGTCGTGAGCTTCCACAAGGAACTCGGCAAATTGATGTGGGAAAACTGCGGCATGGCCCGCAGCCGGCAGAGCCTCGAAACGAATCTCAAACGCATCCCGGAATTGCGCGAGGAATTCTGGAAGAACGTGAAGGTGACCGGCTCCGGCGCGGAATTGAACCAGGACCTCGAACTGGCCGGGCGGGTGGCGGATTTCCTGGAATTTGCCGAGTTGCTCTGTCTCGACGCGCTGCACCGCGAGGAATCCTGCGGCGGCCATTTCCGCGTGGAATACCAGACCGAGGACGGCGAGGCCAAGCGGGACGATGCCAATTTCTCTTATGTGGCCGCCTGGGAATACAAAGGCCCGGACCGGAAACCGGAGTTACACAAGGAACCGCTGGTGTACGAGGAAGTCCACATGGCCACCCGGAGCTACAAGTAAATTTATGATTTACGATTTGCGATTTACGATTGTTCCCGCTGATTTAGGTAGGGACGGCGCGCTGCGCTGTCCGTGCCGCGTTCAACGGCGTGATCCCTCGCTCAATCATGGGCGTTCGTTCCGCCCGCTGTTGTGCGGGCGGGGACATCGCAGCGCGATGTCCCTACCATGGACAAGCTGATGAACCTGACTCTCAAAATCTGGCGACAGAAGGACGCCGCGTCGGCCGGCCGGTTCGAGACCCACGAAGCCCGCGATGTTAGCCCGGATATGTCGTTCCTCGAAATGCTCGACGTGGTGAACGAGCGGCTCATCGGCGAGGGCAAGGAACCGTTTGCGTTTGATAGCGACTGCCGCGAAGGCATCTGCGGGACCTGTTCGCTGGTCATCAACGGCGTCCCGCATGGCGGGCACAAGGCCACCACGGCCTGCCAGTTGCACATGCGGCATTTCTCGGACGGCCAGACCATCACCGTCGAGCCGTGGCGGGCACGGGCGTTCCCGGTGCTGCGGGATTTGATCGTGGACCGGGGCGCGTTCGACCGCATCATCCAGGCGGGCGGGTTCGTGTCGGTGAACACCGGCAACGCGCCGGAGGCCAACGCGCTGCCGATATCGAAGGAAGTTGCCGATCTGGCGATGGACGCGGCGGCGTGTATCGGGTGCGGCGCGTGCGTGGCGGCGTGCAAAAATGCCAGCGCGATGCTGTTCGTCGCGGCGAAGGTATCGCATCTCAATTATCTCCCGCAGGGGAAAGCTGAAAAGGACCGCCGGGTGCGCAACATGGTGGCGCAGATGGACGAGGAAGGATTCGGCAACTGCACCGTGACCGGCTCCTGCGAGGCGGTGTGCCCGAAGGAAGTCCGCCTTGAGTTCATCGCCAAGATGAACCGCGATTACGGCGCGGCCCTGCTCAAGGGCTAACGCAAGAAGAGCGGCGGAGGTGGAATGGGTTAGGCCCGCATTTACGATTTACAATCCACGAGCGCACCGGGATTCATGAGGGGCGCGTAAATCGTAAATCCAATATCGTCAATTCAGCGTTCCACGTTGTCGGCTTCCATCGTCGCCACGAGATCTTTCTCGGCCAGCACCCAGTCGGCCAGCGTCAGCGGATGCTCCGGCAGTTTGTCGCGATAGAGGCGATACGCGTGCTCGCGCACCATGCCTTTGGTGACACCCGGCGTGAACGGTTTGGGCTGTTCCATCAATTTCCCGGTCTTGCTTTTCGTTTTCATACGCAATCTCCCGTTTCTACTTAAACATAAGCCTCCCCGCCGGTTCCGCAAGTGGATGATTTGCAGGTCAATGAGCCGGCTGCTGCCGGTCAATGCCCTGTATCATTTCCTCGGCCTGGCCGCGGAGTTTGGCATCCACATTGGGCAGCAACAACGGGGCCAAGGTGCGGCGGGCAGCGTCCGGATTGTGGCTGCGCAATTGCACCTGGGCCAGCGAGAAAAGGTACGCCGGTCTTTCCGATTCCAGTTGGATGGCCCGTTGCAGGTGTTGTTCCGCCAGGGCCAGATTATCGCCCTGGACCATCTCAAAAAAGCCCAGCATCTCGTGCGCCGGGCCGAAATCGGGCATCAGCGCAATCGATTTCTGGAGTTCGCTGCGGATTTCCGCCGCCGCCTCCGGCTTGAGCGGAGCATAGCGGTTTTCCGAATCGGCGGTGCGCCGGTACTGCTCCCGCGCATAGATATAATAGGCCAGGAAACTGGTGGACCCGCGCGCGAGCGCCTCCTTCAGATTGCGCAACGCGTCGTCGTGCTGGCCGCGATCGACGGCGAGCAGGCCAAGTCCTTCGTAGGGCAGAGGGCTGCCCGGAGCGAGCTTCTGCGCCTGGACAAAATATTGACCAGCCGCGTCGAGGCGATCGATGCGCAGCAACTCATCACCCAGGCGAAAGTAAGTCTCCACCGGCGTGATGGTGCGCGTGGTCAGGACGACCGCCGAGGAAACATCCGCCGGCAATGGCAGATCAATGGGGATGAAGCGGCCTTGCCGGAGGTAGCGACGGAGTTCGGCTTCCACGGCCGGCAGCGCGGTTTGCAGCGCGTTGGTGAAAGCCTGTACCGGAGACTGGCCCTGGCGCAGCAACGGGGTGAACTGGGCAAACCGGGCGCGGTAAACCGGGCTGTCCCCCGCCATCAGGAACTGGGTCAGCAGCCACGATTCGGCGTAGAAAATGCCCTGGCGGTCGCGCTCGTTGTACTGGGGTGAATCGTGCACGACCGAAAACAGCTCCGACAGCGGCGGGAGCGGCTGTTGGGCGAGCACGCGGAGATGATGATCAATCGGCTTGGCGATACGCGCGCTGGTCCCGGTGGTTTCGAAGGTGGCATAAACTTCGGCCATGCCTTCTTTAAGCCAGAGCGGCCAGACCAGGTCATTGTGCCGGAACAGGAGATGGGTATATTCGTGAAAGATGACTTCCAAGTCCGTCTGAGCCGAATTGGTGCCGGGCAGGCCGAGCACGATCAGGTTTTCGTCGCTGCCGCGCTGGAAGAAAGCGGCGAGGTTGGCAGGCTTGCCTTGGTAGAGCGGCAGGAACGGTTTCATCGCTTCGTGATTGGGGAACGCCAGCACCACAATCGGAGGCGAAGCCGCGGCCTGGGCCCCGGCCAGCAGGGTGTAGGCCTGGCTGAACTGCTCGAGCCGCGCCGCCAGCCGGTAAACATCCTGGGGCGTGCCGCAGCTGTAGATGTTGAAATGGGCGGTGCGCGTCTCAAACCACTGCCGCTGGACGAGGGCGACATTGCCGGATTGGGCGACGGCGGCGCAGAGCCCAAGTCCCAACCATCCGGCCAAAACCCATGTCAGACAACGATTCATAAGCGGGGGAATGTTAAAGCATGATGAGGGAAATGTCACTGGCGGCAGCCTCTTTTCCGAACCGTGCGGGCGAAGGCTGGTGCGCGGTACAAGACTTGAACTTGTGACCCCTACCGTGTCGAGGTAGTGCTCTGCCAACTGAGCTAACCGCGCATCCCGGCCCGAAAAACCAGCGCCCACCTCGTGAGCCGCGGCCTTTCGCAGTTTTTGCAGGGAGAAACAATCCATCATTTCCCGCCCGCTGGCAAGTTCAAAACCGGCGGAGTCACCGGCCCATGGCCTGGCCGGCGATCCAGCCGGTCGTCCAGGCGGACTGGAAATTAAAGCCGCCGGTCAGGCCGTCAATGTCCAGCAATTCCCCGGCGAAAAACAGGCCCGGGCACACCTTGCTTTCCGTCGTCTTGAAATCCACCTCCGCCAGCCGCACCCCGCCACAGGTCACAAATTCGTCCCGGTTCAGGCTCTTCCCGGTGACGGAAAATTCCGTGCGTACGAGTTGTTGGGCAAGCGCATGCGCCTGCGATCGGTTAAGCGCCGACCAGCGGGTATCGCGCACAACGCCTGAAGCCAATACCAGTCGTTCCCACAACCGCGCCGGTAACGGCACCAGCGGCACGTTGACCACCAGCCTCGCACCCGCGGTTTCGCGCCGGGCCTGGAATTCGCGGACGATTCTTTCGGCGTTCCATTCCGGCAGCCAGTTCACAAGCAGCGGGAACCGGTAATTCAAATCGTGCAACCTTCGCGCGCCCCAAGCCGACAGGCGGAGGATGGCCGGACCGCTCAGGCCCTCGTGCGTCACCAGCAGCGGCCCGCGCTCGCGCAGTTTGGCCGCCGGCACGGATACCTCGACCGGATCCGCAGAAACGCCCGCCAGCGACGGCAGCCAGGGTGAGGCGATGTGAAACGCGAACAGCGACGGCACCGGCGGCTCAAGCGTATGACCGAGCGACACCGCCAGTTGCCCCGCCACTGCGGCGCGGCAGCCGCCCGTGGCCAGCAAGAGCCGGTCGCAGACGAGTTTTGCGCCGCCATCTCGGGTGGGGCGCGCAGTCCCCTGCGCGCCGCCGGCGGTGCGCGTTGCCACGGCAGGCAGAGGACTGCCCGCCCCACTTACAATGATTTCAAACCCGCCATCCGGCAATTGGGCGACAGATTTAACCGAAGCCTCCAGCCGCAGCTTTACACCGGCGACGCAGGCCGAATGCAAAAGGCAATCCACGACGGTCTGCGAGGAATCGGTGACGGGAAACATCCGGCCGTCGGTTTCGGTCTTCAGTTTCACGCCGCGGGCTTCGAACCACGTCACCGTGTCGCGCGCAGAAAATTTGAGCAACGGTCCCAGCAGGGCTTTGCCGCCGCGCGGATAACGGGTGACAAACTCGCGCGGGTCGAAGCAGGCATGGGTGACGTTGCACCGGCCGCCGCCGGAGATGCGGACCTTGCCGAGGAACCGGGCGCTGCGTTCGAGGATGGTCACGTCCGCTCCGGGCGCCGCCTCGGCGCAGGCGATGGCGGCAAAAAATCCCGCCGCGCCGCCGCCGACCACGATGATCCGTCGTTCGCCCATGGCCGCGAGCGTAACGCAGCCGCACATTAAAGTCCCGACCGAACCGGCGTCAGCCAATGTCGTTTTGCAGCACGATGCGGTAACGCGCCTTCCCGGCGCGCAGATGATCAAGCGCCTCGTTCACCTTCGACATCGGGAACACTTCAATCATCGGAACGACGCCGTGTCGGGCGGAAAATTCCAGCATCCGGGCCGTGTTAAACGGACTGCCCAGCGGCGAACCGGAAATGGACTTCTGCCCGCCAATCAGCGAGAACGCCGCCACCGGGATCGCCTCGAGCACCGCGCCTACGATGTGCAGCCGCCCCCGCGGCGCCAGGCTGCCGATGATGGCGTCCCAGGGCAGTGACACGTTGGCCGTGCACAGGATGAAGTCGAGCGAACCGGCGATTGTGCGCAGTTGGGCCGGGTCGCGCGAATTAACCACGCGATGCGCGCCGAACTTCTTCGCTTCGTCCCGTTTTGAATCGCTCGAGGTGAAGGCGGTGACTTCACAACCCCACTTGTTCAGGAATTGCAGGGCCATGTGCCCCAATCCGCCGATGCCGATGACGCCCGCGCGGTCCAGCGGCTGCACGCCGCACTGGAGGATGGGATGAAACACGGTAATGCCACCACAGAAGAGCGGGCCGGATTTCACCGAATCCAGCGCATCGGGCAGCGGCACGGCCCAGGCCCAGTGACAGCGCACGCGATTGGCAAAGCCGCCATGCCGCCGGACGATGGTCTGTTCGGCGGTCGGGCAGAGATTATGATGGCCGGACAGGCACTGCGGGCAGGCCATGCAGCTTTCCGCAAACCAGCCCAGCCCGACACGCTGGCCGATCTTCACGCCTTTGACCTTGTCGCCGGCGGCCACAATCCGGCCGGCCACCTCGTGTCCGGGCACAAACGGATAGGTCGTCTGGCCCCAGTCATTGTCCAGCATGCTCAGGTCGCTGTGACAGATGCCGCAATACTCGACCTGGATCTCGACCTGCTCGTCGCGCAACGGGCCGGGGTTGAATTCAAACGGTTGCAGTGTTGCGCCCTTGCCGGACGCCGCGTATGCCTTGAAACTCGTGCTCATAGTGCCCTCACTGGTAGCACAAGCCGGCCATTTGGCAAATGGTGAAAACCAATTGAATCCGGACGTAGCCGCCGCCCGGCCAGCTCGATTCATTCTGCTTTGTAACCGGGCGCTTTCATTGTTAATCTGAATCCCCAATGTCGCTGGCCAAATCCGAAGCCTTGTTTGCCGAAGCGCTGGAATACATTCCCGGCGGGGTGAATTCGCCCGTGCGCGCCTTCCGCGCTGTCGGCGGCCACCCGTTCTTCGTCCGCCGGGCCAAAGGCGCGCATGTGTGGGACGTGGACGGCCATGAATTGGTTGACTACGTGCTCACCTGGGGCCCGGCCATCCTCGGCCACGCGCATCCTAAAATCATCACCGCGGTCAAGGCCGCCGCCGCCCACGGCACCAGCTTCGGCATCCCGAATCCGTTCGAGGTCACCATGGCGAAACTCATCTGCGACCTGGTGCCCAGTGTGGAAAAGGTCCGCATGTGCAATTCGGGCACCGAGGCCTGCATGAGCGCCATCCGGCTGGCCCGCGGTTTCACCCGGCGCGACAAGATCATCAAATTCAACGGCTGCTATCACGGTCACGCGGATTCGCTGCTGGTCAAGGCTGGCTCGGGCGCGCTCACCTTCGGCAATCCGGACAGCGCCGGCGTCCCTGCCGATTTCGCCAAACACACTCTCGTCCTGCCGTTTAACGACGACGCAGCGGTCAAATCCGCGTTCGCTGCGAACAAAAAGGAAATCGCCGCCATCATCGTCGAGCCGGTGCCGGGCAATGCCGGTTTGTATCTGCCCAAACCGGGTTACCTGGAGTTCCTGCGCGCCATCACGGAGGCGAACGGCGCACTGCTGATTTTTGACGAGGTGATGACCGGGTTCCGGCTCGCGCCCGGCGGCGCCCAGGAGCGGTTCGGCATCAAACCGGATCTGACCACGCTGGGCAAAATCATCGGCGGCGGCCTGCCGGTGGGCGCGCTGGGCGGGCGCGCGGACATCATGGATTATTTGGCGCCGCTCGGCCCGGTCTACCAGGCCGGCACCTTGAGCGGCAATCCGCTGGCCATGGCGGCGGGCATCGCGGCGCTCCAGGAATTGCGTAGCAGCCGGCATGAACCGGCTCACTCGAAAAAAGCCAAAACCGTTCGGGGCGGACTCACGTCCGCGGCGCCGGAAGAAACCGGCGCCTACGCGCGGCTGGAGGAACTCGGCGCGCAACTCGAAGCGGGGATGAGAGCGGCGGCGCAGGCGGCCCGGGTGCCGGTTACCTTCAACCGCTGCGGCTCGATGTTCTGTGCCTATTTCACGCGCGGGCCGGTCTGGAACCTGGGTGACGCGCTGCGGAGCGACCGCGAGCGGTTCAAGAGATATTTCCACGGCATGCTGGCGGAAGGCGTTTATCTGGCCCCGTCGCAATTCGAGGCCGGTTTCCTGTCCACCGCGCACCGCCCGGCCGACATCGAAAAAACGGTTGAAGCCGCCGCGAAGTTATTGAAGCGGCTGTAACCTTTTGCCTGCGACCGCGTCTGACGATGCATCCCGCTGTTCCAACCCAATGGCAGCGTTGAATAAAACAAATAAAAGTTTATGAAAGCAACGAAACCGATGATTATCGCCGCGCTCGTGGCCGGCAATTTGCTCGCGTGCACTCTGGCGCTGCGCGCCGCCGACACCAACACCCCGCCAGCCTCCCCGCCAGCCGGGGCCCCGCCTCCGGGACAACGTCCGCCCGGCATGCGCGGCGGACCCGGCCTGGAGCAGTTGACTCAGCAATTGAACCTGACCGAGGAACAAAAGCCCAAGGTCAAAGCCATCTTGGATACCCGCGATAAAAAAGTCGCCGAAGCCCGTAACGATACGAGCCTGTCCCAGGAGGATCGCCGGGCCAAAATGCAGTCCATCCGCGAAGAAATCACAGCCCAGATGAAGGGCGTGCTGACGCCGGAGCAATTTGAGAAATGGCAGCAGATGAACCAGCGGGGTCGGCGTCCCGGACCGGCGTCCGGCGGCGGCAGCCCGGGAGGCGAGAATGCTCCCAAACCCCCGCCGCAAAAGTGATCTGTGGGGACAGGTACAAATCCAGGGACGGCTTCGCGCCGTCCCTTTTTGTTTTCAGACACAATTGCCTGTAACATTTCGCCGGCGGCCTGCGTATTCAATGTCAGTATGAAAACCGTTCGATTACTGACCTTCGCAACGGCCGCCGCGATTTTCGCCGGCGGATTGATTGGCGCCCCCGCGCAAACCACCACCGATTCCGCCACCGGAAACAAACCGGATCACGGCCGGATCCTCCAGCGCATCGCGCAAAAACTGAACCTGACCGACGACCAGAAATCGCAGCTCAAAGCCGTTTGGAACGGCGAGAAAGACACGGTGCAATCGCTGATCGGCCAATGGCACGATGCGCGCAAAAACCTGCGCACCACCATTCACGCGAGCGGCACCAATGAAACCGCCGTGCGCGCCGCGGCCGCCAGGGCCGCGGCCGTCGAAGCCGATTTGGCGGTTGAACGGATGAAACTTTACGGCAAAATTGCGCCCATCCTGACCGAGGAGCAGCGCCGGAAAATTGCCGGGTTTGAGCAGCGCCTGGACGACCGGATCAGCAGCGCCATCGCGCGGCTCGGCGACGGTTCGAACAACTGAATGTGAGTGACGATGCCGAATTGCTGGATCGCATCCGCAACGGCGCGCCGGACGAATTCGCCGAAATCGTCCGGCGCCACCAGTCGCGGGTCTTTGCCATCTTACACCGGTATGAACGCGACGCCCACAAAGTCGAGGACCTGGCCCAGGAAACCTTCGTCAAGGCCTGGCGGGCGCTGGACCAGTTCGACGGCCGCGCCCCGCTGGAGCACTGGCTCTCCCGGATCGCCGTGCGCGTGGCCCTCGACCATTTGCGGAAGGAAAAACGGCACCGTCACGAAATTGCGTTGCCCGAACTGGGCGAGGACGCGCTGGACTGGTTGCGCAGCGATGATGAAAAGAATGAATTGCACCACCGGGCGGCAGCGGAAATCCTGGACCTGGCGCTGCGCGACCTTTCACCCGCCGACCGCGTGGTCATCACGATGCAGGAGATCGAGGGCCGCAGCGTGAAGGAAATCAGCGCCGCCACCGGCATGTCGG
This sequence comes from Candidatus Acidiferrum sp., assembly GCA_035506715.1. Lineage (GTDB taxonomy): Bacteria > Verrucomicrobiota > Verrucomicrobiia > Limisphaerales > UBA11358 > UBA11358. Next base: position 2,920 of record DATJOW010000100.1, on the reverse strand, counting down.
GCGTCGCCGTGCGCGTGCGGGCGCTGCGGGCGCGCGCGAAGCTGAAACGGGCTTTGGAAAAACTGGTGAAGTCATGAATGAACGAAAATGGAACCAATTGCTGACGGCAGCACGCAATGAAACCGCGCCCGCGCCGCCGCAGGATTTTGCCGCAGACGTGGTGCGCGCCATCCGCCGGGCCGGCCCCGCGGCCGCGTCGGAGACACTCCCGCTGTTCGATCAGTTGAATTTGCTCTTCCCGCGCCTGGCCTGGGCGGCGGCGGCCATCATCGGGTTGAGCCTGGCGGCGGATTGGGGGCTCACGGCTGCAGGCTTGCCGGGTTTGGGCGATGGCGTGTCGCAGATTTCCGCGCAATGGCTTTTGACCCCCAACGGGCTGTGATTATGAAAACATTCAAATCCATGTTGCTGGTGACGCTGGTGTTCGTGGCCGGCGTGGTGGCGGGTGTGGTCGGCACGCGCATCGTGGTGCGCCAGGTTGTGGGCGAGGTCCTTTCCCATCCGGAAACCGTCCAGCCCCGCATCGAGCGGAATCTGGCGTTGCGGCTCCGTCTGGACAAGGACCAGCGGACAAAGGTGCACGCCATCCTGTCGGAAACGCACGAGCAATTGCAGGGCTTGCGGCAGGAGTATCGGCCAAAAGTGATCATCGTTCTCAGTAATGCAAACGACCGGATCACCGCCCTGCTCACGCCGGAACAGCAGGCCCGGTTCGAAAAATGGAAGAGCAAAAACGGCCCGCTCCTTGAGGCCATCAAGCGGCACCAATGAGCAGTTTGACGCGCGGGCGTTGGCGTAGCGCCATCAATACTTCGTTATGATTTCCATTGCCGGCGCCGCTAGCCCCGGGCCAGCGCCTCGTCCAGGACCGCCAGCAGGAAGTCCGCGTCCGCCTGGTTGATGCACATGGGCGGCGCGAACCGGATTGTCTGCCCCCACAAACCGCCCTTGCCCAGCAACAGCCCGAGATCTTTTGCCGTCTCGACCACCTGCGCGCACTCCGTCGAGGCGGGGGCTTTCGTGGCGCGATCCTTGACCAGCTCGATGCCCAGCATCAGACCCCGGCCGCGCACGTCGCCGATGATTTTGTGCTTGTCCTTCAGCTTATTCAGCCCGGCGAGAATGTAATTGCCCAGCTTGAGCGCGTTCGCCTGCAAATTTTCCTGCTCGATGACTTCCAGCACGGCCTTGCCGATGGCGCTCACCACCGGGTTGCCGCCGAACGTGTTGAAATGGACCTTGCCGACCAGTGACTGCGCAATCTTCGGCGTCGTGACCACCGCCGCCAGCGGACAACCATTGCCAATGCCCTTGGCCATCGTGACGATGTCGGGAATCACGCCTTGCGTTTCAAAGCCCCAGAAATGTTCGCCGGTGCGGCCAAAGCCGGTCTGCACCTCGTCCGCGATGCACACGCCGCCGGCGGCGCGGACATATTCATAGACCTGCTTGAGATAGCCTTGCGGAAATTCCACGAACCCGCCGACGCCCTGGATGGATTCGGCCAGGAACGCGGCCACTTTTCCCGGCGTCGCGTAATCAATCAGGTTCTTCACGTCGTCGGCGTATTTTTTCCCGGCGTCCGGGTCGTCGTAGCCGAACGGCCCGCGATACGGATACGGCGCCAGCGCGTGGTGCACGCCGAAGCTGTGCGGCACGTTGTATTTCCAGTTGCTGTGCGCCGTGACGCCCATCGTTGCCGCGCCGCCGCCGTGATAGGCATTGCGCAGCGAAATGACGTCGTAATTCTGCGTGTACGCCCGCGCCATGAGCAACGCGAGATCGTTCGCCTCCGAACCGGAGTTTACAAAATAGCAGGCCTTCAAGTCACCCGGCATTTTCGACGCGAGCTTCTCGGCATAGAGCACCACGTTCGGCTGCAGGTAAATCGTCGTCGAATGCTGCAGCGTTTCGTTTTGCCGGTTCGCCGCCGCAACAACGTGAGGATGGCAATGGCCGACGCTGATGGTCACGATGCCGCCGAGCCCGTCCAGGTAGCGTTTGCCGGTCTCGTCCCAGACGTATTGCATCGCGCCTTCGACGAGCATGATGGGATTTTTGTAGTAGAGAAAAATCCCGGGGTTCATGAACTGCTTGCGCCGGGCCGCGACTTCGGCCGCCGACGGGCCGGTGTACTTTTTCGGTTGATGGCTGCACGGCGGCAGCGGAATGGTTTTCATATTTTAGACGTCAAGGCGCCGGTCGTTAATTTCAAAACCATGTTGGCGGTTCCGTGCAAGATGTTCAACGCGAATGTTTGACGCGGGATTGCGGCAGGCGGTGACGCCGCAGCGCGGCGTCCCTACCTTTGGTGCGGGGGGCCAGTTGCGCCCGGTTGCGGCGGGGCGATTCCCTGCGCGACCTGTCGCGGCGCGCCGCTGGTCTATTTCGAGCTGCTCGTCTGAAGCAACTTCAGCCACGGCCAAACGCTTTTCTGCCCGCCAGGTAAACCCCAAACGCCACGGCGAAGCCGACGAACCACGCATAATTATAGAGGTGCGCCAGCGCCGCCGGAACGGCCGCCGCGTCCAGGACTTTCACGTTCACCAGAAAGCCCGGCAGGCTCGGCAAGGCGCCGACGACCAGGGCGACCAGCGCCACGATGCTGAAGCCGTTCGTGAACCGGTATTCGCCTTCCGGCCGGTAGAGCGCGGCCGCGTCCAGTTTGCGCCGGCGATAAACGAAGTAGTCAGCGATCAAAATTCCGCCAATCGGCCCGAGCAAGGCGCTGTAGGCGATGAGCCAGGTGAAAATGTAGCCGTTCGGGTCGGCGACCAGCTTCCACGGCATCATCACGGCGCCGATGATCCCGGTGATGAATCCGCCGAGCCGGAAGGAAATCCTGCGCGGTGCCAAGTTGGCGAAATCGTTGGCGGGCGAAACCACGTTCGCGGCGATGTTCGTCGCCAGCGTGGCGAGG
>DATJOW010000099.1:0-7705 GCA_035506715.1 Candidatus Acidiferrum sp. | reverse complement strand
CCGTTGACTTACCGAACCACGCTGACGCTCGCCAACCGCACTTCGGAGCCCAGGACGGTAGTCTTTTCCACGGGCGCCTTGCTCAACAAGGCGTATCAGGTGGAAGACCCGCTCGCTGTGAATCCATTTCATACGCGGCCGTTTCTTCAAGGATATACGGCCCAAATGCAGCCCTACACCAGTGTCGAGTTGGTCTTGTACCTGGACCGCACCCGACGGCAGCCCGGCGCCTCCGGGGTGATTTTCTCCCTCAATGATCAAATGGGGACTCTGCAATACATTGGCGTGTCATCCGACGGAGGCGGCGCCCTCCAACCCGGCCAACTGGATGACGTGGGGGTTGGCGAGGGCACAAATGTGGACCAATCCTATCCCTTGCAGGGTTTGTGGATAGGGACTGTGCAGGTCAAAGCGGTGGGTGAAGTCCAAAGCACCAATGCCATGGCGCCGACGCCCGTGGCTACTGCATACCCGATGCGGGTGTTGATTCATGTGGATACGAATGGCCTCGCCAGGTTGTTACGGGAAGTGGTTGTGGCAGCAACGCCTTCCGTTTCGTATGTGACGAATATCATCACGCTGACCAATGGCGCGAATCAGCCGGTTACCATCTCTTCAAACGTATTTGTGCCGGGAACAACCGCCTTGCTCACGGATACGAACGTGATCAATCAGTATCAAATTCGCTATCGAAATTCAACTGCCGTGACCGTGCGCCGCTTCACGACCCTTCAGTTTGATGACGCGGGCAATCCGTCCGGCACGCCAATGGTAGGGGCCTTTCTGACCAATAGTGTGGTAAACGCCACTCTTTCCATCCCTTCCGGCTACCCGACCAATCCCTATTACCATCGCTATCACCCCGACCACAACAACCTCGACCCCACCGGCCAGTTTTACGTCCAGGAAGACTTTGCCATCACCCGACAGGTGCAATTCGATTTCACGCCGATTGGCAGCAACGTCCCAAACTACGGCGTTGACGGTCTGGATGGCATCTACCGGGAAACCGTCACGGGCTTGCACAAAGTGCCTTTGCTGGCCTCGGGAACATTCACCCTGCAACGCATTTCCACCGTCGGCGTGCTGAATCCGCCGCTGCAATGAACCCTTTGAACTTCGAGGTCCAATGAATTCCAAAAACACACCTCAAGACCTCGTGCGACGTGCGGGTCTGCTCCTATTGCCGCTGTTGCTGACATGCTTCGGGAAGTGGTCAGCTTATGCGGACGCCTACATCGTCAACGACTGGACGCTGGACAATCCCCCGCCGGCGGGCACCGTCACTTTTTCCGGCGGGGCGACCAACGGCCCGGCATTCGGCTCTCCGCAAGCCTTCCATTTGCTGCCCAACGTACCCGAGCGGCAAACGACTGTGGTGTTCTCCACGAATATTATTGGCCGTCCGCTGGCCACTTTAAACGCCCAATTCGGGTTCGACATGAACAACACTTCTGACGGAAGCCACGGTGCCGATGGCTTTTCCTTCTGTTACGGAGTGCTGGATGATGGGACCTGGTATCCGCTCACAGACCGTGGTCCGACCAATAACCTCGGTTTGGTCGTTCAGTTCATAACCCGGCAGTTTGAACAGCAGAACGACTACATCAATATTCTATGGAAAGGCCAGCAGATTGACTATCGCGAACTCGTGATGTGGCGAAGAATATCCCCGGCCATGAACGGATGCCTCAATCCGTTTACTTTCAATATCCAAGTGGATGAGACGGGCCATTTGTCCTGGTCAATTACCAATGTGGACAGCTCGTGCAACCCGGTTCCAACCAATTCCTTCTCCAATAGCGGCCTAACGTTGAGTGGTTGGACAAACGCTCCCACTGCGAATTGGGCCTTCGGTTTTGGCGGTCGGAGCGGAGGTTTTTCAATGTATTGCAGCATGAGCGACGTAACCATTCGCGGTGCCGTGAAGCCCACAATGGACACGAGTTCCGCGCCGACGTTGAGCGCGCTACAGGACCAACCTCTCACCCAATCCTACCCGATTCACAGTCCTGATCCGGCGTTTCCTATCAGCGACATGATCCTGAGGGCAACTGCGGCCAACAATACTTTGATTCCAAATGACCACATCAGCATTGTTCGGAACCAGGGCAACGCGGTGCTCGCGTTCACCAATGCGCGCGGATTGGCGGGTGATACGAGCATTCACATCGAGATCCGGCCGGACAGCGATCAGAACCTGGTATCTGCCTACGATATTCCCGTGCACATCGAGGCGAACACTCCGCCTGTGATCGCCATGGCTGATTCCGCGGCTGTCCAGCATGGACAGACGATCGTGATAGATTACTCCGCCACGAGCAAAAACTGGCAGAACATTCCCGGAGGATTGAGCGTGACCGTCGCCGAAGCGCCTCCTGCCGGCGTGCCGTTGATTCAATCCAATTCACTCTTTTTCGCTTCCGCCAGCGCGCTCTCCGCGCCGCTCTATGTCACCCCGCGGCTGGATCGCTCCGGTAATACCCAGATCGCGGTGACCGTCACGGATGGCAGCGGTTCCTCCACGACGCATTATGTGGCGCTGGCGGTGAACCCGGCTCCGAACGTGCCAACCGTGACGGGGGCCCGCTCGGCGTTGTCGTTTAATGAGATCGCCAACTCCTTCGGCATCGAACGGCCGCAATATGCCGCCGGCGACCAAATTCCCGCCTTGGGGTCGCAGTTCACCATTGAGGCCTGGGTCAAACCTTCCTCGCTTCCTGAAGCCGTCTTCAACCCCATCGCTTCTTTTGGCTACTACGTGACTCCGGGCAACTACGCGATGCTCGCGCTGCAAAACAACGGCCGTCCGTCTTTTGCCGGCAATGACAACGATGCCATTCCGGCTACGGGGACACCCGTTCCACTGAACGTCTGGAGCCACGTCGCCGTCGTGGTGGACGTCACCAAGGTGAAGTTTTACATCAATGGCGTGCTGGCCGTTGCGGCCACTTTGGCGGCTCCGGCAAATGCGGCCATCGGGCAGATTGGGGTCGGATACGACCTGGACAACCAGACGAGCTTTCAAGGCCAGTTGGATGAGGTGCGCATCTGGAGTAGCGCCAGGACCGACGATATGGTTGCAGGCGACATGTATCAGCGTCCCGACCTGACGGACCCGACCCTCGTTCGCTATTTTGATTTTAACGAGGAATTCAACCGGTTCGACGGGGCCACCGGCACCATCCTCTACGGCACATTACGGGACGTGAGCAGCAATCATGGCGGGCTGAGCTTGTATGGACTTCCCATCTATGTTCCCGGCGTGGCTCTGGATACACCCCTTGCGATGCCGCAGAATACGAACGCGGCCTTGAATCTGGTGGCGACGCGGGTTGAAGGGACGAACATTTACAGTCCAGCGAACGGCGCCGGGTTGGTTCATGCGATTTACTTCGGGTCAGGTTCGCTCACCAATGTTGCCAGCCTCACCAACAATCCCGATTTCCCAAAGAACCCCTCGGTCATGACCGCAATGGGTGACTACCTCGAAGTCCCCGAGAATGTAGTCACCAAGGCGGGCGAACTGATTCGGGGCTGGTTGATCCCGCCGCAAACGGGCAATTACACCTTCTGGATTTCCGCGCGCAACGAGGGCGAGATCTGGCTCAGCACAAACGCCGCCAGCACCTCGGGGCTGACGCGCATCGCTAATGTGCCCGCCGGTGGAGTCAATTTTCACCAATGGAGTTCCTATGCGCAGCAAAAGTCCGGCGCGATCAGGCTGCAAGCGGGCAGTTCCTATTATTTCGAGGTCCGCCACCAGGCGGGCAACCCAGCCGTCACCCACAACTCAACGCACCTTTCCGTTCGCTGGCAATTGCCGGACGGCACCATGGAATCGCCGTTGCCGGCGTTCCGCGTCGTCCCCACGCTGCAACCTCAGTCTGACGGTGAAACCATCACGCTCTCGGAATCTCCGCAAAACGGCAGTATTCTCCTGAGCGCCGGCTCGCTCCGGTACACCCCATTTTTCAACTATTTCGGCCCGGACGAGTTCAGCTACTACGTTACCAACAACTCCGGCCTGGCTTCTCCACTCTCACGGCTGCCGCTGAATATCACGAACATTTATAATCATCCGATGATCGGCTCGGGTAATGCCCTCTATCTCAATGGCGGCGCCGAACTCGTTTCTGCGGATTCCATCAGCCTTCCGCCCGGCCAGTCGTTCACGATTGAGGCGTGGGCGTCCGCTGCGCCGGTCACCAACTATTGCCTGCGCCTGAATGGCAACAGCCAGTACGTGGCCGTCGCCAATTTCGGAGCCATCGCCCCCACCAACGAGGTCACCGTCGAGTTTTGGGCCCATCCCACGGCGGCCGGGCTGCAGTCTCCGTTCCGATTGGACCCGGACGATTCCACCAACCGTTTCATGGGGACGGTCAATTATTATACCGACAACAATTCCTATTTTGATTTTGGGAATATCCTTGGAAATCCCAGCGGGAGAGTCCAGGTGCTCAGTCCCGCGGCCAATACGTGGGTCCATTACGCCATGGTGTCGAGCCAAAGCGGCAACTACATGAGCATTTATACCAATGGAGTTTTGGCCGTGAGTAAGACCGGGATGACGCCGTTTCAACGGGGAGCTTACACTCTGACCATTGGGGGAAACGGCAGCGGGGGCTTTAACTTCAATGGGCTGATCTATGATTTCCGAATCTGGCAGGTGGCGCTGTCCGGCGCGGAGATTCGCTCGACCCTGTTCAGCCCTCCGGCTGGCAATGAGCCCGGCCTCTTGCTGTATTACCCCCTGGATGAAGGGGCGGGGAATGGGGCGACGAACCTGGCAATGGCTACGGGGAGCGCTTTCAACGGTGTCCTCCAAAACGGGGCGGGGTGGACCAACTCCTCCCCGGTCGGCCAGGGAGGTTATTTGGTTTCGGCGGGCACGGCGGCCAAGGACCAGGGATTGAATTTCGGTTGGGGGGACGACCGGCGCTTCCGATTCGGATTCTGGCAAGACGACGTGCTCACTCCGGTTCCTTATGCTGACACGGACTGGCACCATTGGGCAGGCACTTATGACGCCGGGACGAAGGTCAGGTCCATTTATCAGGACGGCGTCCTGGTGGCGCAGGATGTCACGACGAACCAGTTGCAACTGCCGCCGGATTCGGTGCTGTACCTGGGAAGTCTATTTGGCGGCGAACCCTTCCATCATGGGGGCCTTGATGAAGTCCGCATTTGGAATTACGCGCGCTCGGTGGAGCAGATCAATTCCACGCTGACGTCGCCTTTGACGGGTAACGAAGAAGGATTGCAGGAATATTACCGGCTTGATGAGGGCAATGGTTTGACGGTGAATGACTCCAGCCCGACCCGAAATTCGGGCACCATCATCGGTGCCGCCACCTGGCTCACCAACACCACCCATTTCGGCGTGGCGGTCGTCCCCCGCAACAGCCCGGGCCAGCAGATCTATCTGCCGGGACTTGACCCCAACAACTTGCCGTTCACCTACGGCATTCAACGCATCACAACCCAGGGCGGAAAGGTCACGGGCAATGGCCCAACGGTGACCTATATCCCAAGGACGAACTTCTGGGGGTTCGACTCATTCTACTATAGCATCACCAACTCGGCGAACCAGGTGGCCTCCATTCCAATGTACATCGTGGTGGCATTCGTCAACCTACCACCCTCAATTTCGAGCTTTCTCGATCAAGCGGTGGAGGAAGAAGACCCTCCGCTGGTGCTGCCCTTTACGATCAGCGACGTGGACACCCATCCGGAGAGCTTGATCGTAACGGCGCAAAGTTCCAATCCCACGCTGTTGCCGACCAGCGCCATCACGTTTCAAGCTCCCCTGGGGCCGGCTAATCAGGCGCGGACGGTTACCTTGAGCCCGGTGGCTGGCGAGGTGGGCGCGGCGACCGTCACGATCACGGTTAGTGACGGTGATTTGTCGGCCAGCGCAAGTTTCAAATACGAAGTCAAATCGCGGTTGGTGTTCGCGCCCATTGATTTAGGCGTGCTGACTGGCCAACCTTACAGCGTTGCCAGCGATATTAATGCCGCGGGGCAGGTGGTCGGCTACACGGCCACCGACAACTCGGAAAGCCACCCGCGCGGCTTCTTCTACACCGGCTTCGGGCCCCTGGCCACTACGATTGGCACTGCGACTCTGGGCGGGGACGGCAGCCGCCTGGCGCATCTAAACTCCAAAGGCCAGGCGGTGGGAGCGTCTCTGACGGCGGGCGCGAACCTCAACGCTTTCGTGGCGTCTCCGGTGCAGAGCGCAGTCTTGACCAACCTCGGCGCGCTGGTCGGCGGCATCCAGAGCGCGGCAACCGGCATCAACGACGAAGGCTTGGTGGTCGGATACAGCCAGGTCGGCGGCGGCGTTTATCATCCCTTCGTCGCCGGCATACAACCCATGACCGATCTCGGGGTGCCGACTGGCGCCACGCAAGCCTTTGCGACCGCAGTCAACAATCAGCGCACCATCGTCGGATACTCCGTCACCGGGACCGGGCAGACCAATGCCTTTGTGTACGATTATTATGGCGCCACATTTACCAATCTGATCCAACCGCCCGGCGCAGACGGGTTGGTTGCCACTACCATCAATGATGCCGGGGAAGTGGCGGGTTACTTGTTCACCAATGGCCAGACTCACGCGGCAATCGCGCTGTCGGGCAGTTGGTCAGATTTAGGCGACATGCTGGGAGGCGGCTCGGCGCGCATCAATGACATGAACCACTTCCGGCAGGCGGTCGGAACCGCGCTCGATACCAACAGCCAGTGGCAGGCCTTCTATTACGAGGACGGCCACGCTTATAATTTGAATCAATTGCTGCCGTCCGACAGCCAGGGTTGGAATCTGGTCGAAGCGCGGGCCATCAATAATCAGGGGCAGATCGTGGGCGTTGGCCAGCACGATGGACAGACACGCGCGTTCCTGCTGTTCCCCGCCACGGAAATCGGGCGGCGCGTATTTCGCCCCGACGGCACGCTTCCAACCATGCCGCAAGTCACTCTGGTTCAGATTCCGTCTCAGGATGACAGCCCGCAGAATGCGTTTTACTGGAGTCAGAACGACACCAAGCTGTTTGCTATCCGGCCGGTGGTTGCGTTCATCGGCTGGCACACCGGCATCTATACCACCTACACCAATGAGACCCAGTTCGGCGACCAGGTCATCCGGCAGGTGTTCACCAACGAGGTCCTGAACACGACTATTTCCTACAACGTCTGGCCCAGAGACCCGGACATTCAGGTGGCGGGCGCCCCGGTCGAGTTGCAGCCGCCCTTCACCAACTTCAATTACAGCTTTGCCAGCCTGGCCTACTACACCGCGGACGGCGCGGCGGTGGATACAGGTTCAAAAGTCTTTACCTCATCCGTGCCCGGCTACAGCGTTTTCCAGTATCTCGTCAGCAATGGGAATCCGCCGAATCCCAGCAAGCAACTGGTGCGCTTCACCGTCGCCCGCACTTTTGCCTGGAACGACACGAACATCCTGGTCACCAACGTCACGGCTACGGTTGGCTCGGCCATCACCAATACGAACCACGATGATTATCCTGGTCGCAATGGCTATGTGCTGTTCACGAACGCCTACTACGACGGCGCGGGAAGCAACCCGGCCTACGTTCGCACCAACCGCAGCGGCGTCATCATTCCTGTCAATGCTGAGACCAATGCCGGCTTCAGCGACCTGGTCGTAGCGTGGTACAAGCGCAACAAGCTGGGAGTT